>NZ_NGJZ01000001.1:315060-630120 GCF_003987595.1 Vagococcus entomophilus | reverse complement strand
CGAAAAAATAAAGCAGCAACCAAAAATAAAAATAAAGATTGGACGCCAGATTTTTTTTGCAAAAATAATGGATAACGTAAAGGCTAATAAACTAACAATTAAGATTGCAATAATCATTTTTCAGCACCTCCTATAGCTGCTCTTTTTTTGTCTTTCAAAAACATTGCAATGATAAATCCAGCTAAACAAAAGAGTGTCGCGACCAAAAAGGCGGCATGATACCCCTGAAGCGTCGCACTAATCGCTTGATCTTTATAGCTTAATGGTGTTTTAGCTAAGACAGATTTTGCAGGCAAATTATTGGTGGTAACATTGCTTAAAACACTGATTAAAATTGCAGTTCCAATTGAACTTGCTATCTGACGGAAAGTATTATTTACAGCTGTTCCGTGGCTAATCATCGTTCTGGATAAAGCATTCATCCCAGATGTTGTCACAGGCATCATAACCATTGAAATTCCAAACATACGAATGGCATACAAAACAATAATATAGATGGTTGGAGTTGATTTTGTTAAAAAGATAAAGGGAGCAGTTCCAACCATTAAGATAAACATTCCTGCAATTGCTAACTTTTTAGCCCCCATCTTATCAAATATTGCTCCGGTGATCGGCATCATAGCGCCCATGATAAGTGCTCCTGGAAGTAACATTAATCCTGAATGAAAAGCTGATTCCCCGCGTATGTTTTGAATATAAAGAGGAAGAACCATTTCAGCACCAATCATCGCCATACTTGTAACTCCCACAAGGACCGCTGATAAGGTGAATTCGACTGATTTAAATACTCTTAATTCAAGCAATGGATGCTCCATCGTTAACTGTCTCCACGTAAATAAAGCAATAAAGGCAATTCCAACAAACATGTAAATTAACACACTTGCATCGGTCCAGCCCTTTGTTCCTACATTGGAAATCCCATATAAGAAAGAACCAAAACCTACTGTTGAAAGGATGATTGAAAGAATATCAATACTAGGATTTGAAAGTTCAATCACATTTTTCATTAAAAAGAAAGATAAGACTAAAACAATTGCTACAATCGGGATAATAATACCAAATAAATCATTCCATTTATATGAATCAATAATATATCCAGACAATGTCGGACCAACTGCAGGTGCAAGCCCAATAACAATTCCAGCCATGCCCATTGCTGCCCCACGTTTTTCGGGTGGAAAAATAGACAGCATAATTGTTTGTAAAATCGGCATAGATACTCCTACACCCGCTGCCTGAATTAAGCGTCCAATCAATAATGTTGAAAAATTTGGTGCCACATAACAAACAATAGTTCCAACTAAAAATGTCCCCATAGCGGCCATATAAAGCGATCTAGTATGGAACTTATTGACAAGCCACGCACTAATCGGAATCATAATTCCGTTAACAAGCAAAAAACCAGTTGTCAGCCACTGGACTGTAGAAGCTGAAACATCAAAAGCCTTCATTAAAGTTGGAAATGCAGTGGTCAAAATGGTTTGGTTTAATACTGTACAAAATGTTCCAACTAATAATACCAGAACTAATAAAGTACGATTATACGGTTTTCCGTATATATCTAATGTTTGATTTTTATTATTCAAAATATCAATCTCCTTTTCAAATTTAACTAACGGTATTACTTTACTCTTTTTCCGATTCATTGTCAATCAGTTTGACACAAAAGTCTTTCTCTTTGACAATGTGGTTTCTGAGGTTGACATGCCCCTGAAACTAACTATAATAAAGGTAAGAAATAAAAGGTGGGAAAATAATGCACCCTTCAAAGCTAGAACTATTAAAAGGAAACAAAATTATTATTGGGATTAGCGAAGTGAGCAAAATTACTGGTATTTCTACTCGTCAGCTTCGTTATTGGGAAAAAAAAGGCTATATTCACTCTGTGGATAGAAGTAAACGCTTTAGGGAGTTTAGTCTTGACACTGTAATTAAAATTGAACATATGAAAGACCTATTGGAAGAAGGGTTTACTCTTGTTGCCGCCTATGAGAAAGTCGACAAAAAAATGAAGTTGTTCAAAAAAATGAAGCATCTTTTTATCAATAACTACGAAGGTATTATTGAACTCGAAGACGGAAAAGCTGCTATAGACTTTGGTTATTTCAATGCTAATGAAGAAGAACATCTGTACTTTATATTTGATGAAAGTACAGATAAAAGCTATTTTCAAGCAGGAAACATTAACAATAAAAAATAAGTTGGTCATAATTAAATTATGGTCAACTTATTTTTTATTTGAAAGAGCATTTCAGTTTACCATAATAATATTATGGTAATAAAATCAACGCAAAAAAAACTAACAAAATTTGTTAGTTTTTAAACGTGTATTATAATTGCAAAATTACTGCGGTGACCAACCAATACCAATGGCTTTTTCACCTAAATGAGTGCCGATTACCGGGCCGAAATAACTAATTTGAACATCAATTTCCGGATATTTTTTTTGAAGTGCTTCTTTTTCTTTTTCTGCTGTTTCTAAATCATTGCCATGTATCACAAAGAACTTAAGTGGATAAGGACTTTTCTTTATCTGTTCTCCAATCAGTTTTTCAACACGTGAAAAAGCTTTTTTAGAGGAACGAATTTTTTCAAAAACAACAATCTTCCCATCCGTAAAAGTTAAGATGGGTTTAATCTTCAACAAACTTCCAATCAATGCAGCACCATTGGTCAAACGTCCACCACGAACCAAATTATTTAAATCGTTCACAATTAAGTAGGCGCTTGAATGCTCTTTAATCTCTGTCAATCGCTGAAGAATCTCTTCAATTGAACGTCCCTCTTCTCCCATTTCCAGTGCAACAGCAACCATATGTCCCATTGGACTACTTGTAATAAGAGAATCAAACGAATAAATAGTTACCCCCTCGACTGAAGAAGCAATGGACTGCAAATTATTGACAAAACCAGAAATTCCAGAAGAAAGATGAATGCTAATAATCGTATCGTACCCTTGATTGGCAATACTTTGATATAAATCAAGCATTTCACCTAGCGCTGGTTGAGAAGTTGTTGGGAATTTTTTGCTACTTTTAAGCAAAGAATAATAATCGTTAGCTTTTATATCGATACCTTCCTGATAAATTTGCCCATCCAAAATCACAGGAATTGAAATAACAAAAAGATTTTCTTTTTGTTTGACCTCATCAGATAGAAAAGCCGTACTATCTGTTACAACAGCTAATTTCATTTGCTTCCCTCACTTTTTTTACCACAATAAAATTACTATACCATATTTTAGAGACGAAGAAAACAATCTACTCCCTAAATAAAGGAATGTTAATCATTTACAAATTTTTGTACGGCTAATTTATTTTTCAGCTCATCAATAGATAATACACTACCCACCGATGTATAATTTTCGTAGGACCAGGAATCGTCAACCGGAACCGTCATTTTTTCTAAAGGATTTACACTTCCAATGACAAAATCTTTGGCGACAGATAGATAAAAGCTATTGGGAATATCTGTAGTTGTATACCCTTGAACTTTCCCGACTGCTTCTGCAAAAGTGAATAAGCTTTTGGGTGAAACCGCTTGTTTCATAATCGCGGTCATTACTTGCTGTTGCCGTCGAACACGGCCAAAGTCTCCTTCTTCATCATGTCGGAACCGAGCATATTGAAGTGCCTGTTTTCCAGTCATAGATTGCCAGCCTTTTTTGATAAAAACTTGATCCAAGTCTAAATCTTTTTCAGCGTTGATTTTTACACCACTAGGCAACAAGGTGTCAATAACTTTAGGAAATGATTCAAAGTTAACAATCGCATAATATTGTATCGAAATCCCGAACATGTTTTTTAATGTTTTTCGAACTAGATCCGGTCCCCCGTAAGAATAAGCTGCATTTATTTTATTATAGCCAACTCCTGGAATATTAACATAAGTATCCCGCATGAAAGAAATTAATTTTGGGGTTTTACTATTTTTACTATAGTGTGCCACCATAATTGTATCTGATCGTCCTTGATCAGCCCCTCTAGAATCACTTCCTAATAAAAGGATATTAACGGAGCCATCACTAGAGGCTTCTCCATTAAATTCGTCCACTTTTATCTGAGGAATACTTTTATCGTTTTTTGCGCTTTCCAAGCCCTTTTTATATGAAGCATAACTATATCCACCAAAAACTAGTAATAAAAGGAAAAGAAGCAGTAAAATATTTCGAAACAAATGTCTTTTTTTTCTTTTCTTTTTCGGCGGATGATGATGTTCACTTTGTTGTTGTCGTCGTTCCATTGATTGTTGATTCTCTTGAACAGACGGTTGATTGTATCGATCCATTCTTGACATAATAACACCCCAATTAAATTACAATAAGTAAAGCTCCTTTTATAAGGATATACTAGTTTTTTCCCAATGAAAAGAAAAACTTTACTTTTTAAATAAAAAGCAAAGTTTTTAAAGTCACATTATTGTAAAGGTTTTAAAGAGTAAACTGGATAATAACCGTAAGATTTAACTTGCGCTCCAAGTAACGTCAATTCTTGCATTGCATTTTCAAGTAATTCCTTTGGTTGTTCAAGGGGAGCTTCAATTAAAAAGAAATACTCCCCGAGCTTTGTTTTTAGCGGTCGCGACTCAAGCTTCGTCAAGTTAATATTTCTCCAGCTGAAAACCGATAAAACTTGATGTAATGCTCCTGGCGTATTCTTTGGCATAGTAACCGTTAAAGATAACTTTTCCAGTGCAAAACGCGGTGCGATAGGTGGAAGTTTTGCGATTTCTCCTATCAACCAAAAACGCGTCGCATTGTTGGTAAGGTCTTGAACCCCTTGCTTGACCACTGAAAGACCATATTCTAAAGCAGCACTCTTGGGCCCGATTGCTCCAAGGGCTTGTTCGGGATGTTCCTTTACATATTTTGCTGCTGCTGACGTTGAACTGGTTGGATACGTTTCAATCGTGGGAAAATCTTCAGTTAAAAAATGTTGTGATTGAGCAATTGCTTGGGGATGTGAGAAAATTTTTGTCACATTTCCCCAAGTTTCTTTTTGATCTGGATGCACCATAAAATTCTGCTCAATTGGTAAAATCACTTCCGCTAAGACATGTTGCGTCGATTCGTGATACATAAAATCAAGGGTTGTATTTACCGTTCCTTCAACAGAATTTTCGATTGGAACAATCGAAATGTCTACGTTTTTTGTTTCCAAAGCTCGCAAACAAGCAGGGATAGTCGCACATGCCACCTCTTGTATCGCTTCATTACCTGTCAAAAAAAACTGAGTCATTGCTGCATGTGTAAAAGATCCGACTGGACCAAGATAGCCAACCTTCATAGCATTTGCTCCTTTTTATTCAAATAAGCAAGAATCTCTCTTACTACCTCTTTTGGTGAATAAAGACTCGTATTGACAGTGAAATTGGCACAAGACTCGTATAGTACCTCACGAGGTAAATAGATGGCACTTATCTCTTCCACGCTTTTATCTGTAACGAGCGGTCTAACATTTTTTGTATCCCGCTTTAACCGCTCAATAAAAACAGTGGGGTCCGTCTTTAGGTAAATAACCTCCGAGGAAAACTCTTGAAGTAACGCACGATTAGAAGCGCTAAGTACAATTCCACCGCCAGTCGATACAATTGCATTTTGATCCATACTTTTTTTTAACGATTCATGTTCAATCTTACGAAAACTTAGCTCTCCCTGCTCAGAAAATATTTGCGAAATGGGCTGCCCAACTTTTTTCTCAATTTCTACATCTAAATCAAGATGTCTCTTTTGAGTAGAGTGAGCAAGCAACTTTCCCACCGTTGTTTTACCAGCTCCCATAAAGCCAATTAAAAAAATCGTGGTCATTTTGTTCACCTCTCTTACTTTACACCTAGTTTCGCTAGGTCCTTAAAGAATTCCGGATATGAAACCGAAACGGCCTCAGCTTTTTCTAATTCTACCGTTCCTTGTGTGACAATCAAAGCAGCAATTTGAAGCATCATCCCGATGCGATGATCCCCGTAGCTCGTGACTTGTCCCCCATGAAGTGCCGTTTTACCTTGGATAATCAGACCGTCATCTGTGGGTTCAATCGAAGCGCCCAACGTTCCCAACTCTTTTGCAACTGCATCAATTCGATTCGTTTCTTTTACTTTTAACTCTTGAGCATCACGAATAATCGTTTCGCCAGTAGCCTGTGTAGCGAGAAGCGCAATAATTGGCAATTCATCAATTAAGCGTGGAATCAATGCACCACCAATCTCAATCCCCTTCAACTCACTTGTTTCCACCCGTATTGTACCGAGTTGATTTTCTTTATCTGTTTCCTGAACAAAAATCTTCCCACCCATTTGTTCAATCACCTCAATAATTCCTGTACGAGTTGGATTTAAGCCAACATTTTCTAACACAATATGACTCCCTGGTACAATTAAACCTGCTACCAAGAAAAAGGCTGCAGAAGATATATCTCCAGGAACAATCACTTCTTGCCCTTTTAGCTGTTGCTTGCCTTTTATCTTAATCTTTTTACCCGATGTCTCAATTGAGCCTCCGAACTGACGAATCATCTCTTCCGTATGATTCCTAGTTTGTTCTTTTTCGATTAAAACGGTTTCTCCCTTTGTTTGCAAGCCAGCAAACAAGATGGCAGATTTTACTTGAGCACTTGCAACTGGCATCTCATACTTAATGGGCTGTAAGTGAGAAGTCCCTTGAATCGTAATTGGGGGGAATTCACTGCCCTTTATTCCCTTACAAGTTACCCCCATTTTTTCTAAGGGCAACATAACCCTGTTCATAGGTCGCTTGGCAATCGATGCATCTCCGAAAAGAGTCGTTTCAAATAAACTACCTGCTAGTATCCCCATTGCCAAACGTATCGTTGTGCCTGAATTTCCAACATTAAGCGGTTCTTTGGGGGCATGAAGCTTTGAAAATCCCTTACCATGTACCGTTATCACTTGTCCATCATCCTCAATTTGAACACCAAGCGAACGAAATAAAGCCAATGTACTCATACAATCATCTGCACGTAAAAACTTATGAATCGTTGTAGTTCCTTGAGCAATTGAGCCAAACATGATACTACGGTGAGAAATTGATTTATCGCCTGGCACTTCCAGACTTCCACTTAAATTTTTTTGATTGGTTAGTAATTTCATCATCATCCGTGCTCCTTATTTTTCATAGCATACATAATCGCTACCCGCTTGAATGCATCTTTTTGCCTGTTCTAAATCCTGTTTACTTTTAAACGTAACTTGTAAAATCCCATTAATATCTTCTCTCGTTTCTAGTATCTTAAGATTAATTAATGAGATATTTTTATCAGCCAATAGTGCCGTTACATTAGCAACTACTCCCGAATAGTCAGGAATATCAATGAATAAATCAAAAAATGCTGGGATAGCTCCTTCTTTATGAATGGGCAAATGATCTCTTGTTTCTTTTGCTTGAGCAAAAAAATCAAAAATCTCCTCCCGATTCCCCTCTCCCTCTCCTAACCAACTACTGATCTTTGCCATTTGTGTTTGCCAGTTTTCCAACTCTTCAATTAAAACGGCTCGATTCGTTAGTAAAATATCGGTCCACATCGCAGGGTCTGAGGAAGCGATGCGAGTAATGTCACGAAAGCCCCCCGCAGCCAGTCGACTTGCCATTGGGTATTTTTTAATAAACGCGTCGGTTTGATTGACTAACCCAGCTGCGATAATGTGGGGCAAATGGCTCAACATCCCTGTCATTTGATCATGCTCATCCGGTGTGACCACTAAAAATTTGGCATTTGTTTTTATCAGTAATTCTTTTAAAAATTGAACGTGCTTGTTTGATGCTGGATTTGGCGTTAGCAAGTAATAAGCATTTTCAAACAAACGAGCATCTGAGGCCAAAACACCAGATTTATGAGAACCTGCCATTGGATGCCCTCCGATAAAAGTAATGCCTTGCGCTGCTAAAGATTTAGACTGCTGCATAATTTCTTTCTTGGTGCTTCCAGTATCAGTCACCACCAAGGAAGACTTCAGCTTACTTGGTTCCAAATTATTCATGAGCCGAGTAGTTTGTTGAACTGGTGTAGCAAAAATCACAACATCTGCTTTTGGTGCAACTGCATTTAGTTCTTTTTCAAATAAATCAATTATTCCGAGTTTAAGAGCTTGCTTGCCGCTTGCTTCATTAAGATCTACCCCAATAATAGTTGACTCGGGGTGACCTTCTTTGATGGCACGCGCAATAGAACCTCCAATTAGTCCTAGACCGACCACAATAGTCACTTTTTTCATCTTCCGTTTCCCTCAATTCATTTTTATTCTTTAAAATTCTTGGGTATACGTACGATAACGACCAACTTCTGCTTTTAATCGATCAAAGGCATCTGCATCAAATTTATCAAGAATCGCTACAGCAATTTCTGTTGCAACGACTGCTTCTGCTACAACACTTGCAGCGGGCACCGCACAACTATCTGATCGCTCAACACTCGCTTTATATACATCTTTGCTATCAATGTCCACACTTTTAAGTGGTTTGTATAGTGTTGGAATTGGCTTCATGACACCACGTACCATAATTGGCATCCCGTTAGTCATGCCTCCTTCAAATCCGCCTAAATGATTGCTACTTCTTTTATATCCAGTTTCTTTACTCCAAACAATCTCATCCATTACTTTGCTTCCTGGTAAACGCGCAGCTTCAAATCCAACTCCAAATTCTACCCCTTTAAATGCATTGATACTCGTGATTGCTCGGGCAATTTTCGCATCTAATTTTTGATCCCATTGTGTATAAGAGCCTAAGCCAATTGGCACATTGTTGACCAGGACTTCCACTACTCCTCCAACAGTATCTCCATCTTTTTTTGCTTGATCAATGACTTGTTTCATTTGTGTTTCAACCGAAGAATCGACACATCTAACTTCTGATTGTTCTGCACGTTCTTTAATACTTGTAAAAGACAGATCATCTGTCACCGTCCCACGAACGCCACCAATCTCCAAGACATGACCTGCCACTTCTATTTCCAACTCTTTTAGAAGATTTTTACACAAAGCACCGATTGCCACACGCATCGTTGTTTCACGAGCAGATGAACGTTCTAAAACATTTCTTAAATCACTAAACTGGTATTTAATTCCCCCTACCAAATCTGCATGACCTGGACGTGGTTTAGAGACTCTCCGCATTTTTTTTTGCTTTTCTTCGACAGGTTCTGCTCCCATTACGGTTTGCCAATTTTTCCAGTCTTTATTTTCTACAAGCATTGTAATCGGAGATCCTAGTGTTTTCCCGTGCCTAACGCCAGATGTAAAGCGAACGCGATCTTTTTCGATCAGCATCCTCCCACCGCGCCCATATCCTTGTTGCCGACGGGCCAATTCATCATCAATGTCTGCTGCAAGTAAGGGAAGCCCTGCCGGAACTCCTTCAATAATTGCTGTCAACTCTGGCCCGTGTGATTCTCCTGCAGTAAAGTAACGCATCTTGTCTCCTCCTTATTTTTTTAGATAGTCTTTCATTTCTTCAATTGGCATTTTTTTAAGTTTTGCTTGACCAATTTTTTCTAGCAAAATAATACGAATGCTGCCACCATTGGTCTTTTTATCATGAGAAAGTGCTTCAAAAAGTGTTGCCTCATTCCAATCTGCATAATCAGTTGGTAAATGGAATTTTTCCAACATTTCTTTTAGTAGCTGTGTCGTTCCTTGTGGCATTTCTTGTTTTTGTTCAGCAATCTGACTAATTTGAACCATTCCGATTGCGACTCCTTCTCCGTGTGTAACCACACCGTAACCCGCATTTTGCTCAAGTGCATGACCAATCGTATGCCCAAAATTTAGTTGCAGTCGTTCTCCTGTATCTAATTCATCTTGTTGAACCACTTCTTTTTTGATTGTGCAACAAGCAGCAATCACCTCTGTTGCATGTGCCAACAAATCTGCTTCATCAAGAAAAGAATCTAATAGTTGCCACAGATCCGTACTCTTAATCGCCGCGTACTTAACAATCTCTGCAATGCCTTCACGAACTCTTCTTGGTTCCAAGGTTTGAAGCGTATTCGAATCGATTAAAACTCCATCTGGCTGAGCAAATGTCCCAACTAAATTTTTAGCGGTTGCTGTATTTACAGCCGTCTTTCCGCCAACACTACTATCTACCTGTGCCAGTAGAGTAGTTGGAATTTGTAGAAAATGAATTCCTCTCATGTAAGTAGAGGCAATAAATCCAGCTAAGTCCCCAACCACACCGCCACCAAGCGCGATTACGCCATCTTTTCTTGTCATTCCTTGTTCTGCCATGAATTGATAGATTTTCTCAGCAGAGGCTAAGCTTTTACTTTGTTCGCCAGCGGGAATAGCATATAAACTTACTTTAAAGCCAGCTTTTTCAATTGCTTGAACCACTTGATCCCCATACAAATCATTGACTGTATCATCCGTAATCACCACAATTTGTTGTGGCGTCCATAAGCTTTTAACCCATGTACCTACTTGAGACAATGCTCCAGTTTCAATCCATAATTGATAGGCATGATGAGGTAATGTTAACTGAATTTTCATATTGCATCCTCCTACTATTTCGTTACGCATTAGTCAACTTGGTTGATTTCTTTCATTGCTTTTTCCATAATATGAACTTTTTTCATCATATTTGCATACAACGCTTCATCCAAAGATTGAGCACCATCTGACCATGCTTTTTCTGGCTCAGGATGAATTTCAACAATTAGCCCATCTGCCCCACTTGCTACACCAGCAACTGCCATCGGGGGAACAATCTCACGAATGCCAACACCATGGCTCGGATCTACAATAATAGGAAAATGAGTTAGAGTTTTCATCACAGGTACCGCACTTAAATCCAGTGTGTTACGTGTGGCTGTTTCATAAGTACGAATGCCTCGTTCTACAAACATCACGTTGAAATTCCCTTGCGTTACAATGTACTCTGCTGCATTTAACCACTCATCAATCGTCCCTGAAATTCCACGTTTTAACGCAACAGGCATGCCCGTTTTTCCAACCGCTTGTAACAATTTAAAATTCTGCATATTACGTGCGCCAATTTGAAGAATATCTGAGTATTTCGCTACTAATTCTAAGTTTGCTTCATCCATTACCTCTGTGATAACTTTCATATCGTAAGCATCCGCAGCTTCGCGAATGTACTTCAAGCCTTCTTCTTCTAATCCTTGGAAAGCATAAGGGGAAGTTCTTGGCTTAAATGCTCCACCACGAAGCACAGTCGCTCCACCTTCTTTAGCGATTCTGGCACATTCCATAATTTGTTCTAACCCTTCAATTGAACAAGGGCCAGCCATCATCGTCATACTTCCATCTCCAATCTTCAAATTTCCAATCTCTATGACTGTATTTTCTGGATGGAATTCGCGGCTTGTTAATTTGTAAGATTTTTTAATTTCTTGAGTTTCTTGCACGCCTGGTAGCTCTGACCAATTGATTTTTTCCATTGCTTTTTGATTGCCAATCAGCCCAACGACCACGTGCTCCCCGTTACTAATTGAACTTTCTAACCCTGCTTCTTTTACTTTTGAAACCACATTTTCAATCATTTCTTCGGTTGCTGTTTCTGTCATTTTAATAATCATTTAAAATCCCTCACCTTATATTTTTTCTAGTGTTTTTTTTATTTTTTCAATCGGCATTTCTTGCCCAGTCCAAAGCTTAAATGCTACTGCGGCTTGGTATAGTAACATGCCTAAACCATTCATCGTGATACAACCTTGCTTTTTTGCTTCTCGAATCAGTATCGTTTCTCTTGGGTTATAGATTAAATCTGCTACAACTAACTCTTTTCTTAACATCGTAGTATCTTCTAGTGGACAGGATTCTTCATAGGGTGTCATCCCTAGTGGCGTTCCATTGACAAGAAGTGTGCTAGAGGTAATTTCAGCTTCCAGTCGCTCCTTGTCAGCCAAATCATATAATTCAATTTGACAAGTGGTTTTTTCCTGGATTTTTTTTAGCTGTTGTTTCACGCCATCAAATGTTTGGTTTTTACGTTTAAATACAGAAATCTCTTTAACGCCATCAAGTGCAGCTTGTGCAAGAATAGCTGTTGCAGCACCACCAGAACCTAACATGGTCATCTTCTTCCCCTGAATCGAAATATTTTTTTCAGCTAGACTCTGCATAAAACCTATACCATCAGTGTTATACCCAATCAATTGACCATTATCATGAACAATCGTGTTCATTGCACCAACAAGTGCAGCCACCTCTGACAGCTCATCTACCAAGTGACAGGCCAACTGTTTGTTTGGCATCGACAAGTTGACACCCAGTAGATTCAGGGTTCGAATAGATTCAATTGCATCCTTTAACCCACTTTGATTTACTTCAAACGCAAGATAGACTGCATCGATTCCAAGCGCTTGAAACGCGGTATTGTGTATCAGTGGTGAAATACTATGCCGGCTAGGAGAAGCAAATAAACCAGAAAGACGGGTCTGCCCTGTAATGTGATTTTCCATAACGTTTCCCTTCTCATAAATTATTCTGTAATTTGCTTGATGAAAGCATAAAAGACGTCTACCGTAAATGTTATACACCTACAGTAAACGCCTCTCTTAATTGTAAAATATAATTTCACAAAACAAAAGCCACTATAGATGTTCATCTATGTGGCAAATACGTCAGTAATAAACTTAGCCATCATAGATACAAACTTACGGTAGTTTGTACCCACGATAACATGGCCACAAACTCATCTAAAATAGCTAAAGTAATAATTATTTAATTTTTCAATTTTTCTAGATAAGTTCATCATTTATCACTCCATTAAACTGAATTAAGAATTGCACTTAGTATATCTCTTATTTTTTATTCTGTCAAACAATTTTTGAAAAATCTGTAAATTTACAGATTACTTTCATTAATCCTCTTCTTCAAAAAATAAAAAGAGGTCATTTAGCGTCAGTTTTTTCTTTTCTTGTGCATTTAAATCTTTTTTTATTTTGCCTTTTTTTAATAACAACAGACGGTTGCCATACTGCAAAGCATCCTCCATTCGATGTGTAATCATCAAACAGGTTAGTTCTTTTTCCTGAATACGTTGATTTGTAAACTTCATTAGTTGTTTGGCTGTTTTTGGGTCTAAAGCAGCTGTATGCTCATCCAAAAGTAATAATTCTGGATCTTTGAGCGTGGCCATCAATAAGCTCAGCGCTTGTCTTTGACCACCAGATAGATTTCCTGTTGGCGTATCGAGATGATTTTCTAAGCCATTGCCAAGTGAGGCACACAATTCATAAAATACTGGCTCATTTTCTTTAAGCTCTCTGCGCTTTATGGTTCTTTTTTCTCCCCTGTGAAGCGCTAAAAGTAAATTTTCAGCGACGGTCATCCGCGGTGCTGTTCCTTGCTTTGGATCTTGGAAAACTCGAGCAAATACCGTGGCCCGTTTTTCTTCTTTCCAATTTGTGATATCTTGATGTTTTAACCGGATATCCCCACTAGTCAACGGTAGACTGCCAGCGAGTACATTAAACAAAGTAGACTTCCCTGCTCCGTTTCCTCCAAGAACAGTGATAAAGTCTCCTTTTTGGATGGTTAAGTCAACATGATCCAATATTGTATTTTGCTCATTTAACCCATTATCTATTTTTTTTGTTGCTTGAACCATCGTTAAAATCGTTGTGGGTAACGTCATTATTCTTCCTTCCTTTCAAAACCAGTTTGTAATCGAAGGGCTTTTTTTATTTGTGGAATCATTAGACAAATAGATAAAATAATTGCTGAAAAGATTTTTAGATACGTAGTGTCAAAATTTAATTTAATTACAACTAAAATCAACAATTGATAAAGAACACTTCCTACAACAATTGCGATGAGTCTTTCAAGTAGTGTCAAATTACCAAAAACCACTTCGCCAATAATAATCGAAGCTAGCCCTATGACGATGACCCCGATTCCTTTATTGACATCTGCATATCCGTCATTTTGGGCAATTAACGCCCCGGAAAGCGCAATGACCCCATTAGACAAACCCAACCCTAGAATTTTCATCCGGTCAGTTTTAATGCCCATTGATTTTGCCATGTTTTCATTATCCCCTGTAGCAATGTATGCTTGGCCTAAATTTGTATTAAAAAAGCTAATTAATAGCGTAATAATCACAAATAAGACGAATAATCCCAGTAAGACACTATCAAAATATTTAGGTAAATGTAAAAATCCAAATAAGTCTTGAATACGAGGTTTATTTAGTAAAGATAGATTGGGTGATTTCATAACAAATAATATCACTGAATTTAATCCCGACATGACTAAGATACCAGATAAGATAACAGGAATTTTCCCTTTGGTATATAAAAGTCCTGTGACAAGCCCAGCAAGAATACCGGAGCCAATCCCTAAAATAGTTGCAATTATCGGCGATACCCCTGCATTAATTGCTGCCACACACACCGCGCCTCCTAATGGAAACGAGCCCTCTGTTGTCATATCTGGGAAATCTAAAATGCGATATGTCATATAAATTCCCAGTCCAAGTACTGCCCATAAAAACCCCTGTGATATTGCGGATACTAACATTATTTCCCCTCCTTACTTTTTTGTTTTGTCTGCAGAAACGAGCGTTGCTTGTTGTTTGATTGAATCAGGAATTGAGATTCCTAATTTTTTAGCTTGCTCTTGATTAATGATGATGTCTCCTTTGGTGAACGTATATATTGGAGTTGTCGCTGGTTTCGATTTCCCCTTCAAAATCATGGCAACCATTTGACCGGTTTTAACTCCTAAGTCATATTGATTAATCCCGACTGTAGCCAAACCGCCTTGCTCTACCATCGTGTCAACTGAAGGAATAATCGGGGTAGCGGCATTATTAGCCGCGCCAACAACGGTTTGCATAGCATTTGCGATTGTATTGTCGGTCGGGATATAAATAAAATCAACCTGATTTGCCATCTCCTGTACAATGGTCAACAGGTCATTCGTCGAATTCACCGGAAAGTTTTTCGCTTCAATTCCTGCCTTTTTTGCGATTGTACTCGCTTTATTTGCCTGATATTCTGAGTTAGCTTCTGAGGAAGAATAAAGAATGCCCATTTTTTTTGCTTGTGGAAGTAATTTTTTTGCCAGCTCAATTTGCGCAGCTACTGGAGATTGATCACTTACTCCTGTGATATTGCCTCCTGGTTTTTCATTTGACTTCACTAGTCCAGCACTCACTGGGTCGGTAATCGCACCCAATACGATTGGCGTTTTTTGTGTGGTATTAGCCAGAGCCTGCGCAGCAGGTGTGGCAATTCCGACAAGAACATCTGCCTGTTTGTTGACTAGCTGTTCACTCATTGTTTTAAGTTTACTTTGATCCGCTTGGCCATTTTGAAAGTTGATTTTAACCGTTTGCTTCTTGGGATCGTATCCTTCTTGTTTTAACCCAGCTTTGATACCTCGGTATATCTCATCCAGAGCTGGATGGCTAACATATTGAAGAACTCCAACCTCAGGAATTTTCTTTTTCGGCGAACTTGTCTCTTGAGCTTGACTGGAAAAAAAAGAGACAAGCAAAATAATAAAAATTATAGCCACACTACCCATCAATTTTTTGTTTTTCATATTTATACTCCCTTTATTTTATTTATAACCTAAAAAAGCACCTACTTTATTTTGTCAAATAAGTAGGTGCTTTTACCACAAGTCCTACATAGTTAAATGTCTATGCAGGCTATCTAAAAGATAAATGGCTGACATAGATACGTTCGTTTAGAAGGTTCCTAAAAGTTGTATCCATGTAAAACAACAGACACAACTAGTTTTGCCAGCTTTGCCATAAGTATTTATCATCAAAGTTTGTCAAAAAAAATCGTCTCATTGTTTTCACTCCGTTCTCTAATTGTTGTATTTATCTTACTATTGTTTGATTATTCCGTCAAGTCATACTGCTAGTTATTACTACTTGATGTAGTTGATTGAATTTTTTTAATATTTGTCATGGACAAACTCTCTAAATCATTTAAAATACTTGTCTGAAAGTTTTTCCGTTTTTTGATTACTGTTCGACTTGCTTCATGACCATTTTCATAATAAATCAGTGTTGGTTGATTTTCACCCAAATTGTAGCGTTCTTTTACCTGCTCTTTTTGATAAACCAGTGATACTAAAAAAAGCGTTTCTTTGTATTCATTTTTAATTTTTTTGCTATTTAAAGCTTCTGTAATCAACGAATTAAGCGGATCTTTTGGATCAAGAAATAAGACCGTAAATTTAGCACCAGAAGTAATTTTATGCTTGATTTGACTATTTGAGAGCGCAACTACTTTTTCATTAGTATATTCACTCATAATCAATGAATCAATTTGCTCTGATTGAATCGTTTGATGAATCTTTGAAACAGACAAGCTGAATAATACAACTATCAAAAGAATACACGACAAAAAAATTAATGATTTCTTTTTATTTTCCTGTGTATAGTTTTTTAATTGTTGCATCTTTTGCTGCATTTTTTGTTGCCATTTTTCCATTATTTTACTCACCTTTATTTTTTATCTCCTCTATTATAACATGTTTTTAAAAAAAATAAATTGTGTCTCTTACTTTGCAAACTTAACCAAATCCCTATTAATTTGCCCATTGCTTTAAAAATAGAATCGTTTCCTCCCATGAGGCAATACTATCCTTTAGTTGCTTGCCCCAATTTTGAGACGTATATCTTGGAATTGGCTGATATGCAATCGTAAGCAGGTGCCCACTATGCAGATAATTTTTATGTCTATAGGGATAGAGAAAATTATTTTTTTTCAAATGAGTAAGTGCTTGTGTGCAAAAAAGAGTAGAGGGCCAAACTTCATCCTGTTCACTAGAGAGAAACAAGATTCTTCCTTGTATATTTTCAATTTTAATTCGGGCTTTCGCAGCATGTTTGCGATGGATTATTTTACTAAAAGGACTTGCCAAATCCTGTTGATTAAAAAAATTTTTTTTTAAGACAAAAGGAATAAAATCCCATATTTTAAACGGAATATACGGAAAATCGTGTTTTTTGTATGTCCAGGAAGAGGTTTTCGAATTTCTATTTTTAGCAGTTAGTCCCTCCATGATAAAACTACTTGGAGTATTAGCAATCACACAACTTAGCTCAGGAAATTCACTTCCCGCTAATAAAGCCAGTTCTCCTCCTTTAGAGCGTCCGTATACCGCAATTTTTTGAGCATTCACTTCTTGTTGTTGTTTTAAAAACGCAATTGCTTTTTCTATTATTTCTAACGGAATTTGAGAAAGACATTCTGCTGTTCCTACCAGTCCAAAATAACAAACTGCTAATGACGCATAACCATGAGATGCAAATAATTGAGCTATGTTTTGCGCTTTCTCTATTCTCCCATCACTGCCACTTAGTACTATAATTGCTGGCTGATTCCGCTTTTTTGCATCTTTAAAAAAACGAGCTACTAAATTTTCCTGATTGATATCTTGATGGGTTATATTGTCAGCCTGAAACTTTCTTTCAATCGTGATTTCCTCTAATTTTTCATCTTCAAAAAAAACAGAAAGCTTA
Organism: Vagococcus entomophilus; assembly: GCF_003987595.1. NCBI lineage: Bacteria > Bacillati > Bacillota > Bacilli > Lactobacillales > Enterococcaceae > Vagococcus > Vagococcus entomophilus. The sequence goes on along the minus strand of NZ_NGJZ01000001.1, from coordinate 612,656 downwards.
ATATGATAGCTTTTTTGAACGCCAATTGCACTTAAATTAGTGGCTAGTTTTTCTTCTTTACTTTTTTTAGGCTCCATTCTATAAAATAATCCCATTCCATGAGTCCCCGTATAGCTACCACCAAATGAAGCATCTTTGGTTAAATTTAATGTGCCGCAAGCTGAACTTTTGTAACAGCCTTTAGAATGCCAAATCGTTCCTATACCTGTTGCCATTGGCGCATTGATACAGTAATAATCTGAACTTTCAGCTGTTACTGTGATGATTGAACTTTGAGGCAAACCCTCAAACGATACTTGAATTTTTTCGTCACACATGGAAATTGGCTTGTCTATTATTATTTTCATGTATTTCCACCATCTTTTTCGTATTCTAATAAAGTTTGGATGTACGCTTTTAGCTGCATCAATTGATGCTCAAAGTCCAATCCTTTTTCTGTAAGTATTCCCAACTGCCCAAAAAGAATAAAACTCATAAGTGTTTCTATTTTCTCAAACGACTCTGATGAAAGATTGGAATACCTAATAAATTCATTGGTAAGTTCTGGAATTAAACGATTAAAAGTCCGATATAAAATATCTATATATACTCGTTTGTTCCCATTTTTTCTTGAAAAATCATAAAATAATGACTTTCCTTTATACGATCTTAAGATTGTTGACATTTCATTTAATTTATCCTCTAGTGTTAACTGATCGTTTTTTATAATAACTAAATATTTGCCAACTAATTGATCCACAAAGTCAGACAAAACTTCTTCATACAGCTCTTCTTTTGATGGGAAGTAGTGGTAACATAATCCCTTCGCAATCCCGCTTTCGTTCGCAATCTTATTCATTGTGATGGTTTCATAGCCATATTCAAGAAAAAGTTGGAACGCTACATTAATAATTTCTTTTTTTCTATCCTCTGGTTTTTTTCTTTGCTTCATTTTTTTAACCCCTTCTTTGTTTAGAATATACTCTTATTGACTAAAAGTCAATAAGAGTATATCTATTATTCTTTAACAAAAAAAGCATAGAGAAACAGACTGTTTTCTCTATGCCTTCCACGTAATTAGGATAAAAGTAGGCTATTCACTGTATAAAAAGTTTTTGATTTTTACCAAAACTTTCTTGTTTTCTACTAATTCACTGTGCGTTGTTTCCTCTCCCGTCACTAAATACTCTTCATAATTAGCGACTTGATTTTCATAAACAAGCCGTCCTGATAAAACACTTTGAACCGGAACAACGCTATCCGTGTAGCTAGTATCAGAAGTAACTCCTGCGATATTCAAAAAACTAATAGATGTTGGAATCGCTGACTGCTTACTAATCAAATTTTTTAATAATTTTGTTTCATTTTTTACTTCTGTAAACTCAGCTGTTTTATCATTGTCTGAAAAGCTAACATCATTGTACGGTGTTGCGATAGTCGCAGCTTTGAGTAAAGTTGGCAACGTATCATCGTTATAATTTTCTAAGAATGAAGTCAAGACAAGTCCCCCATTTGAATGTCCAATGTAATTGTAAGCAGTAAACTTATAGGTTTCTTGCACTTTTTGAATGACTTGCTTTAGCCATTTCGCCTCGATATCTACTGCGTCCTCAGAATTGTCTTCAAAGCCAACAACAATCAACGGGTAAGCACTTTTTGCAGACAAATCCCCACTAAAAGTAATCGCCCCATTTTTTTGCACGTAAACTTTTAAGACATCCACTGTATCTACTCCAAGACTTGATAACTTGCTGATAAATCCATTAAAACGATTGTTCGTCGCATTAGTTCCTGGTACAAGAATGGTTGGCGTTTGAATAGCAACCACTTCATTTTTACTTGAAGCGTTAGTCCGCTCCGCCACCAAAAACATCGAATATAGAAAGACAGCCATCCCTATTGTTAGAGCGCTCTTTATTAATTTTTGTTTATTTTTAGAAAAAGTTTGCCATTTTTTCATTACAACTCACTCCTTATATCTATATCATATTGCCTTTACCTTAAACTAACCTAAAAGATGCTCATGATTCTAAAAAAAAACAACAAACTTTTAGTGTTGGGTATTTGTTTGTTTCACGTTATAATAGACAAAAGTACTTTTTTAGAAATGAGGAACTCATTATGTCATTTGATGGTGTTTTTACCCACGCTATCGTTAAAGAATTAAATAATCACTTGCAATCTGGGCGGTTGAGCAAAATACACCAGCCCTACGATAATGAATTAATTTTAGTGATTCGCTCACAAGGAAAAAATCACAAGTTATTGCTGTCTGCTCATCCAAGTTATGCCCGAATTCAGCTGACTGATATCTCTTATAGTAATCCTTCAAGTCCCACCAATTTTTGTATGATGCTCCGCAAATTTTTAGAAGGAGCTATTTTACAGAAAATTGAACAAATCGAAAATGATCGAGTTATTCATTTTCATTTTTCCAAAAGAAATGAACTTGGTGATTTAGAAAGCGTTTTGCTGATTGTCGAACTAATGGGTCGTCATAGCGCAATTGTCTTAGTGAACAAAGACTCCCAAAAAATACTTGATTGTATTAAGCATATCGGCATTACTCAAAATACGTATCGTACGCTCTTACCTGGGGCACAGTATATTGCTCCTCCAAAACAGCTGTCAGCCAAAAATCCATTTCAGGTGTCACCTACCCAATTATTTGATTTGATTTCAACGACAGAAGAGTTAAATGCGAGTTTTTTGCAACAACATTTTCAAGGACTCGGAAAAGATACAGCTAATGAAATAGTTAAACGTTTAGAGCAAAATCCTAATGAAAAAATGAAAGTTTGGCAAAACTTTTGGACAGAAATAGATACTCAAACAAATCCGACATTACACGAAAAAGAAAAAAAAGAGTTTTTCGCTCCGATTTCTTTTCAAACTTTAGGAGAAAAACAAATCCATTACCCCACTTTAAGTAAGCTTCTAGATGGTTTTTATGAGGGAAAAGCAGAAAAAGATCGTGTCAAACAACAAGCAGGTGAACTGCTTAAAAAGTTAGAAAATGAACATAAAAAAAACCAATTAAAAATCAAAAAACTTGAACAAACGCTTGAGCAATCTGATCATGCCGAAATTTATCGCCAAAAAGGAGAATTACTGACTACCTTTTTGCATTTGGTTCCAAAAGGTGCACAAGAAGTTACCCTTGAAAACTATTACGAAGAAAATAAGCCAATTGTTATCTCGTTGCAACCGGCACTGACGCCCGCTAAAAATGCCCAAAAGTATTTTCAACGCTACCAAAAACTAAAAAATGGTGTTGGTATCATCAAGGAACAACTAGTGCACGCTAGACAAGAAGTCGCTTATCTTGAAAGTGTTCTTAGTCAACTGGAATTTATCCAACCAAAGGATTTAGACATTGTACGAGAAGAACTGATCTCTCAGGGCTATATTCGACCTAAAAAAAATCATGGAAAGGTCAAAAAAAATAAGCCTAGTACGCCAGACAAATATCTTTCTAGCGATGGAACAACCATTTTCGTTGGGAAAAATAATTTACAAAATGATAAGCTAACATTGAAAACAGCAAAAAAATCAGATGTTTGGTTGCACGCAAAAAATATTCCTGGTTCACATGTCATTATCTGTTCAGATACACCCACAGAGCAAACATTAGAAGAAGCTGCGCTGCTTGCGGCATACTTTTCAAAATACCGTTTATCTGCATCTGTTCCCGTGGACTATGTCCAGGTCAAACATGTCCACAAACCAAATGGCGCAAAACCCGGGTTTGTTATCTATGAAAACCAAAAAACATTGTATGTCACCCCACAAAAAGAAGTAGTCGAACAATTACTCGTCTAACTACTTCTCGTTTATTCCGTCTCTTCTTTCAAGCAATAGAAAAAAGCTCTGGGTCTAATTTACCTGAGCTTTTTTTGCTATACACTTAATATCTTGTGATATATTTTCGATGTACACGGCTATTTTTACGGCCGCTATTTCTACTTTTTATATCCTTTTCAATTTTTTGTTTAAGACTTGTCCAGCTCGTTCTTGCAGTATTCTGAGCAATTGAATACTGATTTTCTCTTTTTTTAAGCGTTTCTCTAAGCTCTGCTTTTTCTTTGTTCGAAAATAAGGGATTTTCATAGGAATAGGACTGTTTCTTGAGTCCCATCACCTTAACATCTTTTTCAATGATTTTAAAATAATGATTGAAAAAATTCCCCACTTTTATTTTTGAATGAAAATAGTCTATCTTTGTATCTTTTGTTCTATCTTTTTTGACTAATTGATACAGTGCAAAAGACTGGTCAATTTTTTCACAAGTATTTTGGGAATACCCCAAATTCTGTAACCGTTTTTTTATTATTTCTCCCAGTGCTCTGTGTAGCTCTACTTTTTTCAAAGCGTCTAGTTTTGTTTGTGTAGCGTATTCTTTCGTACTCAAACGAACATTGGTCTGGTTCTCTTGAAATAAAACATAGTCTAATGCACCACTCACTGCTTTAATATAACAATTTCCTTGTACGAATTGTTGAGAGGAAATATAACGCCCGTATCCTTGATTCTTAGAAAGTCTTGCTAACAACGAAGGAATGACATTGCCTTTAGCAAACTCATATTTTTTTTGTTGGTCTCTTCGATCAATTCCCAAGGACAAAACATCTGTTATTTGTTTAATAAAATATTCATTGTCATTAAATTCATAAATATAATTACTGACTAGTTGAATCTTAGACGCGTTTTGCTTTAACTGCTTCATTTTCCGACCCGCTGCTAGAAGATTGGTTTTATCAAACATTTCTAACTTTATGCAGTTTTTTTCTCTTCTTATAATCACACAGACCCGATGTTCTTTTTTTTCTCCCGCTTCATTCTTATACAATGTAGTCAGAGGAATCAGTAAGAAATCATCTTTATTATTGATTGTTAATTTTTTGATAGACTCTTTTAATAATTCAGAATGACTGCTACTATATAGACTATTTATTAAAGATTGTTTCAATTTTTTTGATCTTTTCCCAAATTTTTCGGGATATAAATCAATTAATTCCTTATAAAACGCCAAAAACTCTATTGAACTCCCTACTTGTATTCCTTTTCCTGGAACCTTTTGTTCATTTCCTTTTAAATTCAGATTTTGAAGGTAAGAATCAATCAACTCTACTCTATACTTTTCCGAGTTCATATAGTTTTGGTGAGCAAGATCTACTTTTTTCTTCATTTCTTTTATTTTCGATTCGAAAAGTTTTAACACTTGTTTTCCCCTCCTTCACAAGAAGAGTGTAACTCAAATATTTTTGTACTAGTAAACAAAAATTTCCAATCTAAGAAGTTCCATCCAGTATTTTCTGATTTTTCGTCACTATTCTCTACAGCAAAAACTTAGCACCAAAAACGTAATAATTCTATTAGTTCTTTAAGATCGCTTTTTACTTTGAATATACTTCACGAGTTCGACAGATAATGGATACTCTTGAAAGGGGGTAACTAGATAAAAGCCATTAAAGTATAGCGCAATTTCATCAATTAACTCTTTCGCGATTTGGATACCCTCAGATTTTGGCTGTTCGGCATGCTGGAGACGCTCCCTCACTTCATCTGTCAAGCTAATTCCAGGAACCTCATGATGAATAAATTCTGCATTTCTACTTGAGGTAAGCGGCTGGATTCCAATAAAAATTGGAAGGTCAATTTTTGCTTCTTTAAGACTCTGGGCAAATCGGGCTAAAATTTTTCGATCATAAACTGGTTGCGTGATAATATAATCTGCTCCTGCTTCCTGTTTCTTTTTAATCACTTGAACCGCTCTTTCTACTTTAGCTACATTGGGATTAAAGGCTGCCGCCACCCTAAAATCAGAGCTCTCTACTAAGTGTTTTCCTGTATAAGCAATCCCTTGATTAAACTGTTTAATCATTTTAATTAAGCCAAGTGAACTAATATCTCGGACCGAACTAGCCCCTGGAAAATCTCCTACTCGTGCGGGATCTCCGGTTACAGCTAAGACATCAAAGATTCCCAATTCATGTAACCCCATAATCTCAGCTGTTAATCCAATTAAATTATGATCCCGCGTGGTTAAATGAATTAATGGTGAAATTTGATAGCGATGCTTGAGAATTGCAGCTAAAGCAAGATTACTAATACGGGGACGGGCTAAAGAATTATCAGAAATCGTAATTTTGTCCACTTGAACTTTTTGTAAAGCTTCAATCCCTTCAAAGAAACGAGCGGTATCTAAGGTTCGGGGGGGATCTAATTCAACCAAAATCGTGCATGTTTCTTTCACTTTTTCACAGATACGTTTTCCCTTTTCTTTTTTGCGATTAGAAATAGGTTTAGAATCTGAAAAGACCCCTTCTTTTTGTTTCACGATTTCTATAGTCTTTAATCCTTGACAAATAGCTTTGGTATGAGCAGGGGTCGTCCCACAACAGCCACCAATAATGCTTACCCCTTCTTGCCTTAGCTGCTCTGAACAAAGAGCAAAATGTGCAGTACCTTTTTCATAGATGATTGTGCCATTTTCAATTGCGGGCAAGCTAGCATTCGGATAACAAGCCAAACGTCTTCCCTGCTTTAAAGGAACTCGTTCAAAGACTTGTACCATATGGCTAGGTCCTAACAAACAATTTGCGCCAACCACATCTGCACCTAATGTTTGTAGTTCTTCAAATGCGTGTTCTAACGTAACACCAGATGAAAGTACTCCTATTTCTTGCATCGTGACATTCGCAATAATTGGTAAGTCAGTCGCTTCTTTTGCCACTTTTAGCATTTCACAAAGTTCGTTTAAATCATAATAAGTTTCCAGCAAAATTCCGTCCACGCCTGCAAGTAGTAGGGCATACAACTGTTCCTTAAAACTGCGCTTGATTTCTTCAATAGAGGCTTCATTCAGTTTTCTTTCACCTGGACTATAAATACCGCCAATCGTACCAAGTATAAAGACTGAATGATTTTTTCTAGCTGCTTTGGCATTTTCGACTGCTGCCTTGTTGATTTGCAGTACTTTTTCTTGCAAGCCGTAACGTTCTAACTTCAAATAATTCGCTGCATAGGTATTCGTTTGAATCATATCGGCACCGGCTTTAATGTACTCCTCATGTATTTTCTGAATACTTTCGGGATGTGAAAGATTAAGTTCTTCCACTGAACGTTGCGTTCCGAATTGATACAACAAGGTTCCCATCGCACCATCAGCGACTAAAACCCGCTTAGAAAGTGCTTCTCTCAAAGATTCCCCCAAAACGTCTTCCTCCTTTTATTTTTGACTTTTCTCCTCATACTCTTGGCGAATTTCTTTTGTCGCTTGAACCATTTTTCTTAGAGCCGCGATTGTTTCCTCTTCTTTCCTTGTTTTAAGTCCGCAATCGGGGTTAATCCAAAACTGATTTTCTGGAATCACCTTTAGCGCACGCTTGATATTTTGCTTAATCTCAGAAACTTCTGGGACTCTGGGACTATGAATATCATACACACCCAAACCGATTTCTTTATCGTAATGGAATTCCTCAAAACTTGCGATAATTTCTCCCTGACTTCTAGAGGTTTCAATTGAAATCACATCTGCATCCAAGTCACGAATTGTTTCCATAATATCTTCAAATTCGGCATAACACATATGCGTATGAATTTGTGTTTCGTCTTTGACACCGGTTGTTGTGAGTTTGAAAGAATAAACCGCATCCTTGAGATACTTAGCCCAACGTTTTTTCTTTAGGGGTAACCCTTCTCTTAGGGCCGGTTCATCCACTTGAATAATGTGTATTCCCGCTTTTTCCAAATGGTTTACTTCTTTTCTCAAAGCTAAACCAATCTGATTTGCAACATCTGCCTTTGGAATATCATCCCTGACAAAAGACCAATTAATGATCGTAATTGGAGCCGTCAGCATACCCTTAACTGGTTTTTCCGTCAAACTTTGCGCGTAAACAGTTTCTTTCACTGTAATTGGTTCGACAAAAGATACATCCCCATATACAAGAGGTGGCCGGACAGCTCTTGAGCCATATGACTGAACCCAGCCATATAATGTTGGAACAAAACCAGATAGCTTTTGCCCGAAATACTCTACCATGTCTGTTCGCTCAAACTCACCATGTACAAGCACGTCAAGCTCCAACTCTTCTTGGATTTGAATCCAACGCTTGATTTCTCTTTGAATAAACTCTTCATATTCATGATTGGAAATCTCTTGCTTTTTCCAACTAGCACGTGTTTGTCTCACTATTTGTGTTTGGGGGAAACTCCCAATAGTGGTCGTAGGAAGGAGTGGCAAGGCTAAGTTTTTATGCTGTTTTTGAATTCTTTTATTGTAAATGGAGTGCCTTTCATTTTTTAAATTTTTCAAATCACGAAGCTCTTTTTGAACCTCTGGATGATTACGATGTTCCGATTGATTTAACTGGTCAACAGCGCGTTTACTTTCATCTAGTAATGAGTTAGTTGGGGCTGTGTGTTGAACGCTTTGGGTTAATAGAACAATTTCATTTAGCTTTTCATCTGCAAATGATAAACCGTTAAGCAAAATTGAATCTAGCTGTGGCTCATTTTTCTTTGTAACCGGTACATGAAGTAAACTATTAGAAGGTTGAAGAATAAGCTCTACCTCTGGTGCGTACTCTACAATAGACTTGACTAACTTTTGCTGTGCATGCAGATTGCTACGCCACACATTTCGTCCATCAATCACACCAGCAGCCAGTATTTTATCTTTTGGGAATCCGTACTGAGACAAAGCAGCAAGATTTTCGCCAAAATCGTGAACAAAATCTAATCCAATGCCCGCAACAGGAAGTGCGACAATCTCTTGATAGTGAGTAAGGCTTTCAAAGTAAGTTTGGAGAATGATTTTCAGCTTAGGAGCGGCTTCTTGTAATTCTTGATACGTAGATTTAATCACGGCTAGTTCCGCTTGATCATATTCTGTCACTAAGATTGGCTCATCCAACTGAACATACTCGACGCCACTGTCTTCTAACTCACGTAGTACTTGTTTATAAAGAGGTAAAAATTTGTCTACTAAATCTTGGAGTATTCGTGCATCGCACTTGGCTGTTTCCAAAACGTGTGCATGACCACAACTACATGTACTTGTTTCGCTTTCTGGTTCATCTTCTTTGTATGTTTTCGCTAACTTCAAAAATGTAATTGGACCAACAAGTACTGGTTTCCCTTCAATTCCTAACTCCTCTTTGGCTTCCAAATAATACTTAAGTGGACGATTTTCAACTAAGTGCGGAGCAAAGTCTTCGAGCTCTGGCACAATGTAGTGATAATTCGTATTAAACCATTTTGTCATCTCAGAGGCAATAGCCTGCTTGGTGCCACGCGCAATAGAAAAATAAGTATCTAATTGGTCATGTGCTTCGTTTTTAGCCTGAAAACGCTTGGGAATTACTCCAAACATAAAACTCGTATCTAATACATGATCATAATAGGAAAAATCACCAACTGGGATCAACTCAATCCCTAATTCTTGTTGCTTTTTCAGGTTACTTAGTCGAACTTCTTTGGTTCTTTTGACGAACTCTTCTTGACTAATCTTATGTGACCAATAGTCTTCTAGCGCGTGTTTCCATTCTCTTTTTTCACCTAATCTTGGATACCCCAAATTTGAACTGATTACATTTCCCATGTTACTTCCTCCTTTTTTTTTCAAAAAAAAACCCCTCCACACAAACCTGCTGTGTGAAAGGACGAATCATCGTGTTACCACCTTAATTTTTCTGTTATATCACTATAACAGACTCTACCAGTACCATCATACTGTTGCACAAGATAACGGGTGCCACCGATTACTCTTACGCTATCAGAGTAACAATTCAAAGGCCATTTTCAAGCTAGTCACGATACTTCTTTTCACCTACCGAAGCTCTCTAAGATTCGTTCAACTAGCTTTACTTTCCTTCTCTTTATCGTTAAATCTACTTTAGCATATTCTTACTTATTTGAAAATACGCTTTTTCTGAGAACTCGTTATCGCTTTTTTCTATAACTCAAAAGTTTCATTCAAGTCATCTTTCAACTTTCCGCGAAATTCATCAATTGTTTGATAGTTTTTTTGACGCATTATTTCTTTTAGTTCTTTCTCGATTCGCTCAAATATTTCAGGACCCTCTTTGTGCAGTTCTGTGCCAATTTGCACCATGGTCGCGCCGCAAAGAAGATGTTCAAATACATCTTGCCCCGTGCGGATGCCACCAGTTCCAATTAACTTAATTTCAGGTTTTAGACGCGTATAAAAAGCTCGAACATTCGCTAAGGCTGTTGGCTTCACATACTCTCCACCAATTCCACCAAAACCGTTTTTAGGTTTAATGACCACCGATTCAGAGTTAGAATCGATGTAGAGTCCATTTCCTACACTATTAATTGAATTTACATAAACAAGTGGGAATTGATTGAGAATACGTGCCATCTCATCAAAATGCGCAAAATCAAAATAAGGGGGTAATTTCACACCCAATGGCTTGTCAAAAAAAGTGAAAACTTCCTGTAAAATTTTTTCAGTTAAAGGAAAATCATACCCAATCTGTGGCTTGCCTGGGACATTAGGGCATGACAAATTTAGTTCAGTAATTCCATTAAATTCACTCTCTACTATTTTGTGTAACATTGTGATATTCTCTTCAGTGCTCATGCCTGATATAGATAGAAATAGTGCAGTTGTATGCTGTTTTTGATAATTCAATGCATAGTCTAGGTAATAGTCAAAGCCATTATTAGGAAGTCCCATCGAATTGATACTTCCGAGTGGAACGTCATAATATCTAGGTTTAGGATTCCCTTTACGTGCTTGAAGTGTAGCGCTTTTTGTAACAAATGCGCCTGCTTTGCTATCAGCCAATTGGTCTAATTCATAAGTGGTAAAACAATTTACTCCTGAGGCATTCATCAGTGGGTTGGTATAAATACTGCCAAAAAATTGTGTCGTTAACATTTATTTTTCTCCTTCCTAATGGGGATTCTTTGCTAAAAAAGCCTCCTAAAATTCACGGATAAATTTTTAGGAGGCACTGTTTACTACTGTGTACTATTATGATTGTTTTGATACCATACTTTTCGATCTTTGATTGGTTGAAGCGGACGTCGATTATTTTCGACAATTTCCTTCTTTAAATAATTCACAAACGTTTGACTAAGTGTTTGAACTTCGTCAAATACTATCCACTCAATCGGTCCTATTGTCGGCGGTGTCGTTAGAGAACCAATATAATAATAAAATCCTCGATTTTCCGGCAAAAATAAGGCTGGATTGAAGCAAAACTCTGGGAACGCTTGATCCAGCTCAATCTTCCCTTCTTTTTGTGCAATCAGTTGATCAAACGAATCGATTGAAAATAAAATCCCAACGACTAAGTTGTGCTTTGCTTCATTCATATGGACCAAATGAAACTCAATCGGATAGTTTTTTTCTTCCAAAGTATGCTCACTTGGCAAATGAAAATGGATATCCGTCAACCAGTATTTTTTCTCATCATACATCAAATAGCTTTCTTTCTCGGGAGGAACAAAATGAAAGGTGTTATTGAACAACTCTTCCAAAAATACCTCCTCTTTATAATGAAAAACTAACTCCTTTGATAGTTTTTCCGATGTTACAATTTCTTTGTTTAAGGCAATGGGCGACTGCCATTTGAAATCAAGTCCACATGCAAAGCGTTGACTTAGTTCATGCCAGTGTTCCGGTCCTCTTTTTCCTTCATATCCCCAATTGGTTGTCAAACAATCACCTATTTATCTTTATTAAAATGGCCCCATTCTGCAGGGTCTTCTTTCCATTCTTGCAATAATTCTACCTCATTTTTTTCAATATATCCAGTTTCAAGCGCTGTCTCAATTAGAGAGCTATAATCTGTTAACGTTAGAAATGGTAGCCCACTATGTTTAAAGTTTTCTTTTCCTTTAGGCAGTTCATATGTGAAAATAGCCGCTACGCCTAAAACTTTTGCCCCTTCTCTTTTTGCTGCTTCACATGCCTCGAGTACGCTACCTCCTGTAGAAATCAAGTCCTCGATAACGACCATCTTTTGTCCCTCTGTAATTCGACCTTCAATTTGATTGCCTTTTCCATGATCTTTGGCTTTCGAGCGAATATAAACCATTGGCAAATCTAAAATCTGGGCCACCCAAGCAGCATGTGGAATACCGGCTGTTGCAGTTCCTGCAATCACTTCTACCTCTGGGAATTGAGCATGAATTTTTTGTGCTAGCCCTTGTGCAATGCGTGACCTAACCTCAGGATAACTCATCGTGACCCGGTTGTCACAATAGATTGGGCTTTTGATACCACTTGCCCAAGTAAAAGGCTGATTTGGACTTAAGCTAACGGCTTTAATTGAAAGCAAATCCTTGGCAATTGTTTTAGATAAATTAGTCATGTTCACAAACTCCATTCCATTCATTTTTTATTTCTTGATAAGCAAGATAAGGCTGATCTGACTGGGTAATCGGGCGACCCACTACGATAAAATCAGAACCAATTTTTCTGGCTTCGCTGGGTGTCATCACTCGTTTTTGGTCTCCGACATCCCCACCATTTGGCCGAATTCCTGGTGTTAAACAGATAAAGTCTGAATTGGTTTGGTTTTTGATTTTTTCAACTTCCCAAGCCGAGCAGACTACCCCATCTAACCCAGATTTCTCTGTGTTTGCTGCGTACCTTAAAACACTTTCTTCAAGGGTAGAAAAGATCCCTTGATCCTGTTGCATTTGTTTTTCAGAAGTGGAGGTAAGCTGTGTCACCGCAATTAGTTTTGGTACTGTCTTACCTGCTTTAGTTCCTTTTTCTAATCCGTGTTTAGCAGCTTTCATCATTTCTTGTCCACCTGCTGCATGGACATTCGTCATGGAAACACCCAGTCGAGCTAAACCTTCCATAGCTTTTCCAACAGTATTTGGAATATCATGCAATTTGAGGTCTAAAAATATATCATGATTCAATTCTTTCAGCCACTCTACAATTGTGGGCCCTTCTTGATAAAATACTTCCATACCGATTTTTACAAATAAAGATTCCTCTCTTGGAAAAAAGTCTAGAAACGTTTGAATCTCTTTTTTTGATGCAAAGTCTAGCGCTATAATTGGACGCGTCATTTTCTTGCTCCTTTCACTTCTGATATTAATTTTTCAAGCGATTCTATCCCGAGCTCATCCATTCTAAGTGGCAATTGTTCAATCAGCTTGGGACAAATATAAGGATCTGTAAAATTAGCTGTCCCCACTGCTACTGCGCTTGCTCCAGCCATAAACATTTCCAAAACATCATCGACCGTATAAACACCACCCATCCCAATAATCGGAATGTTCACTACCTGTGCAACTTGGTGTATAAGGCGAATAGCTACAGGCTTTACAGCTGGGCCGGACAAGCCACCTGTTTGATTAGCTAATATAGGTTTTCTTGTCTTTAAATCAATTCTCATTCCAAGTAGCGTATTAATCATAGTTAGACCATCTGCTCCCCCAGCCTCAATGGCCTCAGCGATGGGAACAATATCGGTGACATTGGGAGAAAGCTTGACATAAACCGGAACCTTTGCAACTTTTTTGACTGCTTGTGTGAGCTCATAGGCGACATCTGGATTTGTACCAAAGGCAATTCCTCCATGTTTGACATTAGGACAAGAGATGTTTAATTCAATTGCATGCACATTGGGTGCGTCACCAATTTTGGCACAAACAGCAACATAATCTTCTTGCGTTGATCCTGCAACATTGGCAATGATGGGAACATCATACCTTTCAAGAGACGGTAACGTTTCTTTCATGATGACCTCAAGTCCTGGATTTTGAAGACCAATGGCATTGAGCATCCCACTAGGCGTTTCTGCGACACGAGGGGTTGGATTTCCAAAGCGTGGTTCGCTGGTAGCGGCTTTGGCCATAATCGCGCCAAGTAGTCCTAAATCATAATATTTGCTATATTCTTTACCAAAACCAAAACAACCACTTGCAGGCATAATGGGATTTTTTAGATTCAAGCCTGGCAATTTTACGGCTAAACGATTCATAGAATAACCTCCCCAGTTGAAAATACTGGTCCTTCATCACAAATCTTTTTGCTTTTTCCCCGGTCTGCTCTTGTGGGACAGACACAAGCGTAACAAGCACCCATCCCGCAAGCCATTCTTGCCTCCAATGATAGATACGCATGCTCAAGATCTGCAAAATAATGATCTACCGCTTTAAGTAACCCATTTGAGCCACATGAATAAACCGCCGTTGGCTTTTCTTTTTGTAACACTTTAGACAGCATCGTCCCAACATGGCCCTTGACCCCGTAGGAACCATCATCAGTAGATAGGTGAACTTCCCCCATCTGGGCAAACTCTTGTTCATAAAAAATCACTTCTTTTTTAGCAAAGCCTAAGAAAAAAACAATTTTACTCCCTTTTTCTTTGACTTTTTTTGCCAGTTCAAATAAAGGAGGGACGCCAATGCCACCACCAATAATAAAAACAAGATCTTCTTTGCCCAAAAATTCTACTGGAAAGCCATTTCCAAGTGGTCCCATCACATCAACTTGGTCATCTGGGACAAGCTGACTAAATAGCTCTGTTCCGACTCCTTCAGTTCGATAAATTAACTTACAACTCGCGTTTTTTTGATCTACACTTGCCAAGCTGATCGGACGTCTCAAGAGTAAATCTGCTCTTGGCGCTTTTACGTGTAAAAACTGACCTGGTATGGTCATTTCTTTTACTAATTTGCCAGTCAAAGTCATCTCATAGATTTTGGGTGCCAGTTCTTTTTGAGCCAAAACGGTCATCATTTCTTGTTTCACTATTGTTCCTCCTTCATTTTCGTAGGGTACTTCTCTAGCATTTCTCTGCATATTAAAACCTAGCCAACTTTTAAAAGATTGGCTAGATTCTGATTAGAGGATGCACTGATTACAATTCACAAGTTGAAAACGAACGTGATTCTAAAACACCAAGCATGGCACTAGCTGTATCGAGCGAGGTAAAGAGCGAAACACCATTTTCCACCGCTTCACGTCGAACTAAAAATCCTTCTGAACTTGGTGTCCGCGTTTTATCCATCGTATTCACTACTGCTTGAACTTTGCCTTTTCGGATAATATCCAAAATGTTTTGCTCAGAGGACTCGCTGATTTTTGCCACTTCATGGACTTGAAGATTATGCGTACGGAAATATGCTGCAGTGCCTTTGGTTGCTCTTAAAGTATAGCCAATCTCAACAAATCTTTTAGCCAAAACCAATGCTTCTGCTTTCGCATCGTTCGAAATCGTGAATAAAACTGAACCATAATCTGGCAAATGTAAGCCACTTGCTTCAAATACTTTGTACATGGCTTTATCCAGATTTGTATCACTGCCCATAACTTCACCGGTTGATTTCATCTCAGGTCCCAAGTAAGTGTCTACTCTTTGTAATTTTGCAAAAGAAAATACTGGAGCTTTAATATGAACCATCTGACTTTCTGGATACAAACCATCTTTATAGCCCAGCTCTCGTAAAGTTTTCCCTAAAATTAACTGTGTCGCTACTTGAGCCATCGGGATACCTGTTACTTTGCTTAAAAATGGAACTGTCCTGCTCGCTCTAGGATTTACCTCAATCACATACACTTTTCCTTCGTGAATAACAAACTGGATGTTCATCATGCCTAAACAATTTAGCCCAAGAGCTAAGCGCTTAGTATAATCTGCAATCGTGTCTTGAATTTCTTGCGACAAAATCTGTGGTGGATAAACGGCCATTGAATCGCCCGAATGAACACCCGCACGCTCAATATGCTCCATAATTCCTGGAATCAAAACATCTTTTCCATCACTAATCGCATCTACTTCACACTCTTTCCCTACAAGGTAACGATCGACCAAGACTGGATGTTCTGGTGAAGCCTTGACAGCATGGCGCATGTAATTCTCAAGATCAGCCTTGTTGTCGACGATTTCCATTGCGCGACCCCCGAGTACATAGCTTGGCCGAACTAAAACGGGATATCCGATACGCTCTGCAATTATTACTGCTTCGCTCTCGCTTGTTGCGGTATCTCCTGGAGGTTGAGGAATATTCAACTCTTTCAATGCTTGTTCAAACAAATCACGGTTTTCGGCACGGTCCAAGTCTTCAATGGTCGTACCAATAATGTTAACACCAGCCTTGTTTAGTGGTTCTGCTAGGTTGATTGCTGTTTGTCCACCGAATTGGACAATCACACCACTTGGCTTTTCAAGTTCGATCACATTTAATACATCTTCAAATGTAAGAGGTTCAAAGTAAAGCTTATCAGAGATTGAAAAATCAGTCGAAACGGTTTCGGGATTGCTATTCATAATAATCGCTTCATACCCTGCTTCTTGAATGGCCTTGACTGAATGGACCGTTGCATAGTCAAATTCAACGCCTTGTCCAATCCGAATAGGACCAGAACCAAGCACTAAGATGGATTCCTTACTCGAGACTTTGCTCTCATTTTCTTGCTCATAAGTGCTATAAAAATAAGGAGTGTGGGACTCAAACTCAGCCGCACAGGTATCTACCATTTTATAGACAGGTCGAATTTTTTGCGCCATGCGAATCTCCGTTACTTCATTTGTACCGATCTGCCACAGCTCCGCAATCTTTTTATCGGTAAAGCCATTTTGTTTCGCAAGTTTTAGCAATTCTATGCTACCCGGATTTTCCGCAAGTTCTTTTTCAATTTCAACAATATGTAGCAACTTATCCAAAAAGAACAAATCAATTTTGGTTAACTCTGCTAGCTCTTCGATTGGATAATCACGACGGATTGCCTCCGAAACATAGAATAAGCGATCATCTTGAGCTTTAACCATTTTTTCCGTTAAAATTTCGTCAGATACCTCTTCTAATTCCTTTATTTCATTATGATACGTGCCAATTTCTAAAGAACGAACAGCTTTTAGTAGTGATTCTTCAATATTACGACCAATGGCCATCACTTCTCCTGTTGCCTTCATCTGTGTTCCTAAGCGTCGTTCTCCATTTTCAAACTTATCAAATGGCCAACGTGGAATCTTGGACACTACATAATCTAGCGCAGGCTCAAACTCTGCATAAGTCGTTCCTGTAACAGGATTTTTCATCTCATCTAATGTCAAGCCAACTGCAATTTTGGCAGCAAGTTTGGCGATTGGATAACCTGTTGCTTTACTTGCAAGTGCAGAGGAACGACTAACGCGGGGATTGACTTCAATGACGTAATAGTCAAAGCTATGTGGATCTAGTGCCAGTTGAACGTTACATCCGCCCTCAATTTTCAAAGCGCGAATAATTTTTAATGAGGCATCTCTAAGCATTTGATACTCATAATCAGACAAGGTTTGACTAGGAGCAAAAACAATCGAATCGCCCGTATGAATCCCAACTGGATCAAAATTCTCCATGTTACATACGACAATCGCGTTATCATGGGAGTCACGCATCACTTCGTATTCAATTTCTTTAAAACCTGCAATACTTTTTTCAATTAGACATTGTGTTACGGGCGAGAGTTTCAACCCATTTGTTGCAATTTCAATGAGTTCCTCTTTTGTATCACACATACCTCCACCTGTTCCACCAAGTGTGAACGCTGGTCGCACAATCACAGGAAAGCCGATTTTATCTGCAAATGTAAGGGCTTCTTCTACAGTATGCACAATGTCACTTTCTGGTATGGGTTGCTCTAACTCTTCCATTAATTTTTTGAACAAATCCCGATCTTCTGCTTGATCAATTGCGCTTAACTTAGTGCCGAGTAATTCAATTTCTAGCTCATCCAATATTCCTGATTCTGAAAGCTCCATCGCCATGTTCAACCCAGTTTGTCCACCTAAAGTAGGAAGTAGCGCATCTGGACGTTCTTTTCTTAAAATACGTGAAACAAATTCTAAAGTAATTGGCTCAATATACACCTTTGATGCGATTTCTTTGTCTGTCATGATCGTAGCTGGATTAGAATTCACAAGTACAACCTCATAGCCTTCTTCTTTAAGAGCAAGACAGGCCTGGGTTCCAGCGTAGTCAAACTCTGCGGCTTGCCCTATAACAATTGGGCCTGAACCAATCACCATGATTTTTTTAATATCTGTTCTTTTTGGCATTAAACTTGCTCCTTCCATGCATCCATTAATTCCATAAATTCATCAAAGAGATGAAGTGCATCATGTGGTCCGGGTGCTGCATCCGGATGAAATTGAACCGTAAAAGCTGGAAATTGGCGGTGTCTAATCCCTTCAACCGTCCCATCATTTAGTTCAATATGTGTCACAAATAGTTTTTCTGGATCAATGGAACGCTCGTCCACCGCATATCCATGGTTTTGTGACGTAAAATCAATTTTTCCTGTCGCAATTTCTTTGACTGGATGGTTTAACCCACGATGGCCAAATTTCATTTTGAATGTATTGGCTCCATTTGCTAGTGCAAATAGTTGGTGGCCCAAACAAATACCAAAAATTGGCACTTTCCCTTGAATTTTTTGGATGGTTTCAATGGCTTCTGGGACATCTTTTGGATCTCCTGGTCCATTGGTTAACATCACCCCATCAGGATGCAAGTCTAAGATTGTTTGTGCATCCGTATTGTAGGGCAGCACCGTAATATTACACTCGCGCTTGCTCAGCTCTCGTAAAATACTGTGCTTTAATCCGTAGTCCAAAACGACGACATTTCGACCGATACCAGGACTTGGATAAGGCTTCGTTGTAGAAACTTGTTTCACTTGATCACGAGGTAATACCGTGGCTTTCAATTGATCAAAGGCGTGTTCTACATCTTGCACAACATCAATGATGCTCCCTCTCATGGTTCCAACTGAGCGTAATTTTCTCGTCAACATCCTAGTATCAATACCGGATATTCCTGGAATTCCTTTTCTTTTTAAAAATTCATCGAGCGTCATGGTATTTCGCCAATTGGAGGCAACGCGGGCATGTTCTTTCACAATTACGCCTTTACAAGTAGGTGCAATTGACTCATAATCATCTCGATTAATGCCATAATTTCCAACCATTGGATACGTGAAAGTAATCATCTGACCGTTAAAACTTTGATCCGTAATCGTTTCTTGATACCCGGTCATACTTGTAGTAAAGACAACTTCACCTGTAACGCTGCTGTCAGCGCCAAAGCCAATTCCTTCAAAAACAGTTCCATCCTCTAATATTAATAAGCGTTTCATTCACTGTCCTCCTTGCTCCAAACTCTTTGACCATTGACAAAAGTCATCAAGGTATTGCCTTTCACTTCTTTGCCGATAAATGGGGTATTATTTGCTTTTGACTCAAATTTTCGGTCATCAATCGGTTCACTATGGTTCAAATCATAGATAGCAATATCTGCATTTGCCCCGATTTGAAGTGTTCCTGCTTCAAGATTGAAAACTTCAGCTGGCTTTTTCGTCATCCAATCCACTACTTGTTCTAACGTAAAGATGCCTTTTTCAACAAACTCCGTATACATCAATGAGAAGGCTGTTTCACTTCCAACAATGCCAAAGGCTGCTTTTCGCATCGATTGATTCTTTTCTTCATGACTGTGAGGAGCGTGATCGGTGGAAATACAGTCAATGGTTCCATCCAATAATCCTTCAATCAAAGCAGCTTGATCACGACTGCTTCTAAGTGGTGGGTTCATCTTGTAATTGCCAATGTCTCCTGGGATATCTTCATCAGTTAAAATTAAATGGTGCGGACAAACTTCTGCGGTTACATGGATTCCCGCCTTTTTTGCATCCCGAATAACGCGAACGCTGGCTTCTGTCGAAACATGGCAAATGTGATAGTGAACGCCCGTTTCTTCAGCCAGGATTACATCTCTAGCAATCTGAGAAGCTTCTGTCGCGTTCATAATCCCAGGAAGTCCCAGACTTTCAGAAACTTTTCCTTTATGCATAACACCACCAAATAGTAA
This sequence comes from Vagococcus entomophilus, assembly GCF_003987595.1. Taxonomy (NCBI): domain Bacteria; kingdom Bacillati; phylum Bacillota; class Bacilli; order Lactobacillales; family Enterococcaceae; genus Vagococcus; species Vagococcus entomophilus. The sequence goes on along the minus strand of NZ_NGJZ01000001.1, from coordinate 592,820 downwards.
GGATTCATCTTCTGTATGTGCGACAATGGCCATATTTAGTGCCACCGCTTCTTTCATAGCTAGATACATTGTACCCGCTGTTTGAACTCCAACACCATCATTGGTAAAAGCAAATGCCCCTGCATCTTTTAGTGCTTGATAATTAACCAGTGTCTCGCTTCGAAGTTCTTCAGTTATAGGAGCATATTGCAAAACTTTTACACATGCATCTCGTTCAATAATTTTTTGCACTTTCACTAGCTTTTCTGCTGTATCGGGTACAGGGTTAAGATTGGGCATGGCACACACAGTTGTAAACCCACCCCGAGCAGCTGCTTTACTCCCAGTCTCAATCGTTTCTTTGTGGGTAAAACCTGGTTCTCTAAAATGAACATGCACATCAACTAGTCCAGGTGTAATTAACCCTCCTTGTGCATCGTATACTTCGTCAAAATGAACGCCGGTTTGTTCAAAATTCCTACCCACCGCGTTGATTTTTTGATCTTTAATCCATAAATCTACATCGACCAATTGATTGTTTTTATCAACCATTTTCCCGTTTTTTATTAGTTTATTCATTTTTACACCCTTCCTTCAAGGATGGCTTCTACTATTGCCATCCGCATATATACGCCATTATGCATCTGCTCAACAATCCTAGACTGTTTACTTTCAACTAAGCGATCTGCCAGCTCAACATCGCGATTAACCGGAGCTGGATGCATAATAATTGCTGTTTCTTTCATTTTTTTCGCTCGCTCTTCTGTTAGACCATAAGTTTTGTGATACTCTTCTTTCGAAAAATTTTCTTTGGTATCATGTCGCTCATGCTGTACTCGTAGCATCATCATGACGTCCACTATTTCAACAAGTTCATCTAATGCTAGATAGTGACCGAACGCTTCATACTTTTCTTCATACCACTCTTTAGGACCTGAGAAATAAATTTCTGCGCCTAACCGTTTTAAAAGCTGCATATTTGATTTTGCGACACGCGAATGTTGAATGTCTCCAACAATTGCTACTTTGAGACCTTCAAATCGTCCAAACTCTTCATAAATCGTTAATAGGTCAAGCAAGCACTGAGAAGGATGTTGCCCGCTGCCATCTCCTCCGTTGATAATAGAGCACCCAATTGTTTTACTATCAATCAACGAATGGTAATAATTTTCATCACTATGCCGAATGACTACAGCGTCCATCCCAATTGCAGACATTGTCAGAACTGTATCATAAAGCGATTCACCTTTACTGACTGAGCTACTTGAGGCATCAAACTCAATTACATCAACGCCTAACTTCTTTTCTGCCACTTCAAAACTCTTATGTGTTCGCGTACTATTTTCAAAAAATAAGTTTGCAACAAAATATTGTTTTTTCTTCGGCTGCCAGGTTGCACCTTGTTTAAACTCTTGTGCTCGTTTAATTAAACCTAGCACTTCTTGATTGCTTAACACTTCAACCGTCAGCAAATGTTTTAAGCTGATTTTTTCAGATGTAATGATCATTTTGCTCCTCCTTTGACTCAGTTCTGTCTATTCTTCACTTTTAGCAACTTGGGGTAGTATTGCATTCATCAGGACACCAAAGATTGTTGCAAGTGCCATCCCCTCGAGTGCGAGCGCTCCAAAGTTGAAGGTTAACCCTCCGATTCCAACAACTAAAATCACTGACACAATCAGTAGGTTACGTTTTTTGTCAAAATCAATCTTGTTGTCTACAATAATTTTTAAGCCACTAGAAGCAATCACTCCAAACAGGATAAAACTGACACCCGCAATCACGGGATTAGGAATACTATGAATGAGCGCAGTAATTTTCCCAACAAATCCTAGAAGAATTGCTAGCACAGCTGCTCCACCAATTACATAGACACTATGCACACGGGTAATGGCTAGCACCCCAATATTTTCACCATAAGTCGTAACAGGAGGTCCACCAATTAAGCCAGCCGTCATTTGAGCAACCCCATCTCCCATAATCGTTCGCGAAAGTCCAGGATCTTTGAAAAAATCTCGTTTTGTTAATTTATTTAAAACCATTAGGTGCCCCAAATGTTCCGTCATGGTCACAAACGCAATTGGCGCCATAGTCAGAATTGCACCAAGGTGCAAAGTCGGATGATAATTGACATAAGGAACTTCAAAATTTGGGAGAGAAAGCCACGCTGCTTGTTTGATGGGTTCGACATCAACAATTCCAAAAGCAAGTGCAACCACATACCCTACGATAATGCCCAATAAAATCGGGATAAGTCCTAAAAATCCTTTTAGATACATATTGAAGAATAGTGTTACTGCAAGTGTAATTAGCGCGACCACTATAAATTTGGGGCTATACACGTTGTGATCATACATCGCTTGATTTGCCGTATTGGCTGCCAGCCCAAGACCAATTACCATGATGACCGGTCCTACAACAACAGGAGGCAAAATTTTATCAATCCAGTTCGCACCAAACTTCTTTACTAATAAAGAGACGATGACATAAATAAGTCCTGTTGCAATGGCACCTTGTGCAATTGCTTCATATCCAGAAGACTGATTCAATAATTTCATTGCTGTAATATAAGCAAAACTACTTCCAAGATAAGCTGGAATTTTTCCTTTTGTAATCGCCATATGCACAAGTGTTCCGATCCCTGAACTTAAGAGAGCAATTCCTGGATCGATTCCAACTAAAATGGGAACCAAAACCGTTGCACCAAACATTGTAAATAAATGCTGTAAACTTAGTCCTAACCACTGTAACGGCTGTGGTTTGTCGTGTATATCTAAAACAACCTCTTCATTTCTAAATTCTTGTTCCATCTTATCGCTCCTTCAAAATTTTTGGAAAAAAAATCCTCGTTCTATTTAGAAACGAGGTTTGGCAAAAGATCAAGAACTCCCGGATTTCTTCCATCCGTCTTTCTTGAAATCAAGCTTTTCTCAGTCTCTCTGTACTCAGTTAAAAAGCAACTATTTAATTTTTCAAAATACAAATACGATCAATGTTATCAATTTCTTCCATTTCAACCGTAATTTCTTCTTCTTTAGAAGTCGGAATGTTTTTCCCAACAAAATCTGCACGAATAGGTAGTTCTCTGTGCCCTCTATCTACTAATACAGCTAATGAAATTTTTTCAGGACGCCCAAAATCCATCACCGCATCGAGTGCCGCACGAATAGTTCTCCCAGTATAAAGTACATCATCAATCAAAATCACTTGCTTGCCTTCAATACTTGTTGGAATTGACGAGTCATTAACGGTTGCTTCGCTCGCTTTTTCTCCCAAATCATCTCGGTAAAGTGTGATATCTAGCTCTCCCACTGGAACATCGATTTGTTCTAATTGCTTTAAGCGTTCGGCAATTCTTTGTGCAATATAAATACCTCTAGTTTTAATTCCAACCAATACGATATCTTGGATTCCTTTGTTTCTTTCAATGATTTCGTATGTAATTCTTGTAAGCGCTCGTTTCATTGTTACCGCATCTACCACTTCTTTTTCATGCATTTTAGATTCCTCCAACTACAAGATTTCCTTTAGAATTTACAATAAAAAACTCCTACCTATGACAGGCAGGAGGAATGAGCATACAGTGTATGTATCTGGACATATTTGCACCGCAAACTGTCTCTTCATTCCTTCTTAGCCTCTCTGGACTATTCTTAAAGGATTTATTTTCTAAGTCATCATAACGCGTTTTCTTAATAAAATCAATCTTTTTCCTCTAAATTTTTTAAAGTTTTTTGGAAGAGTTCTGGAAGAGGAACCTCAAAAATCAGCCATTCATTTGTCGTTGGATGTTTAAATCCTAACACTTTCGCATGTAAAAATTGACCGTTTCCTGCCAAAGTTTTTTTAGGACCGTACAAAGGATCCCCAGCCAAAGGATACCCAATGTAACGCATATGGACCCTTATCTGATGAGTGCGCCCTGTTTCAAGCTGACATTCGATAAGGGTGTACTCTTTAAAGCGTTGCAAAACTTGAAAATGAGTTACCGCAGCTTTCCCATTTTCAATTACTGCCTGCATTTTTCGATTTGTTTTCGAACGTCCAATCGGAGCATCTATTGTCCCTTTTTCATGCGGAATTTCGCCATGTACAAGCGCAACATATTTACGCATAGATGTCTTATCTTTCAATTGCTGTGCAAGCGCAATATGAGCCTGATCATTTTTAGCAACCATGAGTAACCCAGAAGTATCTTTGTCGATTCGATGGACGATTCCTGGGCGAATCACATCGTTAATCCCAGATAATTGTTTCACATGATACAACAATGCATTGACCATCGTCCCATTTGGATGTCCTGCAGAGGGGTGGACAACCATCCCTTGAGGTTTATTCACCACCACCAACTCTTCATCTTCAAAGACTATCGGCAACGGAATATCTTGCGCAACTAGGTCTAGGGGTTCTGGCTTAGGGATCGTTACTTGGAGTACATCTCCACTTTTTACTTTGTAATTGGCCTTAATCACGTCCTCATTTGCTCGAACAAAGCCAGCTTTTAACCACTGCTGAACTTGTGAACGAGTATACTCCCTATAGGTTTCAGCTATCACCTTATCTGCTCTACCTAAGATAGTTGTTGCTGTAAACTTGATTTGTTCTGTCATTTCATCACCTGTTTATTCTTTTTTTCATCTAGTAATACATAAATTAAAATACAAACTACTCCGAGCGAAAGGGCTGTATCCGCCAAATTAAAAATCGGAAATCTAAAAAAATCGATTTGAATCATATCTACTACATACCCTAAACGAATACGATCAATAAAATTCCCAAGTGCACCACCTAAAATTAGCGACAAACCTACCGTTAGCCACTTGCTCTGGTTTATGTTTCTATATAATAAATAAAGCACGACCACAACGGCTACAATGGTGATCACCGTAAAGAACCACATCTGTCCCTCAAGTATACTCCAAGCAGCACCATTATTTCGAATATGTGTAATAGAAATCAATCCATTTTGGTTGAAAATTTGCTCACCCAAGTCCAAATTTTTAACAACCCAAAATTTAGAAGCTTGATCTAGTATCACAATAATCAGCGAAATCACTAAATACCCTATCATTTATTCATATCCTCTTTCTTATATTCATTTTTTTTCTAAAAAATACACATCATTTGGTCGAATAATCCCTAGTAAATTCCCAGAAGAATTTCCATCCTTTGTGATCAAAATTGCTTCAATTCTTGGATTATTAAGAAAAATTCTCAACGCCTGAAAACTGTATGTATCTGCTGACACAAACGCATAATTTTCCCTTCTTTTTTCATTAGCTAAAATATCTTTCGCTACTTTTCCTTTTAGCTCAATAGATCCTTTTTGATTTTGATTTGCCAGCCAAAAACCTAACCCCTGCACTGTAATCAAGCCAAGAAAATCTCCTTGTCGATAAATTGGGAACTGGGAATAAGACTTACTTGCAGTAATCGCCAAAATTTTGGTCAACGCCGTATTTTCTTCAAAACCAGTAACTGGCTTAGCGAATCTTGGCGTAACCCTTTCTGGAGAGGTTAAGTGTGCCTCAATCGCTAAAATTTTATTTACCGCCCAATCATTGGGCTCAGCAATCACAAAATCAGGAGAAATCCGATCATGGACAATTGCGTTTCTTAGATGGGCAAGCTGAAGTAAGTCCTCCTCATACTCATCCACTAGAGTATCTGTTCTTTTTGCGAGTCGCCTAGTCATCTCACTAAATCCCATACTACTCGGATTGTTCAGTTGATCTTGTAGCCACTTTTCAATACGGTTAAAAGTTGTCAAAAACAACTCTGCCTTTTCCCCCATTACTCCCACTCCATTCATCTTACACTCTTAGCTATCATGAAATCCGCAACCTTAAGTATATAATAAAAAGAGCTAAGTAAAAAGCCCCACTTTTTACCTAACTCTTTTGTGCTCGATTTTTTTGGCCTCTAACTTGTCTAATACTTTTAAAGAAGAGACAGATTGCCTTACAATCGACGGAAAATAAATAAAAACACGCCCGATATAATACCCAGATTTAAAAACCATGGAGGAGAACACCTTCATACTCTCGACACTTCCCTACGAATGACTTGCTAACATACGTCTAGTATACGTAATTTGTGAGAAAAATGTAACAACTTGTCTTCGTTTTAACTAAAATTTATTATGATTGTAATATTTTGTTACATTTAGAACAGTCCAATCGCTTTTCCGTCGTTTGTTACATCCATATTAAGAGCCGCTGGTTTTTTCGGAAGCCCTGGCATCGTCATCACGTCTGAGGTCAACGCGACAATAAATCCAGCTCCTAGTTTGGGAATAAACTCACGAATATGAATCGAAAAGTTTCTTGGACGTCCAATCAAGCTTGCATCATCCGCTAAAGAATATTGCGTTTTTGCCATGCAGACCGGTAAAAGGTCCCAACCGTATTGTTTCAACTGGGCTAACTGCTTTTCTGCTTTAGTAGAAAGTACCACACTCTCTCCTCCGTAAATCTGTTTAACTACTGCTTCGACTTTTTCTAAAAGAGGAGTTTGTTCTGCATATAAAGGGGCAAACGTGTTGGTATTCTCTTCAATTGCTTTTAGAACCAACTGTGCCAGCTCTTTCCCGCCATCTGCTCCAAGCCCCCAGACATTTGTTCTTGCTACCTTGACTCCTAAATTCTCACACAATTGAACCAGTAAGTTTTTTTCAGATTCTGTATCTGTGACAAATTCATTAATAGCGACGACCACTGGGACCTGGTACCGTTGCATGCTTTCTATATGCTTTTGTAGATTTGAAAATCCTTTTTCTAAGGCAACTGTATCTTCTTCTTGCAATAAATCTTTAGAGACACCGCCATGCATTTTCAATGCGCGAATTGTCGCCACGATAACGACTGTGTCCGGAGCTTTATCCAAAGCGGGAACCTTGATATCTAAGAATTTTTCTCCGCCTAAATCAGCCCCAAACCCTGCTTCCGTCACAACATAGTCCGCTAGTTTGAGCGCAGTTTTGGTCGCTAAAATACTGTTACAGCCATGAGCGATATTCGCAAACGGTCCGCCATGGACGAACGTTGGCGTATGGAACAGCGTCTGAACTAAATTTGGCTGCAGTGCTTCTTTCAAAAGTAGCGCAAGGGCCCCTTCAATCTTTAAATCACCTACACAAACCGGTTTTCGATCATAGGTAAACCCAACCATGATCTGAGATAATCTCAGCTTCAAATCTTCAATGCTTGTTGCCAAACAAAGAATCGCCATAATTTCGCTTGCCACCGTAATATCAAACCCATCTTCTCGTGGAGTTCCTTGGATAGGGCCTCCTAACCCAACAATTACTTGTCTTAACGAACGATCATTTAAATCTAAGACCCGTTTCCATAAAATTCTTCGAGGATCCAAATCCAACTGGTTGCCTTGTTGAATATGATTATCAATCAACGCAGACAAAGCATTATTTGCCGTCGTAATGGCATGCATGTCTCCAGTAAAATGTAAGTTAATATCTTCCATTGGAACAACCTGAGCCAAACCACCACCTGTTGCCCCACCTTTAATGCCCATTACTGGACCTAACGAAGGCTCTCTTAACGCAATCATCGTTTGCTTATTTAAAGCATTAAGGGCATCGCCTAATCCAATTGTAACCGTTGATTTTCCTTCACCAGCAGGAGTTGGATTGATAGAAGTGACTAAAATTAATTTCCCATCTTCCCGGCTTTTAGAACGCTCCATCGCTGAGAAATTAATTTTAGCTTTATATTTCCCGTATACGTCCAAGTCATTTTCAGTCAGTTCAATCGTTTCTGCAACCTCTTGTATGGTTTTCATTTTTGATTCTTGCGCAATTTCGATATCTGTTTTCATCCCAACACCCTTTCTAAAAGCGAACGATTTTATGTGAAAATCGGTTTTTATTCATGTTTATTTCAATTATACCTTCTATTTCGTGAATGTCTACTCCAAAATTTATTTGCAACACTAGTATTGTTTGATTTTTGGGTCATAACATCATATAATGAAGAAAACCGTTTCCTTAGGTTTATTGTAAAAGACTGGAGGTTTTTTTTCAATGGAAGGAAAAGTTAAATGGTTCGATACCAAAAAAGGGTATGGCTTTATTTCTTATGAAGAACAAGAAGAAATTTTTGTTCATTTTACTAGCATTGAACAAGAAGGTTTTAAAAATCTTAATGAAAACGATTCAGTCATGTTTGAAATTAGTGAAGGAATTCGTGGATTACAAGCATCCCACGTTCAGGTAATTAAAAATTAAATAAAAAAAGAGAAGGTCACTTTAATAAGTTCTCCCTTCTCTTTTTCTAATTTTATCGCTTCTATGCACTATGTATTACTCTTGCTTGAATCCAACAATTTTAGCTGAAAAAAGAGGATTTTTTTTCAGTTTTTGAACAAATAATTCTTTGGTCTTATCTTTCATTAAATAGCTGAATGTTTCTCCATTTTTGTGGGTTAAGGTCACGCCTTTTCGGCCAATACTCAATGTTTCAAAATCCGATAGCATGTTAACTTTACAATTCCGCTTTAAAATTGCATGCTGTTTGATCTGCTCCTGTGTCACAACCAAGCGTCTTGTGTTGCCTAACCAAAAAACAAATAAAAATAAGACAAACATCACAACACTAAATAGGTTGAGTGCAGTTTCTTCGAATAAACCGACAATCCCAATAAAAAGAATCCCAAACGTTAACGACCAAAAGATGATACTTAAATACAACTCTGGTTGATATTTATAGATTGACTTGTTTTTTTTGTTTCCCACAATGCATCCTCACTCTTTATTATTTTCATTATTTAATCTACTACTATACTAGCATAAAAAAAAGAAAACGAATAGACGAAGGAAGTAAAAGAAATGTTAAAAATTTATACTGATGCTTCGACTAAAGGAAATCCAGGACCCAGTGGCGCAGGCATAATCCTATTAGGCGATGGCCTTTACGAACAGCTCCATTTCCCACTACCTATTTTAACCAATCACGAAGCTGAGTTTGAAGCCGTAATTCTGGCACTCGACTATGTAAATAAGAGGGATTTACCAAAGCAAACTGTTTTTTTATTTACAGATAGTAAAATTGTTGCTCAAACAATCGAAAAAGAGTATAGCAAACAAGCGTGTTTTAATACCTATTTAGAAAAAATTCACTCACTGACAAAGAACTATGAATTGTTTTTGTGCAAATGGATCCCTGAAAGCCAAAATAAAGGAGCAGACCACTTAGCTAGACAAGGTCTGAATAAAGCCAGAAAGGAATTAAATGATGAGAGAAGAAGCTAAAAATCGCTGCTCTTGGGCAACAAAAGAGTTGGAGATTGCGTATCACGATAACGTCTGGGGTGTCCCAAAACACGACGAAGAGGCCTTGTTTGCTTTTTTAATTTTAGAAGGAATGCAAGCAGGACTAAGCTGGTATACTATCCTCAAAAAATGGGATGATTTTTATGTTGCTTTTGACTCCTTTGACCCTAACGTTATCCAGCATTATGACGACGAAAAAATACATCACCTTATGCAAAATCCAGGAATTATTCGAAATCGTTTAAAAATCAATGCGACCATCAAAAATGCCCAAGCCTTCTTAGCTGTTCAAAAAGAATATGGCTCTTTTGATGCCTATATTTGGCACTTTACAAGTCAAAAAACGATTCACAACAAATGGAAAACAAAAGAGGAAGTACCCTCTAGTAGTCCGCTATCTGAAAAGATTAGTAAAGATATGAAAAAACGGGGCTTTAACTTTGTTGGACCAACCATTATCTATTCTTACTTACAGGCAATTGGCGTCCTTGATGATCATTTAAGCACCTGTTTCAAGTCTATGTAATAAAAAAACGCTAACAGTTTTGTTAGCGTTTTTCTGAACTTATTTTAACTGATGAAAAGGCAACTTATATGCCCAAGAATAGGGTGCTGGCTGCTCTGTATTGCCTTTTATATAAAGGGTCACATATTTCTCTCTTTGAGTGCCAAAATGAATCGTTGCTTGCTCTATGTCCATCTTCTTGTACATCTGTCTCCTAAAATCCTCACTCGCTGTATAGCCGGTATACGTAAAATACTCCGGTACAAGTAATTGGATTTTAACTTGTGGTTTCTCCCCATCCATCCATAAAAGTTCCTTAGAAAAATTATTTTCCATTTGTTGCTCTTTAGAAATAGAATTTACTTTGAGTGCGTACTCTTTAAAAACTTGTTTAGAAGGTATAGAAGAGTTCCGCGCCCAAACAAATCCTTGTATTGGCGGTACAAGCTCTAGATTTGATTGCTCCACCACTTGACGTAAATAAAGACGGACATATTTTGTGGCTAGGATCAACTGGCTCTTTACTTCATAGTTCTTTTGATCTCGATCCACGCCATGAACTACCGCTGAATTTTTAATCTCAAACTGCGAATCGATATTTTTCACCTTTGCTCTAAAGGTCAGGATTTTTTTCTCATTTGAATATAGTTGATTCCATTTAAAAGTCAAAATGTTCCCTTGCCAAATCTCCTTATCAGCTACAGTAACGCCATCAACCTTAGTGCTACTGGCTTGATACGATAATTCTTTTGGCAAAACATCTTGTAGTTGTATTTTTTGCCAGTTTCCTCCCCCTTGTTCATTTTCAATTTGTAACGTATAGGTGATTTCCTCCCCAATTTTCACTATTTTCGTGTTGGCTGTTTTACTTATTTTGGCTAATGGAGACACCGTAGTTTCAATCAGTTTCGTCTTTTCTTTATAGTTTCCTTTGACAGACTGTCCTGAAATCGTGGTTTGATTCGCCATCTTTCCTGAGGCTTCTGGAGTGACTAGCACTTGGAATGAAAGATGCATCACTTCTTTAGAACCTAACACTAAATTCTTAAGTAAAAGCTCATTGTTGGAAAAAGAAGCATCTGGCAAGCTACTTTGTGATTCCTCTCCTCTGTTAATCATCAAACTGCCGAGTTGATAAGCAAATCCGGGTGGTAATTTTTCCTGAATTTTAATCTGTTGAAGCATGGAATAATCTTGAGTATTTTGAAGAGTAAGCTCGTAATAGAGTCTTTCTCCCACTCGACTATCCGTTTGGTGGAGCTCTATTTTCTGACCATTCTCGTCCAATTTGTAAATATTCTTCTGAATAGTGATTTCTGGGTCCTTTAAGACGCCTAAATGAACATAATCTTGAATAAAGTTCGCAGTTGTTGTTTCTAAAGCTGTTGGCAAATGATATTTCTTTTCAATAGGGGTTAGGATGGTATTGTTAAAAGTTTGGGTGAGACTCACTTTGCTACTGTGCGTTGAAAGGACATCTTTAGCTTCTGGCTTTGTGATATAAAGCTCTTTATTGTCTATTTGCTCTTTCACTCCAAATCCCACAACGTAATCCCCAGACGGGAGTGCATCGATTTGGTAGTTCCCTAGTGAATCTGTTTTAATAAGTGAGGCACCCGAACTGCTGACTAGAGGTTCTCCTCGCTGGTTCATTTCAAGTGTGTTGAGCTGACCTGTAGCCAGTACTTGATATACATAAACGGGCATTTTGGTATAAACAGGTTCGGCCAATGAACGCTCTCCATCATAATTGACGTCATACCACACATTTCCTCGAATGCTTCTATTTATGACTGCAGTCGAATGAATATTAGATTCAGCCGAAACACCACGACTAGAGTTCCCTACTACTCGATTATTTAAAACATCTCCTGGCTTCATATTGTCTAATTGCAACGTGAACTTAACAGGAATTTGTTGTTCATTTGCTACCTTATCGAAGACATACAAAATGCTTTTGGCAGCCACTTTTTCCTTTTTATTTGAATGAAAGATTTTCCAATTGGGGTCTGTCTGTGGTTGGATGTTTTGCGGATCAACGGTTGGATCAATGCTACTTTCTGTGTAGTATATTTGACAATTCCCATCTGGAAGTGTGGCATCTTTTAAATAGTATTTCCCCGAAATATGAGAATTTAAATAGTTATTTTGCGGTAATATATCCAGCAATTTAACTTCTTGCATATCAGCAGCTGTCCCATTGTAAACAGTCAATGTATATTCAAGCTCTGAATGTGCGGACTCTAGATACTTAAAATTTACTTCTTTGTCAATGGACCAACTCAAACTTTTTTTCACTAGAATTTCTTTTGTTGAAGTTCGAAGGATTTTCTCAGTAGAGTCGCCTTCTGCTAGAATTTCTGCACTAGTTTGTAGTAATCCATTCCCCCCCGCATCAAAAGATATCTGACTTTGTCTAAACCTCGTTTGATAGGTCAGCTTTTCTTTTGGTGCATTGATCGTTTGCTCTTTCATTTTCCATATCAGCTGTGTCTCTCCTTTTGTATTTTCAATAATGTCATCTGGCTCTCGCGCTATATGGCCAAACTTGGCACTTCCAACCAAATACTGCATTCCTTTAGGTAAAACATCCCTGATTTCATATTCAATTTTGGGCAAGGCACCCTCCGCTTTACTTGAAACATCCGGTGTTAAAACCCAGTCTACTTTATTCCCACTGTTAAAGTTAGTAGAGCCATTTGCAGTTGTTTTCCCAATTGTTACATTGAAGGGAGCAACAGAAAAGGTATCCCCATAGGTCTGGTTCCCCCTACTTACTACATTTCTTTGCTCATCATACGTCGAAGGGGTATACGGATTTCGGTTACTAGACTGATAGCTGTCATGAAACTTTGCATAGTTGGTATTTAGGATGATAAACGGGTTGCCTAACTCATCCTTTACTCCTGTCTTTCCCACAACTTGTAAAGGCAATATTGAGCGAATCCGAATCGTGGAGTTTGATAGACCAGACGGGGGTGTATAAAGTGTCTTAATTGCAGATATCTGTGTAACATCTACAATCTGTGAAAGGTCTGTATACCATTTATAGTCATCGGGAATTGCATTATTTAGAACATCTGCTGGATAGACCTTATTTTTTTTAATACCGTACATTGCCACCACTTGATTGGCCTTCCCCATATCATCCACATCCCGAATATACGAAATCGTCCTGGTTTTATCATAGATTAATCCTGCTGGATTCCATCTTGTAAAAGTAAATGCTTCACTCCAGCCTATCGCCCCAGAATCAAGATACGCCCAGCCCTCCAACTTTTGATTGGTTGTGGCGACCCCATCATGCGAGGGAATCCATCCTTGTATCTGTGTGCCAAACTGCCGATTTCCGATTCCTTTCAATGGCATAAAAGAGTTTAAAAGTCCATTAGGGGTCGCCGTTCTACTCCATGTTGCGGAAGCCACATCACTTTTTAGGAGTACTTTCTTTTCTGTTGCGTCTACATACTCCACTGCATCAATTTCAGTTGTGTAATAAAGAGTTCCATCTGATTTTGCTTGATTGGTCAAGTAAGTATAGGGTTGAACAAAATCAATACCTCCCGAGGCAAACATCAAAATATTTCTGTTTGTATAATAAAAATCTCCACCCTGAGCACCAGAATTGGTTTGGGGAAAATAATCGGAAATTTCAAATTGATTGAACTTCATGACAAATCCGTTATTTTCTGAGCGTTCCATTTTTATATCACCCGTTTTATATACTGAAGAGACGACTCGGTCGTTAACTTCTAAGTTGGCACCATAAGAAAAAGGGACTTGGATATAATCATGTTGCGGTTGCAGATAATTTTTGTACAAATTATTTTGAACATTATTGGGCGTAAAGTTACCTGCACGAAAATTGCCATAGTTCAATACCCATAATGGCAACTGATCTTTTCCTTCACCCAATTGTAAAATCTTTTGTGTGTTACTCCCATTTTTTTTATACGCTATTTTTTGGTTTATTTTGACATTAATGTCTTGGTTCTCATCTGGGAAAGATACCCCTTTCAATGACTTATCTTGACGAAAAGGTTTAATGCCAAGTGCTACACCACTAAAGCCAATATCTGAATCTGGATAATCGGTCGTACCTGTCGCTCGATTAAAATCTTTTTGTCCATCCGTACGATGTGCAATCCGAGCATAAAGATTTACTTTTGAGCTGACAATAACTGGAGAAAATTCGACTTGCTTGATGACATTTTCTTTGGTGAGGTCAATTACGGGTCCTTCTGCTTGTCCGGAATCATTCATTTTTTGTGCAGACACTATCTGAATTTTAAAACTGGAACGCAATTTCGTATTGTTCGTTGCCCCTTTGACCTCCATGGAAATTGGAAAAGTCGGAGTAGTCGTGGAAGTGAAGACATTGCCACTCCCATCTGTTTTATACTCGGCTGACATGGTAGAGGTTTTCTTTGCTAGGTCAAATACACCAAAGTCTGCTGCACTAAACTTGGCATTGAGCCTTTTTCCAGAGCTAGACACGCCATTTTGAATGTCTCCTGTGATTTTGTAAACAATATTTGTGTACTTGTCTATTTGATTGCTAGAGGTGATTACGGGTGATAAATGGTACACAACCGAATCAAAACTTCTGACTCGACCATTTTTATTCGAAGCATCGTATCCAGGCTCATCCTCCTCATCCATCTGACCAACTCCATCCATCACCTCACTTTTTACTGACTTAATTTGTAGCACGGATTGACTTCTTTTTTGTTTGGTGATGGGCGTTTCAATCATGGTTATTGATTGTTTTTGGCTATTTTTTTTCAAATACACTTGAGCCGAAGTTACAACAATTGACAGAAACAACGAAATCCCTACTAAGCCAATCCCCAAACACCACTTTTTTTTCATAAAACCGCCTCTTTCATTTTTGGATCTTTTTTCGAACTTAGGTGTTAATTATCTCAAAAATATTTACCTTTTGTCAATTGATTTAACAAAAAAAAGAAGTTAGAAATTTTCTAACTTCTTCTTCCCATCACAAATAGTCCTTCTATTCGCTAATTTGATAAACTTTATAATACACATTCTTCATATAATCCAATAGATACTGTGGATTTAAGGCTTCACCTGTGGCATCTAAAATTAATTGATTTGGCTTTCTAGAAGATCCATACTGATGAATATTTTTAGTTAACCACTTGCGAATTGGGGAATAATCATCCGATGCTAAGACGCTATCCACATCGATTTCTTTGCTCATTGCATGAAATAGCTGTGCTGCATACATATAACCCAATGCATAAGAAGGGAAGTAGCCAAAACTCCCACCAGACCAATGAACATCTTGTAAGACACCCTCAAAATCATTTTCAGGTTGTACACCAAGGTATTCTTGATACTTATCATTCCAAACCTTAGGCAGATCACTTACCTCTAGATCTCCATTGAAGAGCATTTTTTCAATTTCATAACGGATAATAATGTGTAAAGGATATGTAAGCGTATCTGCTTCAACCCGTACAAGACTTGCTTGGGTCTTCTTTAATCCGTTATAAAAAGTGTTATAATCAACATCTTTAAAGGTATCTCCTGTAATTTTTTGTAACAGTGGGAATTGTTTTTTCCAGAATTCACGATTACTTCCGATAATAATTTCGTTAAACAAGGATTGTGACTCATGAATTCCCATCGATGTTCCACCAGAAAGAGGTGTATAGTCATATTTTTCATCAATATTTTGTTCATACATCCCATGTCCTGCTTCATGGATAACACCAAAAGTAGCCATTGCGAAATCATGTTCATCCCATCTTGTTGTAATACGTGCATCTTTTCGGTTCAGATCAAGCATGAAAGGATGAACCGTATCATCTAATCTTCCTCGGGAAAAATCATACCCTAGCTCTGTTACTACTTGAGTCACGAATTCTTTTTGCTGTTCCTTTGAAACAAAACGTGTCAAAAATTCGGTATTAGGCTCCGTTCCTTTTTCTGCAAGAACTTTACGGATATCCATAATCCCCGTACGTACCTGATCAAACACTTGGTCTAAAATTTCAGTCGTCATGCCTGGTTCATATTGGCTCAAAAGAACATCATACGGTGTCTTTTCATCCTTTTGCCAAAGTGGAATAAACTCACGTAGCGTTGCCACAATTTTTTCAAGAGTTGGTTGAAAGACTTGAAAATCCTGCGCATCTCTTGCAGCTAACCAATCTGCATGTGCTTGTGACACAATTTTTGAGTAAGCTTGAAATTTTTCAGTCGGAATATTGTGATCTAAATCGTATTCTTCTTTAGTCTTTTTGAAAACCGCTTGTCCAAATTCACTTAACTCTTCTGGATGATTGGTAAAGAACTCAATAAATTCTGGCATTTTTTGATTCACTTTTTTATCAAATGACAACCCACTGATATAGCTTGAAACTTCCGCACGGTAATTAGCAGATGCTTGTGGCATACCAGTTTGACTATCCCATTCCAGTAAACTTCCAGCTTGGTTGATTAGCGCAATTTCTTTTAAATAAGTTAAAAATTCTTTTTCTTTTGTTCCCATACCTATCCCTACTTCCTTTATTTTTTGTTTCTTGGCGGACGTGTTCCCCAATACTGAAATAGATCCGTTCGTAGCGAACCATTGTACAATTTTCTTTTTTTCGTCGCCTTTGCACCATAATGCGTCTCAAAAGTCAAGTCACTCGTCAGTATATACTTGCTCCATGTTTTTAAAGGACGGTACACCGTGCCCATTTCTTTATACAACCTTTGTACCGCTTCTTCTTCTCCTAGTCGCTCGCCATAGGGTGGATTCGCTACAAGTACTCCATACTCTTTCGTAGTAGTAAAATCACGTAATTGCATTTGTTTAAACTCAATCGAATCCCCTAGGCCAGCTTCTATCGCATTGGCTTTAGCAATTTCAATCATACGAGCATCAATATCAGTACCCAAAATATCTAGTTCAACATCATAATCCGCTTGGTTTTCGGCCTCTTGTCTTACCTTATCAAAAACTTCTTTTTTAAACCAGTCCCACGACTCGCAGGCAAAACTTCGATTAAATCCTGGGGCAATATTATGGCCGATAAGTGCTGCTTCAATACAAATCGTTCCAGACCCACAAACTGGATCATAAAATGGACGATCCTTCCGCCAAGAGGTCAGCATTACGAGCGCTGCTGCCATGTTTTCTTTTAATGGTGCACCACCTTTATCAATACGGTATCCTCGTTTGAACAAACTTGGTCCCGTCGTATCAAGCGTTATTGTAACCTTATCTTTTAATAGTGCTACTTCTAGCTTGTATAATGCACCAGACTCAGGTAAGCGTCCATATCGATGGTACACTTCACTTAGGCGACTAACAATCGCTTTTTTGGTGATTGCTTGACAATCCGGCACACTATATAAAGTCGACTTGATAGACTTTCCAGCTACAGGAAATTCAGCATCCAACGGAAGGAGGTCTTCCCAAGGTAATGCCTTTGTCTTTTCAAATAAATCCTCAAATGTTTTCGCTTCGAATTCACCAACAATAATTTTAATCCTGTCAGCTGTGCGTAGCCATAGATTAGCAGTCGCAATCGTTTCTTGATTTCCATGAAAAATTGCTTTTCCATTTTCAACTTGGCATTCAATCCCTAAATCACGTAATTCTTTTCCGACCAAAGCTTCCATGCCACTTGCAGCTGTAGCAACTAATTTAAATTCTTTCATTATAAATTAAGCCCCTTTCTAGGGTATGTTTTTCCAAAAAAAATCCCTCCATAAAATACGGAAGGCAATACCTGATGAATTGTAGTTTTCTATAAGCCATGTTCTGTAGTCTTATTTTTTCAGGCAAAAATAAGACTGGTAATTATCTATCTACAAATTACTTGTCTCTTCTCCTCGTTGAATTCCTTAAGAAGAGTGCCCCTACCATTGTTTGGGTTGCTCGCTCGAGGGGTTTACCGCGTTCCACTAATTTCATTTCTAAAATTACTTCGTCACTGTGGCACTTTCAAGAATACTCCAGCATGGTTTAAAAACTTTAGCTGTTTTTTCTGCCGTTATCTTATTAAAAAGATACCTTAGCTTATGATTTCGCTAAGCACGAACACTACAGACATCTCAGACTGTGCGAGCATGGACTTTCCTCAGCCTAATCAATATTAGACCGCAATTACCCGAAAACTACAATAAATAAACGTTGTTTAGATTTCATCATCGTTATCTAACTTACTTCCAAAAACATGTTTTTCTAAGTTAGAAATTCTTTTTAAAATATCAAAATTTGTCACAGTTGTATTTTTTGGTACATCTTGTTGAATACGCGAAAGTGTTGCTTGACTTTTAGTTAATTGATCAACCTTGGCGATTAACCGTTGATTTTCTTCTTGCAATGCCAAGAGATCTTTATTGTACGTTTCATAGTCTTTAATGACGTTATCTAAAAATTCATCTACTTCAACTGGATCATAGCCACGCATTTTTGATTTAAATTCTTTTTGCAATATTTCTTTTGCTGAATAAATTAATTTAGCCATTTGTGCACCTCACTTGTAAATTTCGCATCATTACTATATATTGTAACCAAAAAACTGTGGAAAAGCAATTCTATTCTTCATAATCAACCGAATTTTGCAAGTCATCTACTGTTATATATTCTAAAATATACGCTTTATTTTCACTAAACTTATGTGCATCGTCTGAAAAGTAACCAGACTTACCTGGAAATTCTGCATCATATAAAAGCAAGCTACCATCGGTATGAGACAAGAGAAACTGAGTATGAGCCCTCAATTGAGCTGGGTTTTTGTAAGGATGATATGAGGTAGCTGTCACAAAATCTGATTTTTCTTTAAAATAAGCCCTTTTCACTTGGTTTTTTTCGCCCCACTGCTCGCCAAAATTTTCAAAAGGATAAATTGTCGCAATTTGAAGCTTAGAATAACTACTTTTTAATTCATTGACAACTTCAGCTGCCCAATATTCAGTCCCTAAATTTCCAGCAACCAGAACCCACTCTAGCCCTTGCTCCAAATAATTAACTAGTCTGTTTTTTAAAACTTTCTTAATGATTGCAATTTTGGCATCATCTTCTTTAAAAATATTTAACTCAAAATCTCGATATCCAGTGACATAAAGTCTTTTTATCTCGTTCATAATGATTCCTTTTCTTTCTTTTTTTGGTATAATGTAATCTAGGAGTGTGATAATCATGGGTGTTAATTACCCAAAAGGTCAAGCCTATTTTAAGAATGAAACAACCTACTCAAAAAAGCAAGACTTAGCTACAATTAAGAAAGGAAAATTTGCTAATCGGGGGATGGTTTTCGAAGAGGCCATCAATCAAAGTAACCAGTACTTTCTGGATAGGCAGATAGCCGTTATTCATAAGAAGCCCACGCCTGTTCAAATCGTCAAAGTGGACTACCCCAACCGTAGTGCAGCTGTTATCAAGGAAGCTTATTTTACACAACCTTCCACAACGGATTATAATGGTGTCTATCAAGGATATTATATTGATTTTGAAGCAAAAGCAACCAAAAACAAAACCTCTTTTCCTTTAAATAATTTTCATGAGCATCAAATCGAACATATGCGCTCATGCGTCAAACAACAAGGAATCTGTTTTGTCTTAGTTTGGTTTTCGTCTTTAAAGCGCTGTTTCTTTCTAGAAGCATCCCTACTTTTAGAACTTTGGGATAACCAAGAAAAATTAAAAAGAAAATCTATTCCGCTAACAATTTTTGAAAGTAGTACCTATGAGATAAATTTAGGTATTGCTCCTCAAATTCCTTACTTAGAGGCTGTAGACAAATATATTTTAAAACTAAAGGAGCACATAAATGGCTGATACAAAAAACATACAACAGAGTCGACAAAACAAATCCGCATCTAAAAAGCCGAAAAGAAACTTTTTTCTAAGAGCTTTATTGATTCTGATTTTTGCTGGATGTGTTTGCTTTCTTTGTGGTGTGGGACTATTTTGGTACTATGCAAAAGATGCACCTGCGCTAAAAGAAAGCAAGCTTGAAGATACACGTTCGAGTAAAGTGTACGATGTCAAAGGAAATTTAATTCTAGAATTGGGAGAAAAAAAGCGAAGCACGATTACGCCTACAGAAATCCCGCAGCAGTTGAAAGATGCGATTACTTCGATTGAGGATAAGCGTTTTTATAAACATATTGGTGTCGACCCCATTCGAATTTTAGGAGCCACTCTTTCTAACGTTCGAGGGGGAAACCTTCAAGGTGGAAGTACCTTGACACAACAGCTAATCAAGTTATCCTACTTTTCAACGAAAGAACAAGATCAAACAATTAAGAGAAAAGCCCAAGAAGCTTGGCTTTCTATTCAATTAGAACGCAAAAAGTCTAAAGATGAGATTTTGACTTATTATATCAATAAAGTTTATATGTCCAATGGTTTATATGGTATGGAGACTGCGGCTGAAACTTACTACAACAAAAAGCTCGGTCAACTATCGCTCGCACAAACAGCCTTAATCGCCGGGATGCCTCAAGCTCCATCTGATTATGACCCAACGTTAAAAGATGCAAAAAAACAAAAAGCAACCAAAGAAAGACGGGATACTGTCCTTTCTGAGATGTATAAAGATAAAAAAATTACAAAAACTGAGTATGATAAAGCAATAAATACACCTATCACAGACGGAGTAGTTGAACAAAAAACAACCTCTGACTCACGCAAAGTAGTAGATAATTATCTTAAAGAAGTGATTGCCGAAGTCCAAAAGAAAACGAAAAAAAATCCTTATACAGATGGCATGAACATCTATACAAATATTGATATGGATGCACAAAATTATCTGTATAACCTAGTCAACAGCAGTGAATACATAAACTTCCCTAGTGATAACTTCCAAACGGCTGTTACAATGATGGATGTTAAGACTGGACAAGTTCGAGCTCAAATCGGTTCTAGAAAAGTTGCTGATGGCGTTTTGCTTGGTGACAATTTAGCAACGAGTAGCGTACGTGATGCCGGTTCCACTGTAAAACCGATTACGGACTATGGGCCTGCAATTGAATATTTAAATTATTCTACTGGAACAACCGTTTACGATGGACCATACAAGTTTGAAGGAACAGATATCTCTGTAAATAACTATGATCATGCCTACAAAGGAACAATGACCATCCGCAATGCCTTAATTGATTCTAGAAACGTACCCGCTGCCAAGACATTAATGGCCGTTGGTCTAGATAAATCCTCAGAGTTTTTAAAAGGATTGGGCATTACCTATAAAGACGGACTGCAAAAATCAAGCGCGATTCAAGGTGCGCTTTCTTCCTTAAAGCTAACTGCGGCATATTCTGCGTTCGCCAACGGTGGGACTTATTACACTCCGTATTATGTCAATAAAGTGGTCTATCCTAACGGTCAAGAAGAAGATTTTGAGCCCAAAGGCGTCCGTGCGATGAAAGAGTCTACTGCCTACATGATTACGGATATGTTAAAGGATGTCATTGCTGAAGGTACTGGGAGAAATGCTCAAATTGCTGGTTTAATCCAAGCCGGTAAAACTGGAACTTCAAACTATACTGATGATGTCCAAATCATCGGCGACCAAAATGGCTCTCCAGATAGTACGTTTGTTGGCTATACGACCAACTATGCGATTGGCGTTTGGACAGGAAATAAAAACTATAACGAGTCGATCTCTAGTGCTGATTCGAAGATTTCCTCGTCCATTTACCGGTATATGATGAGCCATATCTCTCAAAATCTTGAAACACAGGATTGGACGCAACCGGATTCGGTCACAAAATATGGTTCTGAACTCTATGTAAAAGGACATGTTCCAGTGACTTCTAGCAGTACAAGTTATTACTACTCAAGTACCCAAGAGCCAACTTACACAACTCAAAGCACAACTATAGAGCCAACAACAACTAGTTCGAGTACTGAGACAACAACTGAAACCACTACAACTCCAGCTGAGACCTCTTCTTCTACAGCTGAGCAAACCTCGGAATCTACAACACCAACAACCTCAGGTCATTAAACAAAGGTTAGCGTTGAAGTGTTTAACTCTTAAAAAGTGAAAAGAAATTCATAGGAATTTCTTTTCACTTTTTTGTTAATTTTAATTTATATCCGAATTAGTAGCTTGTGCTCCAACGTTTATTCCGAATAAAAAAGTCTGTAACATAATCTTCAAGTTATGTTACAGACTTTTTTTCCTCAATCATTTACTATTGAATGTTCAAACGCTTGTGCCCCTCTTTGCACAAATAGAACAGTGGGCACCCTTGACAATGTGGAGATTTTGCCAAGCAGTGATATCTCCCAAAAAAAATCATTCGATGGTGTGTTTGAATCCATAGCTCTTTTGGAATTTTTTTCATAAGCGTTTCTTCTACTTCAGAGACGGAAGCAGATTGTTTACAGATTCTCAGTCTTTTCGCTATTCTTTCAACATGGGTATCCACAGCAATCGAGGGGATGCCAAACGCTTCTCCAAGGACAACGTTGGCGGTTTTTCGTCCTACACCTGGTAATTTAATAAGTTGCGCCATAGTATCAGGCACTTCTCCATTGTACTCTTCTACGATCATTCTGGCACATGCTTTAGCATTTTTTGACTTATTTCGATATAGTCCAATCGTTCGTATGTCATCCATGACCTCATCTAAAGGCGCATTCATCAAAGAAATTGGATTAGGGAAATCAGCAAAAAGCTTAGGTGTAACTTTATTAACCGCAACATCTGTAGTTTGTGCACTGAGCATCACCGCAATAAGTAGCTGAAAGGGCGTATGATACGTAAGTTCACAGTGAGCAGTGGGAAACATCTCAGCCATAATTCCCACTGCCTCAAGTGTTTTTTCTTTTGATAACATGTCTTCTCCTTATTTCTTTTAATTATCTTCTGGATTGAGCCAATTATATAAGGGAACCTGTGGTAATTCTTCTGCTTCTTCCACGCTCAATTCTTTTTCTAAGATTTGACGTTTTCTCTTTTTTTGCTCTTGAACAACTTGTTCTTTCGTTGTAATGCCTCTTCTTTCCCATGTCAGCAAAATTCGATCTATATACTTCAAACTATATGCCTGATTCAAAACCGCTTCTCTAAGTGCTAATTGAATCATTTCCGGCTGATACTGATCTTCATCTAACCATAGGCTAATCGTTTCAAGTTCAATAGGGGAGAGCGGTCTAGAAAACTCTCTTTCAAATAACTGATAAAGGTTTTGTGTGTTTGTCTTTTCTTTTTGGAATTCCATTTTTCTATTTGTTTGCGCCATACATGCGGCAATTCTTTCAAATATTGGTGTCAAATTATACTGATCTTTGGTCTTTCCTTCTTGATCTTTAGTCGTTTCAAGTGCTAGCATTTTTTTTGATATCAGCGCTTGAATAACTTGAAAAATCGTCTCAATCTCTAAATTCATATACTCAGCAATAATTTTTAAATCTGGGAAATTATTGCCTTTTTGCTGAAAGGACAAAAGTTGCAAAAAAACCACAAGCTCTACTTCATTCAAATTTAACTTTTTATAATATTGAAAAAACAAGTTGGATACGCTGGTCTCTTGCGCATTGAAATATTCCTCTAACCCTAACATTTTAAAAATCTCCCTCTTCTAATTGAAGTTTTTCTAGTTTGGTGAGTTCAAATGGTGTATCCGGGTACACAATATGATTAAGCCAGTTACTAAAAAATAATGAAGCTGCGCTTTTCCATAAAAAGGGCGGTCTGGAATCTAGCTGATTTTTTACAAAATAATGTTCTGGAACGGTCGGTTCATCCTTTTTTTTAAGATCTCTTTGATATTCATTCGCTAATGTCATCCGTCCATACTCAAGATGACCTGTCAAAAAATATTGTCGATCTGTTGTATGTTTGACTAAAAAGACCCCCGCTTCTTCTGAGGTAGAGAGCAACTTTAATTGCTTATGCTGTAAAATATCCGCTTTTTTAGTGTACGTATATCTTGAATGTGGGACCTTGAATTGATCATCAAACCCATGAAATATTCGTTCATTATCATCACATTTTTGATGTTCAAAAACACCGGATAACTTTGTTGTAAGTGAATATTTCGGAATTCCGTAGTGATAGTATAAAGCAGCTTGAGCTCCCCAACAGATATGTACAGTAGAAAAAACATGTGCTTTACTCCACTCCATCACCTCACATAGCTCGCTCCAGTAATCCACCTCTTCAAACGGAAGTTGCTCCACTGGCGCCCCCGTGATAATTAGCCCATCATAGTAGTTTTCTTTGATATCATCAAAACTCTTATAAAACCGCTCCAAATACTCCACACTTGTATGCTTAGAATCATGTGAAGACATTTGTAATAAATCAATGTATAACTGCAAGGGTGTATTACTAAGCAAGCGAATAAGCTGAGTTTCTGTCTCACTTTTTTTAGGCATAATATTTAAAATCAAGATTCGTAAAGGGCGGATATCTTGGTGGAATGCTCGATTTTCATCCATAACAAGAATATGCTCTTGTTCTAATATTTTAATTGCTGGCAAATCTTTTGGTACACGAATTGGCATATTCTCTTCTCCTTTTCATTTTCTCAATGAGTTGATTATAGCATAATTCTAGTTAAGACTAAACTGTCTGTCCTCAAATGTAAAAAGCAAAAGATTCCATAGAAACTTAAAACTTCCAAAGTTTTCTATGAAATCTTTTGCCCTTATAGGCGATAGAATACGATTAATTGTTGGCGCTTGTCGAAGTACTACTACTGCTAGAATCGGATGTATCATTTAACTCTGGTGCATCCGTTTTGTATTCATCGACCGTAGACTTACCCAATTTTTCTAACAAGCTCGTTCCCTTTTTGGTTGATTTAAGCTTTTTAATCGCTTTGCTCTTCACATAGGAATAGTCTGATTTATTAACTGTTTTAAAGTCTGGTAAGGTATAAAACCTTAATAAGTCTCCATTAATTACTTGATCTGAGGTATCCAGTTGTATTTGAACATATTTAGTCTCCGCTTTAATGGTTGCTTGTTGCTCGGTTGTAAGCTCCAGTATTTCTTCCCCAGTACTGGTATTAAAAATCTTACTTCCCACTTTGGTAAAGTCTTTCGCTACAAAATCTCCATTTCTAAACGAAACAATTTGCTTATGATCTTCTGATAACAAATCAGATCCAATAAAGATATTGTTAGAATGATCTACCCCTAACAAACTTAGCAAGGTCGGTAAAACATCAATTTCCCCTCCATAAGTATGATTGACTCCCCCTTTAATACCTGGGGCATGAATCATAAACGGAACCTTTTGGAACATGGCATCATCATATTTGGTAAAATCATTCTTATTGAGTAATTGTTTGATTGCATCGCTATGGTTACTTGAAATCCCATAATGGTCTCCGTACATCATAATAACACTATTATCATACAAACCTGTTTGTTTTAAATAGGTCAAAAATTCGTTGATTGCTTGGTCTAAATAATGGGCTGTTTGGACATAACCATCAACCGTTGAATCACCTGTTGTCGTTTTAGGGAACGACGCATTTTGACTATCTAATGGATAAGGATAATGATTTGTAACAGTGATTAACTTCGCATAGAATGGTTGCGGCAATTGCTCAATATACTGCGCTGACTCTTTTAAAAAGATTTTATCTTTTAATCCATAATTTAACTCATAACTTTCATTAGAAGGATAGTAGCTAGAATCAAAGAAATAGTCGTAGCCCCAAGACTTATACGCGTTATTTCGATTCCAAAAAGTCCCCACATCACCGTGAAAAGCAGCCGTTGTATATCCCTTTTGATTTAGTAATGCCGGCGCTGCTTGAAATGTATTATCCGTTCCCGCTGTGACCATTGCCGATCCTTGCGGCAAACCAAATAAAGAAGTTTCGAGCATTGTTTCAGCATCACTTGTTTTTCCTTGTGCGACTTGGTGGAAAAAGTTATCAAAGGAAACTGTATTACTAT
Organism: Vagococcus entomophilus; assembly: GCF_003987595.1. Classification (NCBI taxonomy): domain Bacteria; kingdom Bacillati; phylum Bacillota; class Bacilli; order Lactobacillales; family Enterococcaceae; genus Vagococcus; species Vagococcus entomophilus. The sequence continues at coordinate 567,149 of NZ_NGJZ01000001.1, read as the reverse complement.
CATGATAAAATTTGTTAAGGGTAGGTGTTACTTCTTGCCCATCCACTTTGTAATCAATTAAAAATTGTTGGAAACTTTCAAGGTGAATCACAAATACATTTTTCCCTTGCGCCTTTCCGTAATATTCTACATTTTTAGAAGTTTGGTTACTTTTAACATAATCTAACACGCTATTTAAATCATTAGAATCTGCTTTGGCTTTGACCAAATTTGTTTGTTCTGTTTTAATCCCATCATAGACAACGTAGACATTTAATCCTAAGTACTTAATGATATAGTTACGATCAAATGTCCGACTTAGTAATTGTGGTCGATCTGCTTCAGCTGTACTTAAATTCACAGTAAAGATTAGAACCGCAAGAGCAAGTATTGACAGTGTCACTCTTTTTTTCACTGGTTTTTTATCCAACTTAATCTTTTTAAATGCCAACAATACGACTAAAACTACTACATCTGCATAGGCTAACAAGTCCGTTGGTTTCATCAATGCAAAAGCACTAGAACCCATATTGTTTGAAACACTAGAAAAACTTTTCATAATACTGACCGTAATAAAATCTGAAAACTCTCTATAATAGACAATATTAGAAAACAACCATGTCGATAGCACAAAATCTAAAATTAGTAAGATGATGTACGATTTTTTTCCTTTAGCAAAAAGTGCAAAAGCAAAGATAAACAGGGTAAACGCAAGCGGGTTAAAAAACAGTAGCAGCTCTTGTACAAGTCCCTTTTCTCCTAAAGAAAATTTTGTCTTATACATCGCGTAGGTTTTGAACCAAAACAGAATAACCGCTAATAGAAAAAAGCCTATCCTAGTTGTATACAGCTTACTCGCTATACTTTTAATATTTTTCATTTACTTTATAAACCTCCAAAAACATAATGTTCTCTTAACTATACGTTCTACTTACGCAAATTTCATGTTAATTATACCTTTTATTTTTAACCGACACCATAGAATATACCTTTTTTAACAAAAAAACAATATCTTTTGATTAAAAAAAGACTGAAACAAAAATGTTTCAATCTTTTCTCACACCATTCACATCTTTTTCATACTTTTGTTACTTTGAAAATAATCCGGCGCAAAATCATAGTGATAACTAACAAAACAACAAAGGGAAGCAGTGTATTAGCTGTCAGCGTACCAATATACAAAATTGATCTAAAGAGATAAGCTGCTGCGTATATTCCCACAATCGTCGTTACAGATAAGAAAACTCTTAGTGGATTAAATGGATAGCAAGCTTTCACCACTGCCATTAGACTAATGGAAATTAATAAATAATACATCAGTGTCGTCGTTTCTAAATTCCCTAGAGAGTTCATTCGACTGTATGCATACACTGCGATGATATTCAAAGTTACTAGCAACGCATTAGGTAAAGCACTTTTCAATACCGTTGGTAAAAATTTCCCTCGAACCTTCTTCTTGTTCTCTTCAAAGGATAGGAAAAATGATGGATATCCTTCAATTGCTAAATCAAGCAAGGTGATTTGAATAGGGACAAAAGGAAAAGCAATTGCAGTCACTGCACAAATGATGGACAAAATTAAGGAATAGATGGTTTTAATAAAGAAAATTCCCGAAACTTTGGTAACATTGTTCACCACACGTCGTCCTTCAAATAAAACATCAGGTAAACTGGTAAAATCTGAATCCAACAAGACAAGATTTGCAATTTGCTTGGTGGCGCTATCTCCCTCGGCCATAGCAATACTACAATCCGCCTCTCTTAATGCAAGAACGTCATTTACCCCATCTCCGGTCATCGCCACTACATGCTCTTTGTCTTTCAATTCTTGGACGATGATTCGCTTTTGTTGTGGTGAAACTCGTCCAAAAACCGTATACTGGGCTACCGCCGCACGGACTTCTTTTTCGTCTGTTAACGCAGATAAGTCAATATAATTGTCATATCCCACAAGCCCGGCACGTCTTGAAATATTCGAAACAGTAACTGGATTATCCCCCGATATTACTTTCAAATCGACTCCTTCAGCTTTCAAATAAGCCAACGTTTCATTTGCTTTCGCTCGAATAGGATCATCAATTTCAAGCAAGGCAAGTGGTGTGATACCAGTTAAGCTTGTTTCTTCGGTTACTTTTTCTTTTGTCAAACCAACCATTAGTACGCGGTATCCTTTTTCTTGCGCATGCTGGACATCTACAGGCAACTCTGATTCTTTTGCCAAACGTTCTGGAGCGCCTAATAAGACTGTTCCAACGTTTTCTAAATACATTGCGCCCCATTTACGTTCAGAAGAAAAGGCAATGATATCAGAGGCTTTGTATCGATCAGACTCTGCAAAATGATCTCGTATCGCTTGAATGGTAATATTATTATCCGTACTATTCGCTAAATAACTCCCGATAATCTCAGGAAATTTGGTTTCATACACACTCGAGAGCAGCCCGACTTTTTGTACTTTCATTTTCCCTTCAGTAATCGTCCCAGTCTTATCTAAACAAAGAGTGTCAACATGTGCCAACGTCTCAACTGCATACATATCTTGGACTAAAATCCGCTTTTTGGCTAACTTGATTACAGCTGTCGAAAGCGAGATACTAATTAAAAGCACTAATCCTTTTGGCAACATACCCAGTAACGCAGCAGCCGATGCAACAACAGCTGTTTTTGTATCACTACTTCTGATAAAGATTCCTTCAATAAATAAGATAATCCCAAGTGGAATGATAATGTAACTCGTAAACTTTGACACTTTTCTGATTGAAGCGACCAATTCAGATTGAATAGGTTTATGCACTTTTGCCTGTGACGCAATTTTGGTTGCATAGTTGTCTGCCCCAACATGGATGACTCTCCCGTAACACTGACCACTAGATAGGTAACTACCAGAAAGAAGTTGACTGCCTTCTTCTTTCTCAACTAAGTCAGATTCTCCAGTTAGTAAAGACTCGTTGGCTTCTGCTTTGCCTTTTAAGATGGTTAAGTCAGCGGGAATCTGCTCACCTGCTGAGACAAGCACAATGTCATCTAATACGAGCTCTGTCGCATCAATTTCTTGTGTCTGACCATTACGGATTACTTTGGTTTTAGCTTTATTTACAATTGTTAGTTTCGATACTAGATTTCTTGCATGAATTTCCTGTGAAATCCCGATTACTATATTTACAACAATAATAGCTAAATAAGCCATGTTACTAAATGCACCCACAAGTGCGAGAAAAATTCCGATTAATACATTTAGAAAATTGAATAAAGTCAATAAATTTTCTTGAATGATTTCACGGTTCGTTTTTGCTACGTTTGCTTCATAATTATTAGATTGACCTCTTTGAGTACGCTCTTTGACTTCAATATCAGTCAAGCCATTTAGTTGATTATTTGTGTGTGCCATCTTGTTTTTTGTTCCCTCAATTCTACTTTTTGTTTTTGCTCATAGACAGTATACCAAAAAATACACAAAATAAATATCTAATGAAAAATAGAGTTGATTATTTTCATGATTCTCAAATTCCATTTTACAATTTCAGCATAGAACATATTTCCTCCATCTTTATATAAATACCCACCATTATAAAGAATAGACTGCAAATGCCAATATCGATATTTTTCACCTGTCTCGTTTCCAAGTAAAGGCGCGAGTTTTGATTTAGAATATTGATCGGCTAATTTAACCGATGAAACCTTTCCATTTTTTTGAATGAAATCAATATAAGATAGTCCAAAATTATAAGACTGGATAGCCGTCCAAATATCGACGTTTTCACTTTTTGCCTTTTTAATTGCTTGAGCTAAAAATTTAACACCATTGTCAATACTTTCTTCTGAGGTTCCAACTTGGTCAGTAGTCCCGTACTTACTCTCACTGCTTTGCATTAAGTCCACATGATTGCCTTTTGACTCCGTTAAAATAATTGCTAAAATAATATTTTGATAGTCACTGATATCATATTTTTTTGCGACTGTTGCTACAGTATTTTGCCATTTTTTGACTTCATCCACTCTTTGTTTGAGCTTGAATCCAAACCATCCGCCTGCCACAATAAATAAAATAATCATACTCAAAACTACTTTTCTAAGCCAGTGCTTCTTTCTTCTTTTTTTCAAAATAATTCCAAAGCCTTTCTTATTTAAAATTCCGTTCTATTCTCTTATGATAGCCCATGCTAACTATTAAAAACAAGAAAAAAGAGAAAAATTCCCGTTCTTTTCCTTATTCCTATAAAAAAATTAAAATTAATAGTATACTGTTAATTGTTGAAAGGAGAACATACATGCAAACAAAGTCTATTTCTTCCTATGATGGTACTAAAATTTACTATAAAATTTGTGGCAAAGGGAAGCCCTTAATTTTTTTACACGGAAACGCTGGCAGTCCTCGCGTCTTTAAAAAACAAATTCCTTTATTTGCTAATTTTTTTCAGCTTGTTTTCATGGAAAGTAGAGATCACGGTCGCTCTTCAAATAATAGCACCACGCTCAATTTTGAACAGATGGCACGTGATTTAGCTTGTATTTGTTCTGCTGAAAATTTTAAAACCATTGATCTTCTAGGCTATAGTGACGGTGCGATGATCGCCATGTGGTTTGCACACTTATTTCCCCAAAAAGTTCATAAGATGATTTTGAACGCTGGAAACATTACTCCTGATGGGTTAAAAGTAAGACCACGTTTTGGTGCGACTTTACTCTATTATGGACTAAAGTGCCTAAGCTTTATTCCCCTTACTAGAAAATATTTGCGTATTGTGCACCTGATTATCGTGCAATGCGGTTTGAACTGGCAAGATTTAGAAAAAATCAGCACTCCGTCTCTAGTTATAGCAGGAGAGAATGATATTATAAAAACAGCACATACTAAAAAAATTGCTCATAGTATTCCCAATTCACAGCTAGTCATTATCCCGAGTGGCAACCATCGAATGCTTAAAACAAACGCTTCTCTATTTAATAAATATGTTTTGGATTTTTTACATCCTTAACAAAACAGCACGAAACCTTTTTGGTTTCGTGCTGTTTTGTTCACGTATAAAAAGCAAAGAAACCCTGCTTTATTTTTCTTTTGTGCTTTTTTCTTCACTTTCTAATTCTTTCGCTTTTTCCATAATATATTTTTTCAAATTATCTTTCACTTCTGGGTGTTGCAAGCCATACTCAATACTTGTCTTCATAAAGCCAAACTTATCGCCAACATCGTATCTTTTTCCAGTAAACTCTTGTGCAAAAACACGCTGAGTTTTATTTAATGTATCAATGGCATCTGTAAGCTGTACTTCCCCACCAGCACCAGGTTTTTGCACTTCTAAAATATCAAAAATTTGAGGAGTCAGCAAGTAGCGGCCAATAATCGCCAAATCACTCGGTGCTTTTTCCGGAGCAGGTTTTTCGACAAAGCTTTTGACGTTATAAAGATGGTCGCCCACCTTGTTTTCTGGATTAATAATCCCGTATTTTCCTGTATCCTTATGTGGCACTTTCATTACTGCAATCGTAGAAGCATTTGTCTTTTCATAATCATCGATCAATTGTTTAGTGAGCGGCACATCATCCATCATCAAGTCATCCCCTAGCATCACAACAAAAGGTTCATCTCCGACAAACGCTTTGGCTTGAAGCACCGCATGGCCCAAACCTTTTGGATGCGATTGACGAATAAAATGCAAATTCACATCGGTTGTTTCCTCCACTAATTTTAGTAAGTCTGTTTTCCCTTTTTCACGAAGATTGGTTTCAAGTTCAATGTTCGCGTCAAAGTGATCCTCAATTGGTCGTTTGGCTTTGCCAGTAACAATGAGGATATCTTCAATTCCTGAAGCCAATGCTTCTTCTACAATAAATTGAATAGTCGGCTTGTCAACAATAGGGAGCATCTCTTTGGCCATTGCTTTTGTTGCAGGTAAAAATCTAGTTCCAAGTCCAGCTGCGGGAATAATCGCTTTTTTTACTTTTTTCGTCATTACGCTTCCTACTTTCTTTGGCTAAAATTCTTTTTCTGATTTACTATTCCTAAGCATAATATTTTTTGCGGCTTTTTTGACGTCCTCATTTTCGTACAATACACCGTAAATCGTTTCGGTTATTGGCATCTCAACCTTCAGCTCTCTTGCCAACTCAACGGCTGCCTTTGTCGTCGACACGCCTTCGACAATCATGCCCATATTTTCAAGGACTTCATCTAATTTATGACCACGACCAAGTAAGTCTCCCGCACGCCAGTTTCTCGAATGGACACTCGTGCACGTGACAATTAGATCTCCTAAACCACTTAGCCCGATAAAGGTCATTGGATTTGCACCCATAGCTACACCCAATCGACTAATTTCTGCAAGTCCGCGTGTCATGATTGCCGCTTTGGCATTATCTCCGTAGCCTAAACCATGTATCGCACCTGAGCCTAAAGCGATAATATTTTTAAGGGCGGCTCCGGTTTCTACTCCAATCACGTCATCATTGGTGTAAATTCTAAAATAGCTATTCATAAATAATTTTTGAACATATTCAGCAGCTTCTAGATTTGTACACGCTGCAGTTATCGTTGTGATATCCTTAACAGCTACCTCTTCTGCATGACTTGGTCCTGATAAAACCACTACATCTTTTCGTTTATTTTCACTAATCTCTTCAAGTAAAACTTCAGAAATACGCTTATGTGTTCCTTGTTCCAATCCCTTACTCGCGTGGATAATCATTGGTCTATTTGTTAGTTTTGAGACTACTTGTCTAGCAACAGTTCTAATTGCTTTTGTTGGAACCACAAACAAAATCGCATCCACGTCTTGAATGCACGTTTCTAAATCTGCTTCTCCCTTTAATGACTCAGGTAGTATGACTTCTTTTAAATATCTTGAATTAGTGTGTTTTGTGTTAATTTCTTCTAATTGACTTGGTTCATGTCCCCAAAGACGAACATCGTGTCCATTTTCAGCTAATACTTTGGCTAAAGCTGTACCCCACGAACCTGGTCCAAGTACTGCAATTTTTTGTTTCATTCTATTAAATCTCCTCTGGTATCTATCTTATTAAAGATTCGTTCTTGCAAGTCATACATACTACTAATGGTATAATCTGCTTGCCAATTTTTTGCAACATCCTCGCTTTTTTCAGACCATGTTACAAAAACCCCTGCTATATTTGCTCTATGAGCAGCTTCTATATCGTGATAATTATCTCCAACCATGATGGTTGTCTCTTTTTTTGCTTGAAGTCTACACATCGCTTTTTGTATTCCTTCAGGGTCTGGCTTTGGCAAGATACAATCACTACCGCTTATAATTATATCAAAAAAATGAATAATATTTAATAGTTTTAATCCTTTATTTAAAAGTGGTTGTGCTTTAGTAGACACGATTCCAAGTTTTAGCCCGTTTTCTTTAAATGAATTCAAGGTTTCAACGACACCGTCAAACGCTTTAATTTTCTCATCATGGTGTCGTTCGTTATAAGATCTATATTCGGAAATCAAAAATTCAGCGCGCTTAGGATCGACTGATTCATAGACTTCCTTTAGCGAAGGACCATTAAAAGATAAGATAGTTTCTTTGTCATACTGCCCTGGGAAATACCGATTCAGTACATGTTCATGTGAGCTGGCAATCAACTGATTAGTGTTGGCAAGTGTCCCATCAAAATCAAACAAAATAGTTTCCACATTTTTCATAGTCTACACCTTTCTTTGGTACAACTTTATACGTGCATCGTTCCTACGAATTATCAATAGGATCAGTGCTCCTACAAATAAAACAATCGAAAGAAACTGTGACACTCGAATCAAATCAAAGACCATGAGACTATCTGTTCTCAGCCCTTCTATGAAGAAGCGACCAAAAGAGTACCAGAGCACATAGGTTAACGCAATCTCGCCTTCTTTTAAAGAAAGTTTTTTTCTTAGGACAATGATAAAAATAAAGCCAATAACGTTCCAGATACTTTCATAAAAAAAAGTAGGTTGTCTATAGACGCCCCCTATATACATATTGTCTATGATAAATTTAGGTAAATGCAACGATTGTAAAAAAGCACGCGTTGTATCAGGTCCGTAAGCTTCATGATTGGCAAAGTTGCCCCATCTCCCCATTGCCTGTGCAATAATCACACTGGGTGCTGCAACATCCAAAAATTTCCAAGTAGAAATAAAGCGAGATCTTGTAAAGAAAACTAAAACAATCGCTCCTGCTATGAGACCACCATATATCGCAATCCCCCCATTCCAAATCTTGAAAATTTCACTTAAATTATTTTTATAATAAGACCATTCAAAAGCTACATAATAGGCACGGGCTCCGACAATCGAAATGGGTAGTGCCCAAAAAATAAAATCAACAATGTCATCTTCTGATAGCCCAACTTTTTTCGCTTCATTCGATGCAAGGACAACTGCAACGATAATTCCTGAAACAATACAAAGAGCATACCAATGTATGGGCAGCCCAAAAACCTTAAAGGCAATGGGATTAATCTGTGCTAGCATTTAAAAATCCTCCTCATTTCGTGTCAGAATTGTCTTCAATTAGGTTTCGAAGTTTTTCTTCAAAATTTTTTGTTGCATCATAGCCCATAGTTTTCGCTCGAAAATTCATCGCTGCCACTTCAATAATGATTGCGACGTTACGACCTGTCTTGACTGGAATCGTAATTTTTGGCACATCGACATTGGCCATTCGAACCATTTCTGGAGAGCCACCTAAGCGATCAAAATTTGTCTCTTTATTCCAGTTTTCTAGATAAACTACAAGTTGTACTTGTGCTCTCTTACGTACTGCACTCGCACCAAATAAATTCATCACATCAATAATTCCAATCCCTCTAATTTCCATCACATGCTCTAAAATTCTTGGCGCTTCACCAATCAATGTATTCTCATCTTCGCGGAAAACATCTACTCGGTCGTCTGCAATCAAACGATGGCCCTTTTTGATAAGTTCAAGCCCCGTTTCACTCTTCCCAATACCGCTATCCCCTTGTATCAAAACCCCCAAGCCATAAACATCGACAAAAACTCCGTGTATAGATAATCTTTCAGCTAGTTTTGCTTCTAAATAATTGGTAATCAAACTGGAAATTCTTGAAGTCGAAAGAACCGAACGTAATACTGGGATTTGAGCAGCATTTGCGGCTTCTAGTAACTCTTTTGGCGCCTCCAATTCACGTGCAATGACAAATACAGGCATATCTTTCGTACAAAGACGTTTCATCACCATTCGTCTTTCATCTTCGGTCATCTGTTGTGCAAATGTAATTTCTTTGCGTCCCAAAAGTTGAATACGATCGTGCGAATAATAATTAAAATATCCTGTTAACTCTAAACCCGGTCTTGACACATCACTTGTTACGATAATTCGATCTAGATAATCTAGCCCAGAAAGGACTTCCAAGCGTAATTCATTTACTAATTCTTCTACTAAAACAGATTCTGTCATTTAACTTCCTCATTTCAAGGTATTATATCTCTATTTTATCATTTAAATACCTCAGATTCTAGCAATAAAAAAATAAGAAACTGAGAATAATCTCAAGTTTCTTATTTTAAGTAATTTTACTTAGTTCATGATCACGAACTACTGTATTAACAAAAGACATAATTAGTGCTACAAGCAAGGCAGAGCCAAATCCAGAAAAACCAAAGCTATAACTTCCTACAAAATAGGAAGTAAGCTCCAATATGATGGCATTGATCACAAAGCTAAACAAGCCAAAAGTGATCAGCGTAATTGGAAAAGATAATATGTGTAAAATGGGACCTACAAACATATTTAAAATGGATAAAACAAAACTAGCTAATATAGCAGAAAAAAAGCTGCTTACATAAAACATGTCATTTGGTAACACTACCGCAAGCGAAATAAATGTTAAGGTATTAACGACTAATCGCTTAAAGTATGACACTAAAAGTCACTCCAATCATCCTCATCTTTAAGTTTCTCAGCTTCTTTTCTTTTCTTTTGATTCGAGCTAGAGTAGTGATTATCGTATCTAGGTTGTTCATCAAAAAAATGATTTGATCGATTTGATCGATTTGCTGGCATGATAAACATTAAAATAATATAGATAGTCATACCTGGAAAGCCGAAACTACACATTGAGAGTATAACATAAATCACTCGCAAAATTGTAGCATCAATTCCAATATACTCTGCAATTCCACCCAAAACGCCAGAAACAACAATATTTGAATTTGATTTTGTTAAACGTTTTTTCATTTTTTATTCCTCATTTCTATGATAAAGAGAAAAAGTAGACCAGCATTGCTACTCCTTCTCTCATTATTTTACTTATTCTTCAGTATCTTTCAAGTAAATACTTCCTGTTGTTGTATTTAATTGAATATGAGTAGGTTGTGTATCCATAATCCTTCTGAACTCTAACAACTTACTAAATTTTTCGTTTTTTTCACGAATTGTTTCTACTTCTTCCAAGCGACTTTTTACCGAGCCGATGCTTGCTTTTGCAACACCTTCTAATGAAGCTGCCCGTGGAACTGCTAATTTAATGGTTCCATTTGTTGTTTGAACTTGAATATTTTTGAACGTATTTTCCGTTGTTACTGGAGTGATTTTGGTTGTGCCATTGACTAAAGAAAGCTTCAAATTTTGAATATCGGATTTCAAATGGTAGTTTCCGTTTACCGTTTCCCCAAGAAAATCAATAATCGAGCCATCCGTTACCACAACGTTACCATTGACACTATCCACTTCAATCATCGTAGCATCTGTATGTTCAAAGCGAAGATTGCCATTCGTACTTTTCACATAGATATCTTTTGCTTGGATATTTTGGAAAATACTATCTCCATTTAGTGTTTTAATGGCTACATGATCATAAATTCTATTTGGTAAATAAAAAACAACATTGGCAACTACTCGTTTATTGGGGACATGGAAAAGAATTTTTTCATCATCAACTTCCACTACACTACGCGCGAGAAACGCTTCAAGTGGTGTCGCTTCATCCATTTTTCCATAAAGTTTAATTGCAACATCCATCTTAATCGTTTCGTCTTCTGAAGAGCGAAAATCAATCTTTCCGTTTGCAATTTTCACATCAATGATGCTCGCTTTAGCATCTTCATATACAAAACTATGATCAAATTTTGTTGAGTGCATTCCTGGTACTTTGAGATTGACATCTTTCCAATCTACATTATCACTAACTTTTTCAGCAACGTTCTTAAATGTTTGTTTGAACATTTTTCCTAATTGCAAACTAGCTTCTTCAATTTTTCCACCAAACTGATTCATGGTATCAGAAGCATTTTCTTTCCAGTCATCTGGTATATCAAAACGATCAGACCAAGAAGCACCTTGTGCTTTCTTTTCTTCTTTTTCTTTTTTCTTTAATTCTTGTAGTTCTTGTTCCAAACGCTTTTTCTCGGACATAAACTCATTTTGTTCTTTTTCTTGCTTTTGAATTTCACTGATTAGTTGCTTTTGTTTGAGTTGGCTTTCTGCATCCAGCGTTTCTAGAGATTCCATTGTGTCATAAATACTCAATTGTTCTTTTTGGTCTTTAATCTTTTGCGCCCCTTCTTCAATCTTGGCATTGATTTCATCTAATTCTGCAGATAAATGGTTGGCAGAATTGGCAAGGTCTTCCAAGATTTTTTCTAAGCGTTCTTCATCTTGTTTGCGTTGTCTTTCTTCTATTTCTGAAAAATCTTCAGAAAAAGTTGTTTGTTTCTTGTCTTCTATTTGTTGTTTTTCTGAGACAATTTCCTCAGCTTTTTGCAATTGCTTTTTATTTTTATCAGTCGCACTATTTTCTAGTAATACTAAAGCTTCTTCCGTAGAAAGGATGCCTTTTTTTACGAGTTCTAAAATTCGTTGTCTTTCTTCCATTGTTATAGCCTCCTAGCTAAGTAGTAAAAGTTATTGTTAACTTATGAATTCATTATGCGCTGTTTTTTGTTTTTTGTCATAGGACCTAAGAACGATTTATTCATAAGAAGTAAGTCTGAGACAAAAAAACTAGAATAAAATTCATTACGAATTTTATTCTAGTAGCTCACTTTTTATCTGGTCAAATACTTTTTATACTTTTCTGTTTGTAAAATTTTCTTTGCATTCTCTACACGTTCGTTGGTAGGTGGTTCAATTCCTTCCAAAGGATAGCTAAGTCCCAAATCTTGCCACTTAAAAATCCCCATCTTGTGGTAAGGTAAAACTTCTACCTTATCGACATTCTCCAATGTCTCAACAAATGTATTTAGTCGCTCAAGATACGCATCATAGTCACTGCGCTCTGGTACTAAAACATGCCTAATCCAGACAGGCTTTTGAATTCTTGAGAGATAAGTTGCCATCTCCAAGATATTTTGATTGCCATGTTGTGTTAGTTCTCTGTGTTTGGCATCATCAATATGCTTAATATCAAACAAAAGTAAATCCGTATTTTTCATTAATTCATTAAACTTTGAGAAAAAAGGTTCTTCTGTGGTAAAAGGCTTTCCACAAGTGTCAAGTGTGGTATGGATATTTCTTTCCTTTGCCTTTTTAAACAACTCAATTAAAAAGTCTAACTGTAACAATGGTTCTCCACCGCTAACGGTTATCCCACCATTTTTCCCCCAGTATTCACGGAATCTTTCTGCTTTATCAAGTAGTTCATCTGCTGTATATTCTTGTCCCGTGCCAATTTTCCAAGTATCAGGATTGTGACAAAACTCGCACCGCATTCGGCAACCTTGGGTAAAAATAACAAACCGGACGCCCGGACCATCTACCGACCCAAAACTTTCTGTAGAATGAATATGTCCGATAATTTTTTTACTACTCATTTTGCTCACATCCTATACTTACATTTTTAATTAGTTTATTTACATTCTGTCGTGTGACGTACGCATTAAAACATCAAGCTGTTGTTCACGCGTCAAATCACGGAATTTAACCGCATATCCAGATACTCGAATCGTAAGGTTTGGATACTTCATTGGATTTTCCATAGCGTCTCTTAGCAAATCATTACTAAATACATTCACGTTCAAATGATACGCGCCTTTTAAAAAGTATCCATCCATCACATTTCTTAAGTTGTTGATTCTTGTTTGATCATCTTTGCCTAATCCAGTTGGGTTAATTGTTTGGGTATTAGAAATTCCATCGCGAGCAAAAGCATAATTCAATTTAGCCGTAGAATTCAAACTAGAAAGAAGTCCATTTTGTTCTGCATTGTAGCTTGGATTAGCACCTGGTGCTAAAGGCTTACCAGCTTCACGTCCATCCGGTGTATTCCCTGTATTCTTCCCATATACAACATTTGAGGTAATCGTCAAAAGTGATGTAGTTGGAGTTGAATCACGATAAGTTTTGTGGCGTTTGATTTGAGTCATAAAATACTCTAAAATCCACTCTGCAATTTCGTCTGCACGGTTGTCATCATTTCCGTATTTAGGGAACTCTCCTTCCACTTCAAAATCAACTGCTACGCCTTGTTCATTTCTAATTGGTTTAACTTGAGCATATTTGATTGCTGCAAGACTATCCGCTGCATGAGAAATACCTGCAATTCCCGTTGCGAATGTCCGTTTTAAATCTGTATCCATCAAAGCAAGTTGGGCCGCTTCGTAAGAGTACTTGTCATGCATGTAGTGAATGACATTTAGTGTATTAACATATAGCTCTGCTAACCAGTCCATAATATTTTTGTACTTATCTAATACTTCATTGTAATCCAATACCTCAGAATCAATCGGTCTAAATGCTGGCGCAACTTGGGCACCTGTCATTTCATCAACCCCCCCGTTGATTGCATAAAGCACTGCTTTAGCTAAATTGGCACGTGCACCAAAGAATTGCATATCTTTTCCAATAACAGTTGCAGATACACAACAAGCAATTGCACAATCATCTGATCCCCATTGTTCGCGTAATAAATTGTCATTTTCAAATTGAATGGAAGAACTTTGAATCGCAATTTTTGAAGCATACGTACGAAAACCCTCTGGTAGACGTTCTGAATACAACACAGTCAAGTTTGGCTCTGGGGAAGGGCCCATGTTTGTAAGAGTGTGCAACATACGGAAATCATTTTTTGTTACAAGTGAACGTCCATCTAAGCCCATACCTGCAATAGATAACGTCGCCCAAATTGGAAATCCAGAGAATAATTGATTATAGTCTGGTGTACGAGCAAACTTCACCATGCGTAACTTCATTACTAGGTGATCAATCAACTCTTGCGCTTCTTTTTCGGTAATTACGCCATTATCTAGATCACGTTGAATATAAATATCAAGGAATGCAGAGATACGACCAATAGACATTGCTGCACCATTTTGAGATTTAATGGCTGCTAAATAACCAAAGTATAACCACTGAACTGCTTCCTTTGCATTCGCAGCTGGTTTGGAAATATCATAACCATATTTTGCGGCCATTTCTTTCATTTGAGCAAGCGCACGATATTGATCCGTAATTTCTTCACGTAGACGAATCACTTCTTCACTCATTGTGTGATAGCCTGTCATATCATGATCTTTTTTCTTTTGCTCCATCAAATAATCAATTCCGTAAAGAGCGATACGACGATAATCTCCAATAATCCGACCTCGACCATAAGCATCTGGTAATCCAGTAATAATTTTGTTTTTACGTGCTGCTCGCATTTCAGCTGTATACGCATCGAAAACTCCCTGATTATGCGTTTTTCTCCAGTCTGTAAAAATATTTGTCAGTTCTTCATTTGGCATGTAGCCATTACTGGTCAGGGCATTGTTTGCCATTTTAATTCCACCAAAAGGCATAAATGCTTGTTTCAATGGTTTGTCTGTTTGAAGACCAACGATTTGCTCTAAGTCTTGATCCAAATATCCAGCATCATGAGATGTGACCGTTGAAACAATTTCAGTATCCATATCATAGACACCATTTCTTTCAAACTGAACATCATTTAATTTTTGTAATTCGTCCCATAGTTTTTCTGTCGCTTCTGTTGGTTTTTCTAAAAATTGATCATCACCTGTATACTCCGTGTAGTTATTTTGAATAAAATCACGAGTATCTACGCCTTGTTGCCACTTAGTCCCTTTAAATCCTGCCCATTGTTCCATTTCAATGCCCTCCTTGAAGGTTTAATTTTTAGTTATAACAGCGTTTACATGTTCAGTATAACACAATCTTTTTAATTGACAAGAATTATTTATACGATTTTTGAAAAATTTTAAGAAAACAAAATAAAAATCCTTACGAAACACCTTTATAATAGCCTTTAACGAGTTGTTTAAATTAAAGTTAAGCTTATGATCCGCTTCATCTCTATTGTAATAAAACGCATACAAAAACGTTTCTGTTGTATAACAGAAACGTTTTTGTGTTTCTTTTTATATAACAAATATCTATTTTTTCACAAAAGAACTAAATAAATATTTTACTTATTTAAAACTTTCTCTTCTACTCTTAATTATGTGTTTCCCTAATTTAAAAAACAACAAAATCTCCTAGAACAAATAGTGACTGTACTAGGAGATTCTATTGATTAAATAAAAGAATGACTTTTTTATTTTATCGAGCATCATGTGTTGCTTGCACAAAAATAACCGTTGTTTCTATCAGTCATTCTCAGTTTTTTTCAAAAAGCTAGGGCTAACTGAGCGAACTTTTCCGTCTACCTTTTCATCTAAGAAGAAAGAACCATTGGATGTTCGTTCACCAATTGGAATGGATTTTTCAATCACTGTAAATTCTTTTTCTTTATCCGTATACACATTTAACGCTTCAAATTTATCTGATTGGTTCATATAAATAATCCGATGTGGATTGTTCTTCAATTCTCTAAGGACCATTAGTCCACGTTTGGCACGTCCAAGAGCGGTTAATTCTTGAGCTAACATGCGCTTGCTTGCACCTCGTTGTGTAATGATCGTAACCGGAGTATCTCCTTCATGTAAAACTGTCAACCCGTTTACGATAAAATCGCCCTCTTTAAGATTCATGGACTTAACTCCCGCCGCTTTCGCTCCGACAACCGGCACCTCTTTCAGTGGG
The DNA here is from genome assembly GCF_003987595.1 of Vagococcus entomophilus. Lineage (NCBI taxonomy): Bacteria > Bacillati > Bacillota > Bacilli > Lactobacillales > Enterococcaceae > Vagococcus > Vagococcus entomophilus. Next base: position 551,203 of record NZ_NGJZ01000001.1, on the reverse strand, counting down.
TAACGTAATCCAAAGCCTCTATGGCTCACCAAGAATACATCCAGTGCCTCCTCAGATGCTACCAACTCAATATCGACTAAACAATCTGAGTCAGATTTGAGTTTGATACAACTAGTTGCACGACTTTTATAAGTTCTCCACGGCTCAAATTCCGTCATTTTCGTTTGCTTGATCATGCCTTCTTTAGTGATTAAAACAAATTGTTTGTCTTGATCCATCTTTTTGTAAGGATAAACTGCTAAAATAGTTTCATCCATTGACAGTCCTGAAATCGTTTGAGAAATATGCTCTCCAACATCTTTCCAGCGTAAATCTGGTAGCTCATGGATTGGACGATAAATGACATTCCCGTGACTTGTAAATAAAAGCAGATGATCCAAAGTGTTCAATTGTCCTGTATAAAGAACAATATCCCCTTCTTTCATTCCCAGCTCTTCAGGTGTAGAGGCAGCATAAGAACGTAGACTACTCCGCTTGATGTAGCCTTCCTTGGTCACAGAAAGAATGACATCTTCTTGTGCCACAAGAATTTCTGTTTCAATCTTTAGCTCTTCAATCTGTTCTTGAATTTTAGTCATCCGAGGAGTTTCAAAGTTTTTCTTAACCTCACGCAATTCTTTTTTCATCAATTTGAATAGTTCACTGTCATTATTTAAAATCAACAACAAGTACTCGACTTGCTGACGCAACTCTTCTGCTTCTTTTTCAAGGGCCGTAATATCCGTATTCGTCAATCTATACAATTGTAAAGAGACGATTGCCTCAGCTTGTTCCTCTGTAAATTGGTAAGCTTTCATTAGATTATGCTTGGCATCTTTTTTATCTTTACTTGCACGGATTGTGGCGATTACTTTATCCAGAATAGAGAGTGCTTTGATTAAGCCTTCCACTATATGTTGCCTTTTTTTGGCTTTTGTCAGTTCAAATTGGCTTCTTCGCGTCAAAACATCTTTACGATGCTCAATATAAGCTTGTAAAAAACGTTTTAATCCGACTTGTTCAGGACGTTGGTGATCAATCGCTACCATATTAAAATTATAATTGATCTGTAAATCTGTATTTTTAAATAGATAATTCAGGATTCCTTGTGCATTGGCCTCTTTTTTTAACTCTACTACTACTTGAAGGCCTGTTCGATCGCTTTCATCACGGACCTCTGCGATACCATCAATTTTTTTATTTATGCGAATTTCATCCATTTTTTTGACCATATTCGCCTTATTGACTTCATAAGGAATTTCATTAATCACAATTTGCTCTTTTCCACCCTTGATTTTTTCAATCTTGGTTTGAGAACGAACGATGATTTTTCCACGACCTGTTTCATACGCTTGCTTTAGTTCTTTTTTCCCTTGAATAATCCCACCAGTTGGAAAATCAGGTCCAGGTACAAACTCCATCAACTTTTCAAGCGTTGCATTGGGATGATCAATTAAATAAATAGTCCCTTCAATCACCTCACCCAAGTTATGTGTTGGAATTTCAGTCGCATATCCTGCTGAAATACCAGTTGAACCATTCACTAAGAGATTCGGATATTTTGCAGGTAATACAGTGGGTTCTTTTTCAGTATCATCAAAATTCCAAACTAAATCAACCGTCTCTTTTTCAATGTCTTGTAACAATTCACCACTTAACTTTGATAGACGAGCTTCGGTATAACGCATGGCAGCAGGTGGATCTCCGTCCATACTCCCATTATTCCCGTGCATTTCAATCAAGACCTCGCGTAGTTTCCAATCCTGACTCATGCGAACCATGGCTTCATAAATACTGCTATCACCATGAGGATGATAATTCCCCATGATATTTCCGACAGACTTTGCTGATTTACGGAAAGCTTTATCAAAAGTGTTGTTGTCTTTATCCATCGCATAGAGAATTCTTCGTTGCACAGGCTTTAAACCGTCACGAATATCTGGTAATGCTCTTTCTTGAATGATGTACTTGGAATAGCGACCAAAACGATCACCCATCACATCTTCAAGTGTTAGTTCTTGAATTTCTTCTCGTTGATTCATTCTTGTCCTGTTCCTTTCATTCGTTTAGATTATCAAATAAATTGATCTCTTCAAGCGATTTTTCGCTTTCTGATTCTTTATTTTCTGCAGAGTCTTCGTGCTCACCTGCTTGTTCAAGTAAACTGCCATCCTCTTCTAAGGTAAACTGTACATGACTTTCAATCCACTTACGCCTTGGTTCCACTTTGTCTCCCATAAGAGTGGTCACCCTGCGTTCAGCCTGAGCAGCATCATCAATCTTCACTCGTACGAGCGTTCTGGTTTCAGGATTCATTGTAGTCTCCCACAATTGGTCCGCATTCATTTCGCCAAGTCCTTTGTAGCGTTGTAACATGTACCCTTTTCCAACCTGATTTGTCACTTTGGCAAGTTCGTCATCGGTCCAAGCATATTCAAGTACAGAATTTTTTCCCGTTCCTTTAGATACCTTGTACAAAGGTGGTAAAGCAATATAAACTTTTCCAGCCTCAACAAGTGGCTTCATATAGCGATAAAAGAAAGTCAGTAACAGTATCTGAATATGTGCGCCATCTGTGTCGGCATCGGTCATAATGATGACTTTATCGTAGTTGCAATCTTCAAGCGAAAATTCTGGTCCTACACCTGCGCCAACTGTATAAATGATGGTGTTAATTTCCTCATTTTTTAAAATATCTTGCATTTTTGCTTTTTCTGTATTGATTACTTTTCCACGCAGCGGCAATATCGCTTGAAACTTACGGTCTCGTCCTTGTTTTGCCGATCCACCTGCCGAGTCTCCTTCGACAAGATACAATTCATTTCGTTTAGGATTACGAGATTGTGCGGGAGTTAACTTCCCTGAAAGTAAGGACTCCCCTTTCTTTCTCTTCTTTCCATTTCGACTCTCTTCACGTGCCTTACGTGCTGCTTCACGTGCTTCACGTGCTTTGATCGCTTTTCGAACAAGCATTTGACTCACTTCATTATTTTCTTGTAAATAAAAAACCATCTGTTCACTAATGACGTTATCTACCGCACTCCTTGCAGCTGGTGTTCCTAGCTTGCCCTTGGTTTGTCCTTCAAATTGCAGCAGATTTTCTGGAATACGGACGGAGATTACCGCTGATAAGCCCTCACGAAAATCCGTTCCCTCAAGATTTTTATCTTTTTCTTTTAGTAAACCACTTTTTCTAGCATATTCATTAAAGGATTTGGTCAGTGCTGTTTTCATTCCTACCTCGTGCGAACCACCGTCTTTGGTTCGCACATTATTGACAAAGGAAAGAATATTTTCTGAATATCCATCATTGTACTGATAGGAAAATTCAACCTCAATGCCTTCTTTTTCACCTGAAAAATAAACAACAGGAGTGAGCGTATCCTTTTCTTCGTTTAAATAGGCTACAAATTCTTTAATTCCTTCTTCAAAATGGAAAACTTCTTGAGTGTCTGTCCGTTGATCGGTTAAGGTAATCTTAACCCCTTTCAATAAGAAAGCAGACTCTCTTAAGCGTTCTGCTAATGTATCATAAGAAAAGTTTAGGGTTGAAAAAATTGTTTTATCTGGCAGAAAATGAACAAGTGTCCCGTTTTTCTCCCTAGTTTTCCCTATTTTTTCTAGCGTACCATTGGGTTTTCCACCATTTTTAAATTTTTGCTGATATTTTATACCATCACGGACAATCGTCACAACTAACCATTCTGAGAGTGCATTCACAACACTAGCACCGACTCCGTGCAATCCTCCTGATGTTTTGTAACCACCTTGACCAAATTTTCCACCAGCATGCAAAACTGTGAAAATCACTTCGACTGTTGGAATCCCTGAAACGTGCATCCCAACGGGCATTCCCCGTCCATAATCTTGTACACTGATACTATTATCTTGATGGATTGTTACCTGAATATCTTTCCCATAACCAGAAAGCGCCTCATCAACTGCATTGTCGACTACTTCATAAACTAAATGATGTAATCCTTTACTATCTGTTGATCCAATATACATTCCTGGGCGTTTTCTAACTGCTTCTAATCCCTCTAAAACCTGAATAGAAGAATCATTGTATTCGTTCTTTACTTTTTTAGGCATGCGAATAACTCCTTCGTTCCTATCTACTTGGCTTCTTAACCACGTAATTCCTATAATACTCTAAATTTGTTCAATTGAAAAGCTTAGTTTAAGGGATAATTTGCTTTTTTATCGTTTTCCTCTCTCTCAATATCTGTATTTATTTAAAAATGAGATTCTATATAAATATTTTATAAAGCAATTGAGTCCTGTCTTTTTAAATGGTAGAATAGGCTGTAATGATAGAAGAGGGGACTTCATTTATGACAAGCAATATAATTTTATTTGTAGCCGCATACCTTTTGGGTTCTATTCCATCAGGCGTATGGATTGGCCGCATTTTTTTTCACAAAGACATCCGTAAGTATGGAAGTGGTAATACTGGTACAACTAACACATTTCGTGTATTAGGACAAAAAGCTGGTATTTCAGTCTTTGTCATCGATTTACTGAAAGGAACACTTGCTACTTGTTTGCCTTATATCTTTGGTTCATCCATCAATCCACTTTGGTTTGGACTAGCCGCAATTTTAGGACATACCTTTCCAATTTTTGCTAGTTTCAAAGGAGGCAAAGCGGTGGCAACGAGCGGAGGATTACTACTTGGATATAATCCAGCATTTTTCTTCTTTTCATTAGCTCTATATTTAATTATTCTATATATAACTAGCACCGTTAGCCTTACTAGTATGCTGAGCGCCATCATTATTACACTTTCAACATTGATACTACCTTATATCGCGCCAGGTATTTTACCTGCGCATGATTGGTTGCTAACTTTGATTGCACTTGGTCTAACGATTTTCATCTGTTTACGCCACAAAGAAAATGTTGGCCGAATTAAAAGCGGTACTGAGAGTACTATTGGTTTTGGACGTAAGAAAAAAAAGCAAGCACGGGTCAAATGAAAAAAACTCGATGGCTTTGACAAAGAGATTCTACCTTGATCTCTTTGTTTTTTATTTAGAAAAGAGCTTATGACAACCCTTGATGTGTTTGTCATAAGCTCTTTTTTCATTTAAGAACCGGTTTTATTTTGTTTCAACCTGAATTGTATACGAACACTCAAAATCATGATTAGGTTCAAGCTGATTGATTCCTAATTTTTGAGTCAATTCTCCCTTTGAATCAATCGTATCAGCAAGTCCCTGCCAAGGTTCTAAACAAACAAATGGCGCTTTTTTGGGAAACGGAGACCAAAGACCAACAAAAGGCATCTGATCATACGAAACCACTACCTTATTAGCACTGTTTTGAGCTTCCAAAGTAAGCTTTGTTGGGCCAGTTGTTGCATAAATCAACGCATCTTGACTAAATATGTCGTGCCTTAAAGGAATATCAAGTAACTTTTGTACTACTGTTTTCTTTTCCAAATGAATATATGCTCCGTCTAATGGCAAACGACTCACTGGTTCTGTTGATTCTAGTTTTATATGATAGTCTTCAAAATCTAGGTTGGAATCTAGCGGAACATTAAATGCTGGATGCCCCCCTATCCCAAAATACATCTTGGATTTCCCTTTGTTTGTCACACGGTAGTTAACTACTAAATGATTTTTGTGTATTTGATAGCAAATAAGCAACTGAAAATCAAAAGGATAACTTTCTTTCGTTTCCTCATTGCTAGAAAGCGAAAAGGAAAGGCTGTTTGGTGTTTCACTTTGAACTCTAAAGACTTGATCACGGGCAAAACCATGTTGTGAAAGAGCATATTCTTTTTCGTCATAGATATATTTATCCCCTTTAAGCTTTCCTACAATCGGAAATAGAATTGGGGCATGACGACCCCAAAAATCAGCATCAGCCTGCCAAAGGAACTCCAACCCTGTCGCGACATCTTTTAAACTAACTAATTCTGCTCCTTTTCGGTCAAAGGTTGCACAAATTTTATCGTTTTTTATTTGAAGTAATTTTCTTGTCATCGGGTTACACAAGTGTTTCTTTTTCTAATTGTTCGATAAATCGTTTATTAATAATTCTGATGTAAGTTCCTTTCATCCCAAGAGACCGAGATTCAATGATTCCTGCAGATTCTAATTTTCTAAGAGCATTGACAATAACTGAGCGAGTAATCCCAATTTTATCCGCGATATTAGAAGCTGTTAATCTTCCTTCATCCCCTTCAAGCGCATCAAAGATTGCTTTTACAGCTTTAAGCTCACTATACGATAGGCTATTAATCGCCATTTGCACCGTAGTAGCACTTCTTATTTCTGACTCAATCACGCGAGACTCTTGATACAAAATTTGCATGCCTACAACCGTTGCACTGTATTCTGCTAGAACCAAATCATCATTGTCAAAAGATTGCCCAATTCGACCCAAAATAATCGATCCCAAGCGTTCCCCAGCACCAAATATTGGGACAACTGTTGTGAGTGCATTTGGCAGTGTTTCTCTTAGTTCCACAGGGAAAGCGGTCAATTCGTCATTCACATCAATATTTTCTTTTGTGACTTGTAACAAACCAACATTGTTCATGTAGCTTTGAGGAAAACGCTGTGTTTCTAACATATGCTTAATTCGATCATTGTTAATATCGTGTTTGACAAAATATCCTAACAAGACGCCTTCCTTGTTGAGAATATACGTATTACTATCTAAGACATCACTTAAAACTTCTGAAATCTGATTATAAGGCAAGGTTGCTTCTAACTTTACTGCATTATTTTGTTGTAGCAACGCATTGATTGCACGTGTTTTCTCTAATATATTTCCCATTTTTCTTCCTCCAACTCTTTTGATTAAAGAATGTATCTGGATAAGTCCTCATCATTGACAATATGCGCTAATTTTTCATCTACATAATTTTCTGTAATGGTAATTTCACCCATTTGCATATCTGGTGCTTCAAAGAGTAAATCTTCTAACAGTTTTTCTAAAATGGTATGCAGTCTTCTAGCCCCAATATTATCCGTTTCTTGATTGACTTGATAAGCTATATTGGCAATACGTTCGATTGCTTCAATGGTAAAAGTAACATCGATATTTTCTGTACCAAGTAGTGCGATGTACTGTTTAATTAAAGCGTTGTTAGGCTCTGTCAGAATCTTAACAAAATCGTCTGCCGTCAAGTCTTCTAATTCGACACGAATTGGGAATCTACCTTGAAGCTCTGGAATCAGGTCACTTGGCTTACTCAAATGAAATGCACCGGATGCGACAAATAAGATGTGATCAGTTTGAATGGTACCATATTTAGTTGTCACTTGTGAGCCTTCGACAATCGGAAGAATATCTCGTTGAACCCCTTCTCTTGAAACTTCACCAGATTGTTGAGATTTTGAAGTGATTTTATCAAATTCGTCAATAAAAATGATGCCATTTGCTTCTGCCATTTGGATTGCTTGGCTATTTAAATCAGCCTTGTTGACTAATTTTTCTGATTCTTCTTCTAAAAGAATCTCACGGGCTTCTTTAACAGTAACCGTACGTTTGACTTTTTTCTTAGGTGTAAGCGCACTAAGAGTATCTCCTAAGTCAATGCCCATTTGTTCTAACCCATTGTTCATCATAGGTGCTGGACTTTTCGCTTCTTCAACCTCAATTGTTACTTCTCTTTGATCCAAGAGACCTTTTTCAAGCTGTTCTTTAATTGCTGCGCGGCTTGTTTTAATACTCTCTGTTACTTCTTCTTTTTCTTCTTCTGCAGGCTGTTGCATTGTATTAAACATTTGCATCATTGCCTCAAACTGATTGCCACTTGCTTGTTTTTTTTCTTTCTTAATTCCTGGAACTAGCAATTTCACTAAGCGTTCGTCAGCTTTTTTGACTGCACGACTATACACTTTGCTATGTTGCTCTTTCTCAACAATCTTTATGCTCGCCTCAACCAAGTCTCGAACCATAGACTCAACATCACGCCCAACATAGCCCACTTCTGTGAATTTAGTTGCCTCAACCTTTACAAATGGTGCGTTGACAATTTTGGCTAAACGTCTGGCAATTTCTGTTTTCCCAACTCCAGTAGGCCCGATCATGAGCATATTTTTTGGCGTAACTTCTTGTTGCATCGTCTCTTCTAGTTGCATCCTACGAAAGCGGTTACGAAGCGCTACAGCAACAGACTTTTTAGCCGTAGACTGCCCAATAATATATTGATCAAGCTCTTGCACAATTTGTCTTGGTGTTTTACTCATTACAGATTCATTCATTTTTTTCACTCCTACTATAATTCTTCTACGATAATATTATGATTTGTATAGACACAGATATCTGCCGCTACGTTCAAAGCAGCTTTCGCAATTTCTCCTGCAGTCAAACTTTTATCTCCATGCTGTTTCATTGCACGGGCTGCAGCAAGCGCATAGTTCCCACCAGAACCTATGGATAAAATTCCATCATCTGGGGCAATCACTTCACCTGTTCCAGACACAACTAGCATTTCTTTGTCGTTCATAACAATTAACATCGCTTCTAATTTTTGCATGGCTTTATCCGTGCGCCATTCCATAGCGAGTTCTACAGCTGCACGCATCAAATTCCCTTTGTATTGGTTCAATTTTCCTTCAAACTTTTCTTCTAGATTAAAGGCATCTGCTACGCTTCCAGCAAACCCTACTACTACTTCATCATTATAAATTCTACGTACTTTTCTTGCAGTTCCTTTCATAATAACCGTCTCGCCCATTGTCACTTGACCGTCTCCAGCCATTGCAAATTTTCCGTTTTGTTCTACTGCACAGATAGTTGTTGAATGAAATGTTGTAATACTCAATTTTATTTCCTCCTAAAATTCTTTGATATTATGCTCGTGGGTGAAACGTTCGATAATTTTTTTGTAAGCTTTCTTTTGTTACATGGGCGTAGATTTGAGTGGAAGACAAACTTACATGTCCTAGTAGTTCTTGCACTGTCCTCATGTCTGCTCCATTATTTAACAAATGCGTTGCAAAGGTATGGCGCAACATGTGTGGATGAATATTGGCACTTAAACTACTTTTTTCAATAATTTTATTTAAGATATATTCAATTCCTGTTGCGGTAATTGGTTCACCGTGATGATTAACAAAAACATATTCGTGCTGTTTTTTATAAGTATCCATCAATTTTTTCCTTGATTGAGCGCAGTAATTTTGTAAGGCATCTGCTGCAAATGAGCCAAATGGTACATAACGTTCTTTATTCCCTTTTCCGTGAATCAACATCACACTTGCCTTAAAATCAATATCTTGCAAAGTCAGCCCTGCACACTCACTAACGCGGATTCCTGTTCCATAAAGAACTTCTAAAAGTGCTTCATTTCGATTATCCAAAAGAGTCTCCTCTTTTACTGCCTCAAAAAGCGCCTCCATTTCTTTTTCGTAAAAAAAATGTGGCAGCCTTAATTGTTTTTTTCTCATTTGAACATAAGAAAAAGGATTTTCTTGAATAAAATTTTCTTGTACTAAAAATTGGTAGAAGGCGCGTAAACTCGAAATTTTGCGACTTAAAGAATTTCGACTATAAGATTTATCATAAAGAGAACTCATGTAAATCCTCACATCTTGATGTGTAACAGCCAAAAAGTTATCATCACCAGAACGGTGCAAAAATTTCAAAAAGTTAAAAACGTCCTCTTGATAAGCTTGAATCGTTTTATCAGAATATTGTCTTTCATTAGTTAAATAACGTAAGAAAAGTCCCAATTCTTCTGGCTTTTGCTCCATCTCACTCGCTCCTTTTTAATACTAGCTTACTTTACCATATCCCATTTTTTTATACAAATAAATTGTCAGAATTTAATTAATATTTTCCACTATTGTCACAATTTCTTCATATTCACAGTCACTTCTAATTAATTATAAAACAAAAAAGAAAAAAGCTTATACTTTTCTCTTTTGTTTTTATTGAAATCTCATTTTACTAAATAAAATCAAACTGATTTATTAAACCATGCTCTTCTAGTCTTCTACTGCTCAGTCAATTGTTTTTTTACTTTCTCAGTCGCTTGTAACGCACGACTCGCAATCGCTTCATAACGCAATTTTTTATCTCTAATTCTTTCAGGTAGTTCTGGGAAAATTCCGAAATTTGCGTTCATAGGTTGAAAATGTTTGCCTTCTGTATGAGTAATATAGTACGCCATACTACCAACTGCTGTTTCATTGGGAAATTCGATGAGTGGCTCTCCTTTTACAAAACGAGCAGCATTTATGCCAGCTACCATACCGCTTGCAGCACTCTCCACATATCCTTCTACCCCAGTCATTTGACCAGCAAAAAATAACTCTTCATTTGCTTTTAGCTGATACGTTGCTTTTAATACTTTGGGTGAGTTCATAAAAGTATTGCGGTGCATCACACCATATCGGACAATTTCTGCATTTTCCAAACCTGGAATCATCTGAAATACTCTCTTTTGCTCGCCCCATTTTAAATGCGTTTGAAAACCAACCAAATTATATAAAGAAGCGGCTGCGTTATCTTGTCTTAGCTGTACAACTGCGTAAGGTCTTTTACCCGTTTTGGGATCTTCAAGCCCAACTGGTTTCAATGGACCAAAAAGCATCGTTTTAATTCCCCGACTAGCCATTACTTCAATTGGCATACAGCCTTCAAAATATTTTTCTTTTTCAAAAGAATTTAACGGAGCGACCTCAGCAGAAATCAAAGCCTCATAAAAACTTTGGAACTCTTCTTCTGACATCGGACAATTTAAATAAGCAGCTTCTCCCTTGTCATAGCGAGATTTTAAGTAAACCTTATCCATATCAATTGAACTTTTTTCAATAATTGGTGCTGCTGCATCGTAAAAATAGAGGCCATCTGAGTCCATATATTGATGAATCGAATGAGCGAGTGCATCCGATGTCAGTGGACCTGATGCAACAACGGTAACGCCTTCTGGAATTTCTTCTACTTCCTCATCAATAACTGTAACATTAGGATGATTGCGCAGAGTATCTGTAATTGTTTGTGAAAACAAATCACGGTCTACTGCAAGTGCGCCACCAGCAGGAACCGCTGTTTTGTCAGCTGCCTTGATAACAAGAGAATGATAGGCTCGCATCTCTTCTTTCAGCAAACCAACTGCATTGGTGATGTTATTCGCTCTCAGTGAATTGGAACAAACCAACTCGGCGAATTGATCGGTGTGGTGCGCAGGTGTTTTTTTTACTTTTCTCATCTCAAAAAGTCGAACTTTTACACCAGACTCGGCAATTTGCCATGCTGCTTCACTCCCAGCAAGTCCTGCCCCGATTACATTAACAAATTTTTCTGTCATACTCAGTTCTCCTTTTAAAAAGCGACAGTCACAAATCTTCAACTACCGCCTTTTTTTATTTTTGAATATCTTCTTGATAGTCACAGTGACTACATAAGACTTGTTTGCCACCTTTAACTTTTTTCTCAACTAGATAATGCGAACATTTAGGACAATCTCGACCGATTGGCTTGTCCCAAGAAGTAAATTCACATTCTGGGTAACGATTACACCCATAAAAAATACGATTTTTCTTCGATTTTCTCTCGATAACCTGTCCTTTTTGACACTCTGGACAAGCAACACCGATTTCTTTGACAATTGCTTGTGTATTTCGGCACTCTGGAAAGTTGCTACATGCGTAGAATTTTCCATACTTTCCAAGTTTAATGACCATTGGGTGCCCACATAGCTCACAATCAAACCCTGCTGGTTCATCTTTAATTTGAATTTTTTCGATATTTTCTTCTGCTTTCTCCAATTCGACTGCAAAAGGTTTATAAAAACGGTCCACAACTTCTACCCATTCTTCTTTTCCTTCTTCCACCGCATCAAGATCGTGCTCCATACTTGCAGTAAAGTTAATATCAACAATTTGTGGAAAGAAGTCACAAATAATCGTATTGACGATTTCACCTAATTCAGTTGGTTCAAAACGCTTATTGGCTAATTTCACGTAGTAACGTCTTTGAATCGTTTCAAGCGTTGGTGCATAGGTGGAAGGACGTCCCACACCATTTTCCTCTAGTGTACGAATCAACGTTGGCTCACTAAAACGTGCTGGTGGTTGTGTGAAATGTTGTTTTGGTTCCAAATCAACGGCTTTTACAATTTCGCCTATCTCTAAATCTGGTAAGACATTCTCTTTTTCTTCCTTACCATCATCTTTCCCCTCAACATATACCTTCATGAAACCTTGAAATTTGATTTTTGACCCATTGGCAATAAACGTGACATCGTTTTGCTCTAGTGTGACTTTCATTGTATCCAGTACTGCTGGCGTCATTTGGCTAGCAACAAATCTTGACCAAATTAAGTTATATAATTTGAATTGGTCTTTATCCAAATATTTTTTTATTTCATCTGGTGTACGCATGACACTTGAAGGCCTAATTGCTTCATGGGCATCTTGAGCACCTTTTGCTTGCTTACTTTTTTTCCCACCATGAGAAGAAAATTCTTTACCAAATTTGTCTTCTATGTAACTAGCAGCTTCGCCTTTTGCAAGTTCTGAAATTCTTGTAGAATCCGTACGCATATAGGTAATTAAACCGACTGTTCCTTCTTTACCAAGCGAGATTCCTTCGTATAGTTGCTGTGCAACCATCATCGTTTTCCGTGTACGGAAATTAATCTTGCGTGCCGCCTCTTGTTGCATACTACTCGTTGTAAACGGGAGTGCTGGATTTCTTTTGCGCTCTTTCTTTTCTACGTTTTGAATCTTATATTCTTTTGAAGTAAGCTTTTGAGTAACTTCTTTAACATCTTTGTCTGTTTTTAATTTTTTCTTTTTCCCGTTTAATCCGTAAAAATTGGCTTTAAATTTTTTCCGGCCTTTTTGAAAATTAGCAGCAATGCTCCAATACTCCTCAGGCTTAAACTCACGAATTTCTTTCTCACGATCAAGAATTAATTTTAAGGCAATCGACTGCACGCGACCGGCGCTGAGACCTTTTTTTACTTTACGCCACAGAATTGGGCTAATCGAATATCCTACTAAACGATCAAGTACACGGCGAGCCTGTTGCGCGTCCACTAAATCAAGTTTAATGGTTCTTGGTTCTTTGAACGCTGCTTTCACCGCGTCTTTGGTAATTTCATTAAAGACAACCCGGTTTTTATCTTTCAAATCTAGTCCTAGAAGGTGAGCCAAATGCCAAGCTATGGCTTCACCCTCTCTATCTGGATCGGCTGCGAGATAGACTTTTTGCGCTTTTTTTGCTTGTGATTTTAATTGTTTAATGATGTCACCTTTCCCACGAATGGAAATGTAGTGAGGCTCATAATGATTTTCAATATCGACACCCATCTTACTCTTTGGTAAATCTCGGATGTGTCCGACACTCGCGACAACTTTATAGTTACGTCCTAAGTACTTTTCAATTGTTTTAGCCTTAGCTGGTGATTCTACGATAACTAAATATTTATATGCCATGTCGCATGCGCCTCCTTTTTTATTTATTCTTTGTCAAACTGCTTCATTCTAATTAGTCATAATGAATCGGTTTCAATATTATGCTATTTATGAGCGGTTTGTCAAGGAATCTTTATTTATTTATAAAAATTCTTCTATTATATGTTCGGATTTCCAGATACATTTCGCCCCTTGCTGAATTAATTCGTGACACCCCTCTGTGGTTGGTTTTGTACTATCACCAGGTACACAAAAAACACTACGTCCAGCTTCGAGTGCATACTGTGCGGTAATCAAGGTCCCACTCCTTCTTCTTGCCTCCACAACGCAAGTACCTTGCGTAATCCCTGCAATAATTCGGTTTCTCATTGGAAAATGGTAAGAAAAAGGGGGCGTATCATCTGGGTACTCGGTCACTAATAAATGATTTTTTGCAATAAATTGCTGAAGTCGAAAGTTTTCTTTTGGGTAGGTTCGCTCTAATCCAGAACCAATCACTGCAATCGTGCTCCCTTTTTGTCTAATGGTCATTTGATGGGCGTAAGTATCAATCCCTCTGGCAAGTCCACTTACAATTGGGATACCCGCACGGACCAGTCCCGGTACTAAGCGCTCTATTACCTTTCTACCTGAGCTTGTTGCCGCCCTTGATCCGATGAGTGCTAGCGATGACTTAGACAGTAACTGAATATCTCCTCTGTAAAAAAGTAAGACAGGTGGATTGTAAATTTCAGCCAAGCAACTAGGGTATGCTTCGTCTAATAAAGTAATAAACTTTTCATTTTGATAATTCAACTGCCATTTCTTTTCATTTTTAAGTATCTTCTCATACGAGGTAATAAGGACCTCTTTCATTTTTGTCCGTAATTGTAGCGCATCACATAATTCTAAAAAAGAAACCTGTTTGCAATGATAGTTTTCCAAATATTGAAGCATCTTTAATAATTGTACATTGCTTAGACTTGGGATTTGTTTCATTAAAAATAAAAAGTATCTTCGCTCTGGCAACATAAAAAAACCTTCTTTCGCATTTATATCTATATATTTGCAAAAAAAGGCATCTTTCATTAAATTAGGTTTTTTATTGGAGCAAATGACTGCCGATGTATCGGACAAATGCCTTGTTTTTCTATTCCAGCTAAATGCTCTTTCGTTCCATATCCAGCATTTTTAGCAAAACAGTAGCCAGGATATAAATGATCGTAGTCAACCATCATCTTATCTCGCGTGACTTTTGCAATAATACTTGCACATGCAATCGAAATGCTTTTGGCATCTCCTTTGATAATCTTTTCTTGGGGTAAAGCACAAGGAAGAGTCATGGCGTCAATCAGTAAACAATCTGGTGCTTGTTCTAGCTTTTCAATTGCCTGCATCATCGCATATTTGGTTGCTTCGTAAATATTGATTTTATCAATTACTTTTTCATCCACCACACCAATTCCAATGGCTAAGGCTTGTGCTTTTATTTGCGTAAAAAGCTCTTCTCTTTTACTAGCACTTAGCTGTTTGGAGTCATTTACTTCCACAAGATTGAAGCATTCTGGTAAAATAACTGCAGCTGCTACAACAGGACCTGCTAATGGACCACGTCCCACTTCATCAATCCCAGCAATGAATTTGTAACCTTGATTACGTGCTTGGAGTTCAAACTGCTGCATTTCCATAAAGTGAGTTTTAAGCTTTGCCTGTTTATCTAGTTTTTTACGCCATTGCCTGATGGCATTTTGAACACCAGATCTTGTATCTTTTTCTATTTCCTTGATGAATGCGGAGGTTTGATCTGTTTCTTGTAATAATTGTGCTTTTATTTCTTTAATCGTCTGATTACTTTTCACTTTGAACACTCATTTCTTGGTAACGATCCAATGTAAATCTACCTAATTTTCCACTCCGAATCTCTTGAATGATGAGTTCACTCCCTCTTTCATAGTCCTCTCTCAGTCCTCTTTTTTCGGTGATTTTCATCAATAATTCTGCCTCTGGTAAATCCAGCTCTTGTTCAGATAAAGCATACCGTTCTGTTAAGTTTTGCGGATAAAAGGATTGCCAAAAGCTTAAACCATAAATGGCCAAATCATCCATATGCAGTAAATTATCTTTGATTGCACCAGTCAGTGCTAATTTTCGTCCGATTTCTGCATCTTCAAACTTCGGCCAAAGGATTCCAGGGGTATCAAGCAGTTCTAACTCATCTCCTGCTTTTAACCACTGCTGTCCTTTGGTTACACCTGGACGATTTCCTGTCTTTGCAATATTTTTTTTGACTAGTCGGTTCATAATCGTCGACTTGCCAACATTAGGTATTCCAATACACATTGCTCGAATCGCTTGAGGCTTCAAGCCTCTTGCGGATCGGTGTGCGATTTTTTCAGCTAACACTTTTTTAGCTTCGGGTACAATATTTTTGATTCCTTTTCCTTGCTGTGCATTCACAATTAAGCTAGCATATCCTTGTTTTTGGAAATAATGCTGCCATCTAGCTGTTTCTTTAGGATCTGCTAAATCCCCTTTATTTAGCAAAATAATTCTGGGCTTTTGTTGAATAATTTGATCTAACATTGGATTACGACTTGAAATGGGTAGGCGAGCGTCTACCAGTTCAAACACAATATCAACAAATTTAAGTTTTTCTGTTACTTCTCTCTTGGCTTTTGCCATATGTCCTGGAAACCATTGTATTGTCATCACTTTAAACTCCTATTTTATTATTTGCATACGATCAAATGGATAATAAATCATCACAACCTTACCGAAAACTTGATTCTGATGAACAACACCAAAAGACCGACTATCCTTACTTAATCGCCGATTGTCCCCTAGAACAAAATAACAATTTTTAGGGATTTTTTTTGTACTTAACAACGTACTTGTTGTAAATTCATTGGTATAGTTTGAAGTAGGGGCATGTTCTTTTTTATTTTCTGTCAAAAAAGACTCCATTCTTTTTTTTCCATTGACATATAATTGGTCTTTCTTGTAAGTAATTTCTTCGCCTGGAAGTCCAATCACACGCTTGACATAGGTTTTCCCGTCATCTAGATGAAATACAATGATATCAAAGCGATGAATCTCACTCATCTTCTCTGTAATTACATGATCTCCTTGCTTTAAATTTTTCTCCATTGATATTCCGTCAATGGAAAGTGGGATAAATAAAAAACCCCTTATGATAAAAACAAGTACAATTGAGATGGCACACATGATCAGTCCATTCATTACTTGTGTCATTTTATCCCTCAAACGCCCACCCCCTAAACTCTTTCTCTATCATAATAAAAAATGAGCGAAATTACTATCCCTCATCCAAAAAAAGGTGTGAAACAAAAGTTAAAAAACTTTTGTTTCACACCTTCATGTGCCGAAACATTCCACTTAGTTCTCTATTTAGTTAATTCCTTCAGCGCTGCTTTATAGGCTTGGTCGTTTTCTCCAATCAACTTGGCAAGATTTTGTTCCAATTTTGTTGCAGTTTCACTAGTAGTTTCCCCATTACTTGTAAAACTATTGTCTGTTTGGAATTTTGCTACCGCATTTTTTGTATTTTCATCATAGACATCAGATGGTTGTACTTGTAAGTAGCCTAAAGCTTTAAGCATTGCATTAATATTTTTTACAGAAGTATTACTATCTCCTTGTTTGTAAGTCTTCGTTTTATCAATAGGAGTTAAATACGCATAATCTGGATAATCAGCTTCTATCGTTGGGGTAATACCTTTTTTATGAATCCAATCGCCACTTGGTGTCAACCATTTCATAATGGTAATTTTGAGTTCACTCTTGTCTGTTTCGCTCAAAACTTGTTGCACCGTACCTTTACCAAAGGTTTTCTTTCCAATTAGCTTGTCACCTGCAGATTGATTTAACGCAGCCGCAAATATCTCTGCAGCACTCGCACTTCCATCATCAACTAAAACAACTACTGGCTCTGTTACTTTCTGTCCACCATCTAGTTCAGAACTGGCTTTAGCAACTGTTTTTGCCCCATTTTTATCTTCAAATTGAACAATTGTTTGACCGTCTTTTAAAAACATACTTGCCATTTTTTCAACTTGATCGAGCAGACCTCCGGGATTTTGACGCACATCCAACACAAATGATTTTGCCCCTGCTTCTCGAAGCTTTTTAATTGCTGCTTTTAACTCAGTATAAGTATTTTCTGAAAAAGTTGTAATTTTAATATTCCCAATTTCTTTATTCGTCGCATCAATATTTGCATAAACAGTATCAACTGGAATCGTATCACGCGTGATTTTGACATCAAAGTTTTCATCTCCGCGTTGAATATTTAAAGTGACAGATGTGCCTTTTTTTCCTCTGATTTTAGAAACATCTTGTGTCAGAGTCTGACCTTTTGTCGACTGACCATCGATTTTCATAATCACGTCTCCTGCTTTTAGATTGGCTTTTTCAGCAGGAGAACCTTTAATTGGAGCTTGAGCAATAGTCGGCAATTCATTTTGAAGGCTCAATGTCGCCCCAATTCCTTCAAAACTGCTAGAAATCGTATTATTCAGGTCTTCAGACTCTGTACTATCCATATAAACCGTATAAGGGTCATCTAGCGCCGAAGTCATTCCTTTTAAAGCTCCATTGATCAGCTTAGTTTTACTGACTTTCCCAACATAATTGGCCTTGATTTGACTATATAATGTATCGATTTTTTTTAGGTCATTACTTGTAAGCGTTGTTTCTTGCACCTTATTTTCAGCTTGAATCGCTCGAACTTGCTTGTCTAAAACCAAATAAGTCCCAATAATTGCTATGATAGCAACTGCTATAAGTGAGATGATATATTGATTAAAAGATACTTTTTTATTTTTCAAAATTCCACTTTCTTTCTCCGTCTATCCAACAGTTTTTTAAGCATTATTTTCAACGTATTGCTCCCATACCTCATCAAACAAATCCATATTATCGATGTAATAAGCATTGAATTCTAGGTAATGAGAAATTTCCTGATAGTTTTTTGAATGTTTTGGAAAAGATAGATCCTCGCCAACATCGTTTGCAAATTTGGTTTCTGGCTCACTGATATTGGGTCCTTTAAGCGTCATTAAATACTCATAAAAACTTCTGTTCATTTTTCTTTACCCCAGTGAGCTTGTAGAAACTTCTGACGTGGAGTGGTTTCAGCCTGATATCTCTTTGGATCCTTTTGATAAAAGTCTTGATGATACTCTTCAGCTGGATAAAAAGGCTTTTGTTGTTCAATTTTTGTAACAATTGGTTGATCATACCGTCCACTAGTTTGTAGCGCAGCTCTACTTTTTTCAGCGACGAACTTTTGCTCTTGTGTTTGGTAAAAAATAACAGGACGATAGCTATCTCCTCGATCTTGGAATTGTCCAAAAGCATCTGTAGGATCCGTCTGCTGCCAGTAGATCTCTACCAGTTCTTCGTAAGAGATAATTTCCGGATCATAAACAATCTCAACGGCTTCTGTATGACCTGTTTTACCAGAACACACTTGTTCATAAGTTGGATTTACAACGTGTCCTCCTGTATAGCCTGAAGTGACAGAGAAAATTCCAGGTTGCGTATCAAAAGGTTTGACCATACACCAAAAGCAACCTCCCGCAAAAATAGCCGTTTCTTTCATTGTCGTTTCCCCTTTCTTATATTCTTATTTTTTTATAGGTAAATAAACATTAAACCGAATCTCGTTGTCTATTAAATTTATCTTAGAAGCCTTAACTACTAGGCCTGATTTTAATTTTAACTGACTTAAATGAATCGTTAAATTTTGCTCTTTTGCATTTACTTCCACCCATTTAGGCAAGTTGTAGTTATTCGCAATATAACGCATGATTTGTGACATTGGCAAGGCAAGTGTCCCAATTGAAAGGCTCTTTGCCTTTAATTGAATATCTCCGTTCTCCATTACATATGGATCAAAGTATAAGTAAAAGCCAATGTCATGTCCTAAAACTTCAAAAGTTCCTTTTAATAAGGCTTGATCTTCTAAATAAAAAGAATAGCTAATCCCACTTTTCTTTTGATAATCATTCAAATAATAATCAATCAATTCATTGACTTGCTTTTTAGTCAAATTGACTTGAAAACTCGGATTTCCAACTTTGCTTGTCGTTTGCTGCGTAGGCACGTAATTGGGTTCACGGTTGCTTGTCACTCGTACCCAAATAAATAACGAACACGAAAGAATAATGGCTAATAGGATTAAAAAGGCTGCACGCCAACCATTTTTTGGCTTTTTAAAAAAATCACTTTTTTTTGTTTGCTGACTCGTTCTACTCATTTTTTTCCTCCATTTTTATTTAGATAACCATTTTGTCTTGGTTGTATCTAGTTCTTTTTGAAAAGCATTTGACATAATTTGATAGCCTAAATTATTAGGATGAAAATTATCTGTAGTAGAAATCAAATTATTGATTGTTTGACTGACTTTCCCACTCTCAGTAGTTTCATCAGAATTTATTTTGGTATCTACCCCGATTTTCCCGTCAATTCCTTTATATAGTAAATCATTAATAGGAATGAAGTACGCATTTTTTTGCTTCTTCACTGCTTTTTCTGAGGTACTATTCCAATTGTCTACAATTGTTTGAAGTTCTGTAATATCGGAAAAACTTAAATAAAAAGGATTGTATATTCCTAATTGATAGATAGGTGCATCCTTATTCAATTTTCTAATCTCAGCATATAATTTAGACAGATTTTTCACATAGTCTTTCTGCGGTGATGTAAAACTTCCTACATTAATTCCGTTCATCAACTCATTCCTTACAACTTTCATTACATCATTGCCGCCCGTTGTGAGCGTTATGACATCTGCTTTTTTGATTGATTGCTGCATTTTGGTCGATTTTTTTATTCGTGCAAGTATTTGATCTGTCCGATTTCCAGCTTTCCCATAATTATCTGTCTGAACTGCATTTAATTGATATTTATCAGTCAATGCTTGACTTAGTAAAGGAACAAATCCACCAGCATTTGTACTATCTCCTACACCTTCTGTAAGCGAATCACCCAAGGCAACGAAACGGATCACCTCTTTTTGTGTTAATTTTTTGGTCAAACTAGTTTTGGTCGTAGTACCCAAACGTTGCTCCGCTTTAGGAAAAACAAAACTTAGTACACAAAAAGTGATAATTGTTACACCAATAAATAAAAACGCTAATCCTTTCAATTTTTTCAGACTTTTAAGTTTCTGCATGTTTGTACTCCTCACTTCTACTAATAACTAAAAAGCAGACCATAATGATCTGCTTTTCACTAATCCGTGTAAAACATAATGGCAAAAGCACCTTTACCCGCATGTGTTGCAATTACTGGGTTCGTATGCAACAAAGGAATATGAATATCTGGGAAGGCTTCTTGCAAAGCTTCTTTAAATCCTTGCGTTATTTCTAATCCTTCCGCATGAGAAATTCCAATGGCTTTCACTGGCAGACTTTGTAACTCGTTTTTAAATTCAGAAAACCATTTATTAAACGTTTTTACACCTCTACCTTTTGTTTCAACAATTAACTCTGTGTTTAAAAGCTCCATAACCACTTTCATGTTGAAAATACTAGACAGCATACCCGCAACACGACTAATTCTGCCACCTTTAACAAGATTATCTAAATTTGAAATGCCGATATACAGTTTGGTATTCTTTTTAACTTTTTCAACTTCTGCGACAATTTCTTCTAAAGAAGCCCCTTCATTTGCTAATTGAGCCGCACGAATTACTTGGAAAGACAATCCTTGATCCGTGAAATCACTGTCTATTACCGTCACATCGGCTTGTGAAAGCTGGGCTGCTTGTCGAGCTGCATTGACGGTTCCACTGAGCGCTTCTGTCATATGGATTGAAATAATTTTACTACCATCTTGTCCTAATTTATCATATAGCTCTGCAAATTCTCCAATTGGAGGCTGGCTGGTTTTAGGTAGTGCTTTTGAATGAGCCATCATCTCCATAAATTTTTCACCAGGTAAGTTTTCATCATTTGCATAAATAACACCATCAACCATAACAGAAAGTGCAATCACATGAATTCCAAGTTTTTTAACAGTTTCTGCCTCCATTGTGCAAGAAGAATCTGTAACAATTTTAATTTTTGACATCGTATAACCTCTTTCTTCCAAAACGTTACAAACAAGTTTTGGAAATATTCATTGAAGAATCAATCAGTCTGATCCTAACAGATTTTCCTATCAAATGAAGACCGTTCTCTTTGATAGGGACTAACCTATATACTTTCTATATTATACAATTATTTTCTGCTTTCGTCATTTAAAATAACTGATTTATGAAAAAAAAGTAAAGTTGTCGATTAAATTCTTAACTATTACTTTTCAATCGACTCGCTTTCATGTAAACTAAAACTAAGTTAAGTGGCATCTCACTTATAAAAGGAGCTGGTTTTTTGGAAAGTCCTATGTTTTCAAAACGTTATATCATTTTAAATGAAGTCCTAAATGCCGTTACTCACGGTATAGGAGCAGGTCTTAGCATTGCTGGTATGGTCATTTTAATTGTTAAAGGAGCAAGACTAGGATCCCCTATTCACGTTGTTTCTTATGCGATTTATGGCGCTATGATGGTGCTGTTATTTTTAACCTCTACACTTTTTCATAGTCTGATTTTTACTAAAGCTAAAAAAGTTTTTCAGGTCTTTGACCACAGTTCGATTTTTTTATTAATTGCTGGTAGTTATACGCCTTATTGCCTGCTCGTTGTAAAAGGATGGCTTGGATGGGCACTATTTGGCATCATCTGGTTCATGACATTACTGGGAATTGTACAAAAATCGGTTTTCTTACACAAAAAAAATAATGTAAGTAAAATCTCAACGGTTATCTATGTGATCATGGGCTGGCTATGTGTTGTAGCTGCACCTGAACTGTATCACGGACTAGGTTTAGGTGGTTTAATTCTTTTAGTTGCAGGTGGCTTATCCTATACTATCGGGGCCATCTTTTACAGTATGAAGCATATTCGTTATATGCACGTTGTCTGGCATCTTTTTGTGATGCTTGGTGCAGGCTTTATGTACTTCTCTGTTTTATTTTACACCTAATATCTTGACACACTGGTGCTAGAGACCAAAATAAAAAAGCCGACTGAACTAGTTCAGTCGGCTTTTTTACTGGGTGATCCGTCTATCTGAATGCTTATCAAAAATTTACTTTCTATGATAAGATTCAAATTGATACTTATAAGGATTTCTCTCATCCGTTTCCCCTTCACTGATGCTCACCATTGTGAAGGCGTCCCAATTTATTTTTGGAAAATAAGCATCTCCTTCAAATCTATGATGGATGAGCGTACGGTGCAAAACATCGATTTCAGGCAAAAATGTTTTGTAGACTTGTGTGCCCCCAGTGATAAAGACCATTCCATCTGTCTTTTTAGCATATTCTAAAACCTCTTGCTTGTCATGAAAGACAAGCGCCCCTTCCACTTGATAGCTTTTGTCACTAGTCAAAATGATGGTGTCCCGGTTAGGAAGTAGTTTCCCTCCCATTCCTTCAAATGTCTTTCTTCCCATGACAATCGTATTATGTTCGGTCATTGTTTTAAAAAATTTTAAATCATTGGGTAAATGCCATGGCAACTTGCCTTCTTTCCCAATTAACCCCTCTTCATCTTGCGCCCATATCGCAGCTAACATTTTTTTCCCCTTTCAATCTCTACAATCCTTTTCCTTAACTACTAAATCACACGGCAATCGGCGCTTTAATAGCTGGATGTGGTTGATATCCTTCTACCTGAATATCTGTCACATCAAAATCAAATACTGATTTTTTTTCTGGATTTAATACCAATTTTGGTAAAGCCCGTACCTCTCTACTCAACTGTTCTTTCATTTGTTCAAAATGATTTCTATACAAATGTGCGTCACCAAGTGTATGAACAAATTCTCCAACCTCAAGTCCTGTTTCATGCGCAATCAAATGTGTTAATAGCGCGTAACTTGCAATGTTAAACGGTACCCCCAAGAAAACATCGGCACTTCTTTGATAGAGCTGGCAACTTAGTTTTCCATCCGCCACATAAAATTGAAACATCGTATGACAAGGTGGCAAAGCCATCGTCGGCACATCTTCTGGATTCCAAGCTGATACTACAAGTCTTCTTGAGTCAGGATTTGTTTTAATCATCTCAATTACATCTTTTAGTTGATCAATCGTTTCTCCTGTTCTTGTTTGCCAATTACGCCACTGAGCCCCATAAATATTTCCCAATTCTCCATATTTTTGAGCAAACTGATCATCTGTCAAAATTAGCTCACAGAATTTTTGACTTTCTTTTTGATAACGTTGGTTAAACTCCTCATCTACTAAAGATTTACGGCCAAAATCAGTCATATCTGGTCCTGTATAGTCCTCACTTTTGATGTAACGTTCAAAAGCCCACTCATCCCAAATATGATTGTTGTGCTTTAATAAATACCGAATATTAGTATCCCCATGCATAAACCATAGCAATTCACTTTTTATCAAACCAAAAGGCACGCGCTTGGTTGTTAAAAGTGGGAAACCCTCGCTTAAATCAAAACGCATTTGATAGCCAAAAATACTTTTTGTTCCTGTACCCGTTCGATCACTTTTTATAGTTCCTGCAGTCAAGATCTTTTGGCCTAGTTCTAAATAATCTTTTTCCATCTTTTTCCCCTTTCGTCTTTTAAGAAGTAAACTGACTTAAATATTCCCATCTGTTAAGCATATCCTCTAACTTTAACTCTTTTGCTTCTACTTGTTGTTGCAACTCTTGTAATTTGGCAAAGTCACTACCAGAGATATTCATTTCTGCTTTTAGCTCTTCAATTTTTACTTCTAGCAGTTCCATTTGATCTTCAATTGCTTCCCATTCTTTTTGTTCAGCATATGTTAATTTCTTTTTGACTTTTTCTACAGCAATTTCAGTAGTTTGATTTTGGGAGTCAGAATGTTTTTTAGTCGCTAGATTTTTTTGAGTGTCTTCTTTTTTTGCTAAATAATCCGTCATAGAGCCGTAAAAATACTCGATTTCTCCATTCCCTTCAAATATAAACAGCCTTTCCATGGTCTTATCTAGGAAATAACGATCATGACTAACCCCAATCACCGCACCAGCGAACTGGCTCAAATAGTCTTCTAGTATTGTGAGTGTGTCAATATCTAAATCATTTGTTGGCTCATCCAATAGCAGTACATTCGGTTGTAAAATCAACAATTTCAGTAAGAAAAGTCGCCTTTTTTCTCCACCAGAAAGTTTGCCAATGGTGGTACCGTGCATAAATCTAGGAAAAAGAAAGCGTTCAAGCATCTCCGCCACACTTGTAGTAGAACCATTTGTCTGTTCAACTTGTTCGGCAGCTTCTTGTAAATATTGAATCATGCGTTTATTCGGGTCAATCGCTTCATTTTGTTGTGTGTAGTAACCAATCCGGACAGTTTCCCCAATCTCATAAACGCCAGCTTCCAGTTCGATACGTCCAGCTAAAATATTCAGTAGTGTAGACTTTCCCGAACCATTTTTACCAGTAATCCCAATCCGATCATGTGTTTGCACAAGCAACTCAAAATTCTTTAAAATAATTTGCTGATCCAAAGTGAACGTTGCTTGCTCCAATTTTAAAACCTTTTTTCCTAGCCGTTTCGTTGCAATATCAATTTCTACATGTTCGCTTGTTTGAACTTGATGAAGATTTTCTTTTAAATCTTCAAAGCGCTGAATGCGTGCTTGTTGTTTGGTTCCTCTTGCTTTGACACCGGCTCGCATCCAACTTAGTTCTTGCTTATACAATTGTTTGCGCTTCGTTTCTTGTTGTTTTTCTGTTTCTTCTCTTTGTGCCTTTTCAATCAAATAATTTTCATAGTTGCCCTTGTACTGATAAAGCTTGCCAAATGAGAGTTCAAACATACGATTCGTCACATTATCTAAGAAATAACGATCATGTGTGACTAAAACAAAAGCTCCTTGATATTGATTTAAAAAACTTTCTAACCACTTTATTGCTTGATAATCCAAATGGTTAGTCGGCTCATCTAACAGTAGTAAATCAGGCTCTTGGATGAGTACTTGAGCAAGTCCTACACGTTTTTTTTGACCACCCGAGAGTTCCCCTATCTTTTGGCTAATATCAGGTATCCCCAATTGATTTAAAATCGTCCGAACGTTCGTATCTGCTAGCCAGGCATCTTCTCTATTCATCCGCTCTTCCGCTTTGGTGTAGGCTTGCTGAGCGGTTGTGTCCTCACCATCGTCAGCCAATCGCTGCAAGGCTAGCTCATAGTTACGAACTGCTAGCAGGATGGGTGAATCTCCTGAAAAAACAGCTTGCGCAACAGTTAAGTTTTCATCAAACACCGTATCTTGCGCCAGATACCTGATCTGATAATCATGCGGCCCTGTTATCACGCCGCTATCAGGTGTATCTTCTTTGGCAAGCAATTTTAGTAAGCTCGATTTTCCCGTTCCGTTTATGCCAATTAGACCAATGTGGTCTTTTTCATGTATTAAAAAGGAAAGTTGGTCGAAAAGAGTTTTCTCTCCATAAGTCTTGGTCAATGCATCAATTCTTAATTCTTTCAATTGATTCCATTCCTCTCTCCTTTTTTTTAATCTTTTATATTCTAACAGAAACATGCATCAGAAACAAGAATGCCTTTACCGTATTTACACATGGAAAAAGCCGAGGATATAGGAATCACAACCTAATCACCGGCTTTTCACTTGTTTTATCCTTCTAATTGGTAGACATCGTTAACAGTTTTATTTGGGTCAATGACAATGTAAAGATGTCCGTTTTGTCCAATTTTGGTCGTTTGGTACTGATTATCTAATCCTTCTTGACCTGGCGTTCCTTTATCTAAATATGGAAAATAAATTAAATCCTGATCTTTATTATCATAAAGCATGTCCATTTTTTCAATATCTTCGTATTTGACTGCACGCTCAAACATTCCAAGCTCAAGACCACCCAAATTGATATCAGCTGTTTGAACATTTTCAGCTTCTTTTAATATCTCAATTTTAAAGCCCGCACATGGATGGATTTCTTGAAAATCCCCTCCTTTAATTCGGCCAAAACTAGTCGTCACTTGTTTGATCCATAAATCCCCTATATACTGGCGATCAATCGTCCAAGTTTCACCATTTCTAAAGAAAAATTTTAATCCTGACATTCTTTTTGACATGAGACTTCTCCTCACTTTATTCAAGATGATGTTTATTTTTATACCTTTAGTTTAACACAGATTGAACCAAATTACAGCTTTAAATTAAAGCGCATTCTTGAATAAAATTAACAATCTTTTCATAAGAATTTTCGAGCTCTTTGTGCAATACTTTTTGCTCAATTTCTTTTAGTAAGTCACCTAGCCACGGACCAGGTTTTTTGTCTAGCACCCTCATAATCGCTTGCCCATTAACCGCTAAATCTTGCAGGGAATGTATCGGTAATGCTTGATACGCATCCGTCACTTTTTGTTTAGAAGAAGGTTTGCCTAACAGAGCCAATACTTCTTCTATAACCAGCAACGGTTCGAGTCCCAACTGGTAAAGAAAATCGACATTCGAGCTGTTTTCTAACCGAAACTCCAGTCCTGCTAGTGCATGAGTGATTAGACGAATCATGTGATTGGACAGCTTCCAATCTCGCAAAAAAGAACTTGCTTTTTCTGCATTTAAAGTGAAAAAGTGCATTAATAGTACCCAGAATACCGGCTCACTCAATTCAGTTTCTTCTTTTAACTGAAAAAAACAGGCAAGTTGTTTCCCTCTTCCTGAAAAATTTGGACAATATTCATAGCACTTTGTTTCAAGAAAAGAACGGAATCCTCTTTTCCATTGTCTGCTTGTCATCATTTTAATCAGCTCAATATAAATTCTTTCAACCGAAATTTTTTGTAGTAACGCCGCATGCTCTTTTATTGCATCAAGAGTATTTTTTTCTATTAAAAAATCTAACTGACTTGAAAAGCGCAACGCACGCATCATTCTAAGCGCATCTTCATGAAATCGCTCGGAAGGTTGGCCAACTGCTCGAATACATTTTTCTTGGATATCTTTCAGCCCTTCAAACAAATCGATGATCTGGCCCTGCTCAGACATTGCCAGTGCATTAATTGTAAAATCACGTCTTTTTAAGTCCTCTTCTAAAGAACGAACAAATGTTACCTTATCAGGACGTCTAAAATCTTGATATTGCGACTCTGTACGAAACGTCGTTATTTCATATTGCTGATCCTCATGCAAAACAAGCACAGTCCCATGTTCAATTCCGACATCCACCGTTCGCTTAAATAGGCTTTTAACTTCTTTGGGATAGGCACTGGTTGCTATATCCACATCATTAATCGCTTTCCCCAAAAGGACATCACGGACACTACCACCTACAAAGTAGGCTTCATATCCAGCTACAGCTAACTCTTGAATGATCGGAATCGCTTCGCTAAATTCTGTTGGCATACTAGTCAATCTCATAAAAGATTTTCCAACCCATATACTAATTCTTTAAGCTCTACAACTTTTTCACATCCCAAAGCAACACCTGACATAAATGATGCTCGGTCATACGAATCATGACGAATGGTTAATCCTTCTCCAGTGCCACCAAATTGTACTTGCTGATGTGCAATTAATCCTGGTAAACGAACACTGTGGATTCTCATTCCTTCATAATCTGCACCACGAGCTCCTTTGATCGTTTCTTTTTCATCAGGATTCCCTTGAGCTTTTTTAGCACGAACTTCCTCCATCATTTCTGCTGTTTTAACAGCTGTTCCACTCGGTGCATCTAATTTATTATCATGATGCAATTCAATGATTTCAACATCTGGGAAATACTGGACAGCTTTAGTAGCAAACTCCATCATCAAAACAGCGCCAATCGCAAAGTTTGGTGCAATTAGCCCTCCTGTTTTTTGAGCTTTAGAAAGTTTGATTAAACTAGCCACTTGTTCTTCGGTAAACCCTGTTGTCCCCACAACTGGAGCAATCTTATTTTCTAATGCAAAATACGTATTTTCATAGGCAACTTTGGGAATTGTAAAATCAATCCAGGCATCCGCTACCACACTTTTAACAAGTGTTTCTTTTTCTTTAAAAACTGGTACATTTAATTCTTGATAATCAGAAATTTCACTAAGATTTTTTTCTTGTGCATGCGGATCTAATACTCCTACCAATTCAAATCTTTCATGTTCTATTACCATTTTTGTTGCGGTTGCACCCATTCTTCCTTTAAAACCTGCTACGACTATTTTAATCATGTTTTTGTCCATCCTTTCGTTCAAAACGAAACTTATCCCGTTGATTGAACTTTTCCATATTTTTTTGAAATGCATCTGTTAAATCTAAATCAAGCGAATTAGCCATCATAATTGCTACTATTAATACATCTGCTAACTCTTCTTCTACCGTATTTTTTTCTTCGTTTATTTTCTTGGGCTTTTCTCCGTAAACGTGGTTGACTTCTCTAGCTAGTTCACCAACTTCTTCTGTAAGTCTAGCAAGTTGTGCAAGCGGAGAAAAATACCCTGCCTTGAATTGTTGAATATAGTCATCTACCTCCAACTGCATCTCTTTTAATGTTTGTTCTTTCTCATTTTGCATACCTTTCCTCCTAGTTGTAACACTCTCTTTAATCTTATCAAAATGTCTTCATTATGCAAACTATTTCAACAAAAAAGAGCCCGACATTTTGTCCTGACTCTCCGTTATCTCAATCAACGAACTGTTTCCCTCAACTTTTCTGCTAGTTTTTCCGTTAACACTTCAAAGTCAGCTCGATTATTTGTCTCTAATGCGTGATCAATTTCTTGGTATAATGCCTCAATTTCCAATTGTTTTTCCTTTTGATGTAAAAAATTTTCAATTGACGAGACAATTTCAGGATGAATCGTATCATTCCAAGAATTATATGGATTATCTTCCAATACACGGAGATACTTTTCTGAGTGCCACTTCCCCTCAAAATCAAACTCCACAAATAACTCCTTTTTCCAATTCATCCGAATCTCGTGGAAAATTTGTTCAGAATTAATAAATTCATGTTCTTCTATGAAAAGCGTTAGTGCTTCTTTATGCGCCTTGTTTGCTGATAGCCTTAGTCCTCTTGGTGTTTTGTCAGCATGTTCAACAATGTGCAGATTTTCTAGAACACTATCATGACTAACTAGATAGTTAATCATCCAATAAATTTCTCTTCTGGGGAATTGGACAGTGGCAACAAGCCAACTCAAAAAATTCTTTTTTGTCTGAACATCTACTTGCATGGCGCGCCCCCCTTTATTAATCTTCAGCTAATAACTCTATAATAGTCAAATCCTCTGGCTCATGTTCCAGATAATGTGTTAACAATACTCGAGCTTGCTCTAATTCTCCTTCTTCACGTAAGAACAACCCATATTCTTTTAAAAATTCCGCATGATGTCCTAAAGCATCAGCTGCTTTGCTATAATAAAGCTTCGCTTCACCATATTCTTCCAATTCATTTTGTGCATGTGCCAAATTCCATAGTAAGTAAGGATTTTCAGAGAACTGATACTTTTGACTTAGCGAAACAATTTCTTCGTATCTGTCTTCATTTATATATAGATTTGTCAGCGCCATTAAGGATGCCTCAATATCTTCTTCTAGCTCAACGGCTTTTTTCAAGTAACCTTCAGAAACTTCAATCTTTCCAAGCTTGAACGCGACTTCTGCTGCTAATTGGTACAAAGAAACTTGATACGGGTTTTGTTCAATCCCCTCTTCTAATACAGACAAGCTTTCCGCTAGTTGGCCTTCTTCTTGAAGCAAGTCTCCCAGGTATAAGTACAATGACTGATACGTTGGCGAGAGTTCTTTTAATTCTTGAAATAAAACAATTGCTTTTTGATTTTCATGCATCTGCATAAAAGTAAACGCAAGCTGAAATAAATGGTCTTCACTCCTATTAAGTGTTAGTGCTGCCTCCAAATATGGAACCGCCTCTTCAAAATTTCCCGCCATACTGTAGCATACTCCAACTCTTTCGCTAAGTGCTACTTCTGAAAATTGGTCAAAACCTTTTTTGATTAAATCCAGATATAAATCTAACGCCTCTGAAAATTTTTCTGAATTAAAATACAGTTCTGCTAAGGCAAAGTCAAGCAGCGGTTCATCTAAGAGGATTTTTTTTGCCTCTTTTAATTTTAACTCACTTACCTCTGGCAATCCAAGAACTTGATATAGATCTGCCAATACAAGAAGAGACTCTATGTAAACTGGATGTTGTTTAGGAACCGCTTCTAGATGTGTAAAAGCTTCATCAATCTCATTGTTTTCAATCGCAATTTCTGCTAAAGGAATATGCAATTCTTCTGCTTCTGGAAATTTTTCTAAAAGCTGGCTAAAGATAGTCTGAGCTTCTTCTAAAAAACCTAGCTCAAATAAATGTTCTCCCAGACTTCCCAACTCCTCAGGCGTGTCTTTTTCTAGCGCTTTTTCAAAATGCAGTTGTGCACTTGATGTATCTTGATTTGCTATTGCTTCTGCCATTTTTTTACTATATGATTGCATCTTTTTGCTCCTTATATTAACCAAATCCATTTTGGATTACTCTTATTTTCCATATTCTAGCATAAAGCGACTAAAATAGCCATTCATGCACAAAAAAAGACTAGCCAGAATAAATTCTGAAACTAGTCTTTTTTTTCTGTTTTATTTAACAGCATCTTTTAACGCTTTACCAGCTTTGAACGCAGGTACTTTGCTTGCAGGAATTTTAATTTCTGCACCTGTTTGTGGGTTACGTCCTTTACGTGCAGCACGTTCACGAACTTCAAAGTTACCAAATCCAATCAATTGAACTTTTTCTCCTTTTGCAAGAGAATCTTGGATTGTTGAAAAAACAGCGTCAACAGCGGCAGTTGCATCTTTTTTAGTTAAACCTGTTGAAGTTGCAACGCTATCGATTAATTCAGCTTTGTTTGCCATGTTACCATTTCACCTCCTCCAAATAGAGAATGGATGCTTATTTAACATCATTCAGGTGATCGTTTTTGAGTGGTCCAAAAACGACATTTTAAATATTGAATCGTTCAATATTTATATATTCAAGATATCATACGAATGCTTTAATGGCAAGGATTTTACGGTTTTTTTTCATAAAATTGAAGTTTTTTCGTTCATTATACCTATCATATTGCAATACGATATCAACTATGGTAAAATACCGTTTTCACTTTCTTCTTCGTGGCATAATACGAATAGGTGTTCCCTCGAAAGTGAACGCTTTGCGGATTTGATTCTCTAAGAATCTGGCATAAGAAAAGTGCATCATTTCTTCCTCGTTGACAAAAATAACAAAAGCAGGAGGCTTCACTGCTACTTGAGTGGCATAAAATATTTTCAAGCGTTTCCCTTTATCCGTTGGTGTTGGGTTGAGTGCTACTGCATCCATTATGACATCATTTAATAAAGAAGATGGAACGCGAAGATTTTGATTCATGCTCACCTTTTCAATTAACTCTGGTAGCTGATTTAGTCGCTGCTTCGTTTTAGCAGATACAAAAATAATTGGGGCATAATCTAAATAACGGAACTCATCGCGAATTTTCTGTTCAAAATCACGCATGGTATTCGTTTCTTTTTCAAGCGTATCCCATTTATTGACAACAATAATCATTCCTTTACCTGCCTCATGAGCAAAACCAGCAATCCGTTTATCATATTCCCGAATTCCTTCTTCTGCATTAAGAACCATCAGCACCACATCAGAACGATCAATCGCACGCATCGCACGCATCACGCTATACTTTTCAGTTGATTCGTATACTTTTCCACGTTTTCTCATACCTGCTGTGTCAATCATGACAAAAGGTTGCCCATCTGGAGAAGTAAAGTGCGTATCGATTGCATCACGGGTAGTCCCTGCAACATCTGAGACAATCACACGTTCTTCTCCCAGTAATGCATTGATTAAGGAAGATTTTCCTACATTTGGACGACCAATCAAACTAAATTTAATCGTTCCATCGTCTTCTTCTTCCATATCCGTAGAAAATTGTTTGACCGCTTCATCTAATAAATCTCCTAAACCAATCCCATGACTACTTGAAACCGGGTACGGATCCCCTAAGCCCAAAGCATAAAATTCGTAAATATCATTTCTCATTTCTGGATTGTCCACTTTATTAACTGCTAGTAAAACAGGTTTTTTACTCTTATAAAGAATTCGTGCCACCATCTCATCTGCATCTGTCACGCCTTCTCTTCCGCTTGACACAAGAATAATCACATCTGCTTCTTCAATCGCTATTTCTGCTTGATACTTTATTTGCTCCATAAAAGGCTCGTTACCTAAGTCGATTCCACCAGTATCAATAATGTTGAACTCTCTTCCTAACCATTCACCCGTTGCATAAATTCTATCACGAGTCACACCAGGAACATCTTCAACAATAGAGATTCTTTCACCAGCAATACGGTTAAATAATGTGGATTTCCCTACGTTTGGTCGACCTACAATTGCAATTGTCGGATTTGCCATATATACAAATACCTCCTTCTATTCTTTCAATCCCATAGTAGTTTACCTTAATAATAGGTACTAAGGCAAGTACAATCAGAACGTTTCCCGTTATTTTCTTACTTTACTGCCAAAAAAGTGACAAAGTGCAAGCATGAATTTAAAAGATGAACAAACATCTTTTATCCAGATAGCTTACCCTTCGTCACTTATTATTGTTTAATTTCTAAAAAACAATTTTATTCTTCATTAGAATCTGACTTACCTAAGAGATCCCCTAGTGTAAAACCAGTGTTTTCTTCGGGTAACTCAAAGGATTCTTCTGTTTCTTTTTGAGGCTCAATCTTTTCTTGTAAGGCTTTGATACTTAATCCAATACGGTGTTCTTCTGGATGGACTTCCAAAACTTTCACTTGAACTTCTTCGCCTTCTTTTAGCACTTCATGAGGTGTTGCTACATGTTTGTGCGAAATTTGAGAGATGTGAACAAGTCCTTCGACACCAGGGTAAATTTCAACGAAAGCGCCAAAGTCAGTCAGGCGTTTGACTGTCCCTGCTAGAACTGTTCCAACACCCGCTTTTTCTTCAATATCTGTCCAAGGTCCAGGCACTGTTTCTTTAATTGATAGAGAAATGCGATGTTTCTCTTCGTCAACCGATAAGACTTTCACGCTTACTTTATCACCAACCGCTAAAACATCCTCTGGTTTTGCAACATGTGCGTGTGAAATTTCCGAGATATGAACGAGTCCATCTACGCCACCAAGATCAATAAATGCACCAAAGTTTGTCAAACGTGCGACGGTCCCTTCTACAACCTCTCCAGCTTGAAGTTTACCAAAAATTTCTTTTTCAGCTGCTTCTTTTTCGGCTTGAAGAACTGCTTTACGCGATAAAATCAAACGATTTTCAGAAGGTTCAATTTCAACAATTTTAAACGTCAAGGTTTGTCCTTTGTAGCTAGAAAAATCATCTACAAAACGTTCCGCAACCATAGAAGCAGGTACAAAACCTCGGACACCCAAATCTACAACTAACCCGCCTTTTACCACACCTGTAACAGGTGCTTCTACAATTTTATCCGCTTTAAAGTCTGCTTCGATTTGTTCCCAAACTTTTTTAGCATCTAAACGTCGTTTTGACAGTAAGTAACTGCCGTTTTCTTTATCTTTAATGGGGGCAATCACGACTAAATCTAGTACATCCCCAACTTTTGCAACATCTTCGATATTTTCTACTGGAAAAGCAGATAACTCTTTAAAAGGTACAACGCCTTCAACACCGGCACCTTGAATTCCTACGATTAGTTGTTTGCCATCATCAATTGCAAGGACTTCCCCGCTCACAGTATCACCGATGGCCACTTCTTGAACACTGTTCATTGCTTCTAACATTTCTTTGCTAATATTTTCATTTAAATCTGACATAACATAGTTTCCCCCTCAGCGACAAATTCTTTTCATTCTTATCATACCTAAAATATCGTATATTTTCCAGCCTAAAGATCTACTTTTGCTTTAGTACTGATAAACTTTGGATATATTCTAGCATTTTTACTACTACTTCTTGAATATTAAGCCCTGTCGTATCGATCAGCTTGGCATCTTTTGCCTGAGTCAACGGTGAGACTTTTCTTGTGGTATCCAGATAATCTCTGCGCTCAATCTCTTGTTTTAACGTCTCAAAATTGGTCTCAATATTTTTTGATAGATTTTCTTTATAGCGGCGCATTGCTCGTTCCTCAACACTTGCAACTAAAAAAAATTTGACTTCTGCAAGTGGTAAAACAGCCGTTCCAATATCTCGACCGTCCATGACAATGGCGCCTTCTTTTGCAATCTCTTGTTGTCTTTTCACTAATTCTTCTCTTACTTTTGGAAAAGCTGAAACAGCGGAAACGTTATTCGTGACATCAGTTTGTCTAATCACTTCAGTTACATCTTGATTGTTTAAAAAAACATGTTGCCCGTCAACTCTCTGCTCAAAAGTAATCTTTGCTTGATCTAATAATTTGACTAAATGATTCTCATCAGAAATTGCGTTTTCCTTTAAAGCCATATAAGTTAAGGTACGATACATAGCCCCAGTATCACAATAAATATAGTTTAATTTTTTAGCTAATATTTTAGCCACCGTACTTTTACCAGCAGAGGCAGGCCCATCAATTGCAATCTTAAGCTTTTCTACCATTTCTTTTTCTACACATCCCATTCATTCACTTGAAAAAAAGCTACCAAAAGATAGCTTTTCACTTTATTTCACTTTTAACGTTTGACCAACCGAAATACTGTTATCAGAGATTCCGTTTAATGCTTTCAGTTCATCTAGTGTCATCCCATGATTAACAGCAATTCGATACAGATTATCTCCTGCTTTTACTGTGTAGGAACCTGAAGCAGTGTTGTCAGCAGCTGTTGTTTGTGTAGTGGACTCTACCGTTTGCTCACTTGTAGTGGTAGTAGCTTCTGGTGCTACAGTCGTAGTCGTCGTTGTAGATTCTGTCGTCTCACTAGAAGATGAAGTCGTTGTTGCGGAAGAACTTGCTGCTACTTTTTTGGAAGAAGTAGTAGACTCAACAGCCTGACTTTCAGTTGGGTTATTTAAATTATTGTCCCCATGAGTTGCATAATACCATAGGCCGGTCGGTACTGCGATAACTAATAAAATTAAAATAATTAGGACTGTGTTAAAAATACCGTCGCCTTTTTTCCCCCCTCTTTTTGCAGAACGAGAATTTGCAGATTCCTCATCTGATTCATAAATGGGTTGTTCCCATGGCTCTTTTGTTTTTTTGTCTTTACTCACAAAGAATCCTCCTTAGCTCTATTTCTTATTATTTTACCATATTTATTGAAGGCATGTCCTTAAATTTCTCTAAAAGAATAGTTTTTTTAATTCTTCTTCCCATGTTGTAGGTAACTCCTTTACTTTATTCTCATTATTGTCACTTAGCGGAAAGCACTCCGGCACTTCTGTGCAACAATCACAACAAAAGGAATGCTTCTGTTGGTCTTCTTGTTTTTTTTGCTCACCAAAATATGCTAACAGAAAATCCCTACGACATTTTTTTTCTTCGATGTAAGATAACATATCCGCCACACTTTTTCTTTTTTCCTGTAATTTCATTTCTAAATGTTGAACGAAATCCCCACTATCTTCTTGTTCGTTTTCTAACCATTTTTGTTGTGTTTGATCTAAATTTTGTTGAAAAATTTTTTGCTTCTTTTTTGGATAGGAAAGATACAACTGGATCTCTTCGATTTGTCGTGCTAATGTTTCTTGCAGACGATAGTGAATCCATTCGTCGCCTTTTTCATATAATAATATCGTTTGACTCTTTTCCCCATCTCTTCCAGCTCTTCCAGTTTCCTGTAAATAAGCTTCCACGCTACCAGGTAAATGATAATGAATAATGTAGCGGATATCTTTTTTGTTGATTCCCATTCCAAACGCACTAGTTGCACAGAGTAAATCTAAATTTCCTTGTATAAACTGAGTTTGAATGCTGATTCTATCTTGGGAACTCATATCACCATGATAAAAAGCGACTTTTTTATCCGTATTTAAAAGAAGCTGTTCACTGATTGCTTCTGCTTTTTTCTTACTTGAAAAATAAATCAGCCCTGGCCCAGCAAATTTTTCAACAAAGTCAATGATGTACCTTAGCTTATCAGCATTTTTTTCGACCGCATAATAAATATTAGGCCGATTCACTGATTTGATTACAGTTGCAATCTGTTCGTCTTCTGCTAATAACTTTCCCTTGATATCTGCTAAAACTTCTGGAGTTGCTGTAGCTGTCAAAGCGAGGGTCAGGGGATTTTGAAGCGTTTTTCTCACCTTTTTTAGCTGACTGTATTCAGGTCTAAAATCAACGCCCCATTGTGAAATACAATGGGCTTCATCGACTACAAATAGACCAATTTCTAATGTTTGAAGCTTCTCTTGAACCGCTGTTTGTTCCAGCATTTCTGGACTAAGAAAAATAAATTTAAATTGTTTTAGATGATTCAGCAGATAGTTTTTTTCTTCAAAGCTAAGTAAACTATTTAGTGCAACAGCCTCTTTTTCTCCCATCTGTTGCAAGTGGGCTACTTGATCTTCCATTAGAGAGACAAGTGGCGATATAATCAGCGTTTGCCCCTCAAGTAAATAGCTTGGAAATTGGTAACACAGTGATTTACCTGTCCCTGTAGGTAATATGGCAATCGTATGGTGCCTAGATAAAATATGCTGAATAGTTTCTTTTTGTCCATCTTTAAATTCTTGGTATCCAAATTTTCGATACAGTATTTCTTCCATTTCCATATTTTATTGCCCCCGAATTCTCATTAATTGATAAAAGCGCCAATCATAATAATCTAGAGTCGAATCAAATTGTTGCAATTGTCGATAATCCCATAGTCTAATATCTCGATGATGCTTTTCGAATTCTTCAAAAGTAGCTTTTTTTGCATGAGGTAGTAGCTCTGAAAAATCAAAGTTTTTGTCACAACAACCATATTCAAGCAGGTGATCTTTGACTGTGTTCACTTTAATTTTTTTGGCCCGTGCAATTTCTGCAATCTGTCTGCCACTTTGAAATAAAATAACACTTTCATCAATAGTTTGAAGACCATTATTTAATTGAAAATAACGCATCAATGAATGAAGCAAAGGATAATCACCCTCATTTTGTGCAATTTTCTTAAAAAATAAATGTTGGATATCCGTCACGATTAAATGGTACTGCAGTGTACTCATCTGAAACTGCTGTTGTGTTCGTCCCACTTTTTGATAGCCACTAAAATGATCAACCAGAAACTCAGCTTCTTTTTTGTTCAAATGATGGTTGATAAATTTCAACCATTCTTGGTACAACAATTGACTTTTTTCATCTAAGGTATAGGGCTTTATTTTCAGCCACGCTTTTAATTTTTGTTGAATTAAAAATTGAGTTTCTAGTGGGCGATATTGATTATTGTGATGCGTCAATTCTGATAAAACTTGCGTGGCGAAAAGGGCTCTATTCCAAAATAAAGGCGCTTCTTTTGCACACTCAAGTCCAGAAATATGAGGAAAAACAAACTGCTCTTGAAGCTCGATTGGTAAAGGAAATTGAGAACAAATTTGAACGAAAGAATCCTCCACACACAGAAGTTTTTCTTTTTCTAGATGTCTTAATTGCTTGATTAACTCTTGCTTTTTTAGCTGCGGAAGTACACCGTATAAAGGCAAATATCCATACAACGCTCCATATGATAAAATAGAAGCTGTTTTCTTTCCTTGTAGCAAATGAAGCAAAGTTGTCCACCTTACCTTGTATCCATGCCGAAATAAAGATAAAATATAATTATCATCAAAGTTCATTATATACCTCGCAATCTAGGAGTTGATTTTATGAAATGTACCATTATTCCCGAAAAATGCATTGCTTGTGGACTCTGTCAGTTAGCTGCTCCTGAGGTTTTCGATTATACTGATGATGGGATTGTTCGCTTTATTCACACCGATTCCCTCCATCAAGAAGTAACTGAAAAACTACAATCAGGGGTTACAACTGCCTA
The DNA here is from genome assembly GCF_003987595.1 of Vagococcus entomophilus. Classification (NCBI taxonomy): domain Bacteria; kingdom Bacillati; phylum Bacillota; class Bacilli; order Lactobacillales; family Enterococcaceae; genus Vagococcus; species Vagococcus entomophilus. The sequence goes on along the minus strand of NZ_NGJZ01000001.1, from coordinate 512,851 downwards.
CAAAAAATGTCCCACACGAGCAATTTTAATGGAATGATTGTTTGTATTACACCAAAAGCGTATGTTCTTCAACTGAAAAAGTCAATAATTTTTCTGACTTTTTCAGTTATATCAAGAACTTACGCTTTTTTTATATCATCATATTTTTTTATTTTGATAAAGTTTGGAAGACAACCAAACTAACATTTTTTGCTGAACAACTACATAAATTCCACCGACAGCAAGACCTTTAATTAGATTAAATGGAATAATTCCCGTTATCATAACTTGTTTCATCGGAATACCATAACTAAATCCGAGGAGCTTAACATACAGTGGTGTTAATACGAAGTAATTGGCAATCGTCATAAAGATCGTTAAAAACACAGTCGCTATAATTACACCTAGAAATGCATTCTTCTTCCCTTTTTTTCTTTGGTAAATCATATGAATCGGGATTAGATAAAGAACAGTTGCCAGAAAGCTCGCAAAATCCCCTACCAGATTTAACATCCCCGCTCCTGTTATGACAAAATGTAGCAAGGATCTGATAAACGCTACACTAACACCTCCACCAATTCCATAGATGAACGTCCCAATTAACACGGGAATATCACCAAAATCTAACTTCAGAAATGGAAAATTGGGTAATAATGGAAAGCCTAACGTTACTAGCGCATAACTAAGTGCGGCAAGCATTGAGAATACAACCATTTTTTTGACATTTACATACTTCATTTTTCTTCCTCCAATTAAGGAGTCATCTTCTTGGTGCTTAGTCAGTGATTATTTAGCTAAAACAAAAAACTTTCATGCTTGCAAGTCATAAAACGTGCAGGGCATGAAAGTTTGTATAGTCTCATCTGAATGTTCACTCAAATAAGCCCTATCTTCTTTATCCAGACTGTACTGTCGGTATTGGAATTTCACCAATTCAGCCACCTCACTCCTAAAAGTAAAGCAGGTCGTGGACTATCACCACCGGTCGGGAATTGCACCCTGCCCCTGAAGACGAACCTTAGTATATTTTTCTACAAATGTATTCTAGCACAAAAATCGCTGGCAAGGCAAATTATTTACTCGCTTTGATACAAATACCCCTGACTACGGATTGTTTTGATTGCCTTTGCCGCGTCCACCGAGTACCCTTCAATTTTTTTTCGTAGCCGTCTTACCTGAGCATCAACCGTTCGAATCTGACCACCATACTCATAGTGCCATACTTCTTGAAGTAATTCCTCTCTTGTAATGATTCGGTCAGGGAATTGCATGAAGTAATGCATCAACGAAAATTCAATGGCAGATAGACGGACAAACTTGCCTTCAATATACAAGCGCTTGTTTTTTTCATCTAACCTCAGTTGGTCCTCTTCGCCTGTAAGCGCAGAATTTGGCAATTCATAATAATAATACAAAAGTCTTTTCACACGCAATTTCAGTTCTTGAATATTAAAAGGTTTTTCTATCAAGTCATCCACGCCCTGCTCAAACGCCTGAATTCGCTCACTTTCTCGTGGCTTTTCTATCAAAAGTACGACTGGCACAATGGAAATGGCCTGAATTTCTGTCAAGCAAGCATATTTGGGCGTACCTGCTAGTGCAACTTCTCCAATAACAAGCTGAAAACTTTGAGTTTTAAAGAGAGCTAATCCATCTTCTAGATTACTTGTACATGTAGTATCGTAACCCGCTCGCTCCAATTCTTGTGCTAACAAAAAAGAAAGGCGCTGTTCTTCTTCTACGATTAATATAGAGAATTTATTCGCCATTTCTTTTCCTCCTTTATCCTATACTTCTTTGCTTAATTGCAGCAAGCTACTGACTTCTTTTTTTGAAAGCTGCCGATACGTTCCTGGATTAAGACCTTTTAAATCTAAGTTACCATAAAGCTCCCGTTTTAGTTTTTCAACAGGTAAGCCTACCGCTTCTAACATTTTTTTCACCTGATGATTTCGACCTTCATGAATCGTTAGTTCTACAATGCTTTTTTTTGTTGCTATGTCGGCTGATAGGACTTTAAACTTGGCTGGTGCTGTTTTCCTGCCTTCAATTTTCACACCATTCCTTAGTGGTTTAAGCGTTGTGTTTGTCGCAATTCCTGTCACTTTTGCAACATACGTTTTTTCTAATTCGTGCTTTGGGTGTGTCAATTTTTGTGAGAAATCTCCATCATTTGTTAGTAGTAACAATCCTGAGGTATCATAATCTAAGCGTCCAACTGGATAAATCCTTTCTGGAACATCAGTAAAATAATCTGTCACAACTTTACGCTTTTTATCATCTTTAACTGCTGAGATAACCCCTCTAGGTTTGTAAAATAAATAATAGACAAAGCTTTCTTGTGTTAAAGGAACACCATCTACTTCGATTACATCCTTAGCTGAGACCTTTACGCCCATTTCTGTTACTAATTTACTATTTACGGTCACGTGACCTGATGCAATCAAAGCTTCTGCTTTTCTTCTTGAAGCAACGCCACTTTGGGCAATAACTTTCTGTAGTCTTTCCATTGTTTAGCTCCCTATTTTTTATTCTTCTAGCTCTTCTTTAAAGCGATCATAAAACAAATCACTTGGGACTTCTGTCTCAAAGTCTTCTTCTATCTGTTGAATATCAGGTAATTCTTCTAAACTTTTCAGTGCAAAATAATCCATAAAGTAATCTGTCGTGCCATATAAAATGGCGCGACCAGGACCATCTACCCGTCCTTTTTCTTCAATTAATTGTCGATTTAATAGCTTCTGAACGGCTCCTGATGATTGAACTCCCCGTATTTCATCCACTTCAATTCGAGTGATTGGCTGTTTATACGCAATAATCGATAAGGTTTCCAAAGCAGCTTGTGACAATTTGTTTGAAAGAGGGGATTTGGCAAATTCTTTTAAGACAGCTGCGCATTCCGTTTTCGTCGTCAACAGAAAGTGATTTCCGGCTTCTAAAATACAAAACGCTGATTCTTGATCAATCAGATATTTTTGCTTTAACTTCTCAATTTCATCATATACTCTCGCTGTTGATTCCCCGGTGACATAAGCTAATTCCTCTAAAGAAATTCCTTGGTCTCCTACAACAAATAAGAGCGCTTCTATTTTCGCTGTTACACTCATCTTTTACTCCTGTTCTTCTGGTACATTTTCTGCCGAAAAAAGGTATATCGGCTGGTAATTATGTTCTTGCTTGGCACACACCTCACCAGACTTCATCAGCTCTAATAAGGCAATAAATGTCGTTACAATCTCGTTTCTTGTATAGCTTTGAAAAAGCGTTGTGAAAGCTAACCCTGATTTTTTTATTGAGGCTGCGGTCAAAGCAGAGCGAATGCTGCTCATTTTTTCTTCGATTGTTTCCTCATCAGTCTGGATCGTCGTTTCTTTCACTTGTTGCTCTTTTTTCCGCTCTAAAACATCATGAAATGCTAAAAACAGCTCGATCATCGTCACCTGATTTGGCTCTAAGCCAACTTCTTCTTCCTTGTATTCATCCAAATCGCTCGCTTCTTTTGTAAAATAAAGTCCTCTTTCTTGCTCTTTTTCTTTGAATACTCCCGCAGCATATTTATATTTCCGATACTCTAATAGTTGCGAAACGAGCGCATCACGAGGGTCTTCTTCTTCCAACAACTCCTGTGAATCTTCTTCAAATTCAATTTCTTTTTTTGGAAGTAGCAGTTTACTTTTAATTGACATAAGTGTTGCTGCCATTACAATATATTCGCCTGCTACATCTAATCTTAATACGCTCATGGTATGGATATAGGCCATATACTGTGACGTGATGTCTGCAATTGGAATATCATAAATATCAATTTCTAACGTCTTAATTAAATGTAGTAATAAATCGAGTGGCCCCTCGAAAACTTCTAATTTTACATTTAGTTCATCCAAGCAACTTCCCACTTTCTATCTACAATTCCATTTTATTTTACGCTCTTGGGAAATATTCTTTATAAACATCCGCCATTCTCTGTTTCGTTATATGTGTATAAATCTGTGTGGTTGAAATATCTGCATGACCGAGCAGCTCTTGAACAACACGCAAGTCAGCTCCATTTTCCAAAAGATGCGTGGCAAAACTGTGCCGTAAAGTATGAGGAGTAACCTCTTTATCAATTCCTGCATCTTTGACAATTTGACGCAAATTCTTCCAAATTCCTTGTCTTGTAAGCCCACGCCCATGATGATTTAAAAATAAAAAAGGTTGCGGTTCTTTGTGATAAGACAAACTGCTTCGGCTTTCATTCAAATACTTTTCAATCCACTTGATGGCTAAATCTCCCAGTGGAATAATTCTCTCTTTATCCCCTTTTCCTATCGTTTGAATCAATCCTAAAGAAAGATGCAAATCAGAGAGCTTTAAAGAAATCAACTCCGAGACACGTAATCCTGTAGCGTACATCACTTCCAAAATCGCTCGATCTCTAATTCCTAATATTGTTGTGGTATCTGGAGTTTCAATCAAGGTTTCCACTTCTTCAACGGATAATATTTTGGGTAATTTTTGACCTTTTTTAGGAGTGTCTACATGCTGCATTGGATCATTTTCTGTGATTCTTTCTTGTCTTAAAAATTGATGGAACTTTCTAAGCGCAGATACCATCCGAATAATGGTGGCAGAGGACTTCCCTTCTTCTTTTAAGCATTGAAGAAAATTTAAAACAACATACCGATCGACTCGGTCCCAAGCACTTATTTCACTATTTTTCAAAAAGTCGAGATACTGTGAAAGATCACGTCTATAACTTTGAATGGTATTTTTAGAGAGTCCGCGTTCTACTTTTAAAAAATGAAGATACTCATCCACTGTGTCATCCATCCACACTCACCTCTCTTTTTGATATCAAATATTATCATACCAGTAATCTAGAAAAGTTTCTATTAGAAAACGAAAAAAACTTACGAAAATTCGTAAGTTTTACCGCTTGCCTTTTTTCTGACACTTTTCACAAATTCCATGAAAAGTTAGCCGATGGTCTTTTACCAAAAAGTGGTATTTCAGCTCCACCGTATTTTCTACTTCACCAAGCAAATCCTCTTCAACCTCTTCTATAGCACCGCATTCCAAACAAAGTAAATGATGATGGAAATGCTTTGCTCCTTCTTTTCTCAAATCATATCTTGATAGGCCATCATTAAAGCTAATTTTGTCTACAATTTTTAAATCTGTCAACATTTCAAGCGTACGATAAACAGTAGCTAAACCAATGTCTCGATTTTTTTGTTTAACAAACATATAGACTTCCTCAGCAGATAAATGCTCTTTTTCATTCTCTAACAAAACAAGAACAGTCGCTTCTCTTTGTGGGGTCAATTTGTACCCAGAATCATGGAGTTGTTTCCTAATTTTCGTTAACATTACTTGGATTTCCATTAGATAACCCCTTTTATACTCATTCTAATAAACAAAATAAAGTTCATCTACTTATTTGTATTCATTATAAATTAAGATCCTTACTTTTGCAACCATTCTCAATTAGAGTGTTCTGCTTTACGAATTAGCCAACCATCCTTTTGCTCCACTAGTCTTTGTTTCATCAAGGAGCCTACCGCTCTTTTGAACTGCCCTTTGCTAATCGCAAATTGTTTTTGGATTTCATCTGGGGCTGATTTATCTGTATAAGGCAACCGGTGATTCTCAGCCTTATCTAAAAATGTCAACAACATCAACGCATCATCTGATATTACTTCATGCGCTCTTGGTTTAAGCGAAAGATTTAAAACTCCTTCTTGATTCACACCAATGACTCTTCCCTCAATTTTTTGCCCTAATCGAGGCTCTTGATCACGCTCTGAGGGATGAATAAACCCTAAATAAAAGTCATCCGTCAACACATATGTCCCAACCAATTTAAGACGATATGCAATGCCTGTCACATTTTTATTTTTCATCGTTTGAATGTTTGCTTTCCGACTTCTCACTTTAAACTCGTGTTCCTCGGCTAAGACTCCCCACATACGTTCTTTATCGTCAATACGCAATGTCACGAGTAATTGATCCCCTTTTTTGGGCCATAACTCTCTCATCTCAGGTAGTTCATCCATTGAAACGACCACTTCTTTATCTGGAAGCCCAATGTCCACAAAAACGCCTAAATCACGTCTGATAGCCATTACTTCACCAAAATCATATTTCCCTTGTAAAATTTTTGGGAGCTTTGTAGTAAAAATCAAATCTTGATTTAAGTTGTGATAACCAAAGCCCTCAACTGCTTCACCAAGATGATGTTCTCCTTCTTCTTTATTCAATTTAAATGTCCACCCATTTTTTTGAACAAAATAGGCTTTCTCATTTTCATCCGTTACTAATCCAGTAAATACCGTCCCAATTAATTGATTCATTTATTTCTCCTCTGTTCTATATAGTCCTTTCATTATAGCATAAAAGTACAGAGAAAAATATTATAAAAAAGCGCGAATAATCGCCATTGTTGCTAATCCCACAAGAACAGTTAAAACTAAATTTTTCGTTCGAAAGGCAACCAACAAGGTGGGAAGACTTGCCAAAACATTTTGAACATTAAATTGTGCGAATTGTCCGACTTTTTGCTCGAATAAACCACTGACAAAAAGAGCTGTCAAAATGCACATCGGTAAAAAAGACAAAAAATCGTTGAGTTTTTTGGGAAAGCTCATTTTCTTACTAAAAATAAACGGAAGAATTCGTGGTACGAGCGTCACAGCTGCGCAACAAATAATTACAATCAGGGTCGAATACTTAATTGTCATCTTTCAAATACACCCCCATCGAACACCCACATAAGGTAGCAATTAAGACACTTACTTCAACGGACAAAACCGTCATGAAACTATACAAACTGATACATACCGTAAGTAATATCGTTAGTGTTTGTTTCATTCTCTTTTTAAGTGGATACTCAATTTGCAACACAATCAACCCAATAAACATCGCACTCAATGCAAAATCCAGCCCGAATGCCTTTGGATTAGGCAGCCAATTTCCAATAATCCCACCTAGAATGGTCGATAAAATCCACGCTAAATACGCTGTGATATTCAAGCCACTCACCCAAGGAAAGGACAATTTTTTCTCTTGTTGGATTGCTGTAGTCAAAACTCCATAAGACTCATCTGTAAGTAAAGAACCAATAGAGATGGAGCGCAGCAAGGATTCTTTTTTGAAATATTGTGCAACAGACATGCTCATTAAGAAATGTCGTAAATTTACCAAAAACGTTGTAAAGACAATGGCTGATAGCGGAGTTGACAAAGCAAGCATTCCACAAATAATAAATTGAGAACTCCCTGCATATACCAAAGTTGACAGTAAAGCAATCTCGAAAACAGATAGTCCAGAATTTTTCCCAACAACTCCAGCTGCAATCCCAATTCCTGCATAACCTAAAATAGTTGGCAAACAAGCTACGAATCCTTCACGAAATGTTTGATACCCTAATGAATACTCATGATTCTTCATTTTTTCACCTCTGCTATTTAAATTAGAAAAAACTGGAGAAAAAATCATCATGATTTTTTCTCCAGTACTATGTTGTTCGCGTTCAAAAAATAATTTTAGAAAAAATTATTCTCCAACAGTTTGAATTTTCATCAAGTTTGTTGTACCTTTAGTTCCAACTGGAACACCTGCTGTGATGATAATTAAATCGCCATCTTTTGTAAAGCCTAACTCTTTAGATGATGATGTAGCTAATGCAAACATTTCATCAGTAGAAGCTGGTTTTTCTGCAACAGTTGGGTAAACTCCCCAAGATAAAGCTAAACTACGTGCTTGTCTTTCAGAGAAAGTAACTGCAAGAATATTTGCTTTTGGACGGTATTTAGAGATCATACGAGCTGTACGGCCAGATGCAGTCGCAGCAACGATAGTGTTAACACCTAAGTTACGTGCTGTATGTCCAACTGATTGTCCGATTGCTTCTGTTGTATCAGTGTTTGTGTATAATTTTTCAGCGAAAGCGTCTTGTTCTTCAATTGCTTTTTCTGTGTATTCAGCAATACGAGCCATTGTTTTAACAGCTTCTACTGGGTAATCCCCTGCAGCTGTTTCACCAGATAACATGATTGCGTCTGTACCATCAAAAATTGCATTTGCCACGTCAGATGCTTCTGCACGAGTTGGACGTGGGTTACGTTGCATTGAGTCAAGCATTTGAGTTGCTGTTACAACTGGTTTACCTAATTCATTACATTTTTTGATTAATTGTTTTTGTACGATTGGCACATTTTCAGTTGGGATTTCTACACCCATGTCTCCACGTGCAACCATCAAACCATCAGATACTTCTAAGATTTCATCAATGTTATCGATACCTTCTTGGTTTTCAATTTTTGGAATAATTTGGATATGTGTAGCATCTTTTTCAGCCAAAATTTTTCTAATATCTAAAACATCACTTGCACGACGGACAAAGCTTGCCGCAATGAAGTCAATATCATGTTCAATCCCAAAGCGGATATCAGCAGCATCTTTTTCAGTGATACCAGGTAATTTAACAGATACGTTAGGCACGTTAACACCTTTTTTGTTTTTTAGTGTTCCTTCATTTTGAACAACCACAACAAGTTCATTTGCTGCTTTATCAATTTCACTTACTTCTAAGTCAATTAATCCATCATCTAAAAGAATATGTGAACCAACATGAACGTCGTTAATTAATTCTGGGTATGTAACAGAGAATTTTTCACGAGTTCCTGCAACTTCGGTCATTGCAATGCGAACTACATCACCAATTTTGAAATCAACTTTGCCATCTTTCATATCATGTGTACGAATTTCTGGTCCTTTTGTATCTAATAGTAACGCAACACGTTTTCCAGTAATCTTGATTGCTTCACGAATATTTTTAATACGGTTACCATGTTCTTCAAAATCTCCATGTGAGAAGTTCAAACGGCATACGTTTAATCCTGAGTTAATCAATTCAACTAAAGTTTCTACTGATTCACTTGCTGGTCCAATCGTACAAATAATTTTTGTTTTTTTCATTATAAAGCGCTCCTATATTCTTTTTTATTTAACAACAAATTCGAACTACTAAAACGATAGTTCTTGGTTCAATGTATATAAAGAAAGGTCTGGATGATGTTTTTGATTCTCTAGAGTATCAATAATATCTGTGGCAACAATTTCGTTTTCACGAATTCCCACACATAAACCACCTTTTCCTTCTTTTAACAACTCAACAGCATGTCCACCAAATTTACTTGCAAGAACACGGTCTCTTGCAGTCGGTGAGCCACCACGAACTACGTGGCCTAGTACACTAACTCGCGCATGGAAGTCACCATGTTCTGCTAATTTATCTGCAAAATCATTGCCGCCCATAACCCCTTCAGCAAGAACAATTAAACAATGTTTCTTACCACGGTCGCGACCTACACGAATACGATCAGCAACTTCTTGCATATCAAAATCATGTTCTGGGATAATAATATCATCTGCACCACCAGCAACACCGGCCCACAAAGCAATATCTCCTGCACCGCGTCCCATCACTTCAATGATAAAAGTACGTACATGGGATGTTGCAGTATCACGAATTCTATCAATTGACTCTAATACTGTATTAATCGCTGTATCAAAACCAATTGTAAAATCAGTACCAGGAATATCATTATCAATTGTTCCTGGAAGTCCCACTGCTGGAAAACCACGTTTGGTCAAAGCAAGGGCACCTTGGTAAGAACCATCCCCACCAATTACAACCAATCCTTCGATACCAAATTTTTTCAATTGCTCAATCCCTTTTAGTTGCCCCTCTGCAGTAGCAAACTCAGGATATCGTGCTGAATACAAGAATGTTCCACCACGTTGGATTTTATCACCAACATCGGCAACATCTAATTTACGGATATCCCCAGCAACTAGTCCAGCAAAACCATAGTTAATCCCGTACACTTCCATCCCATCAAAGATAGCTTTCCGTGTTACGGCTCTGATTGCTGCGTTCATTCCTGGAGCATCTCCACCGCTTGTTAAAATAGCGATTCGCTTCATAGCATTTCCACCTCGTATATTGTATTCTTATAAGTGATTACAAAACTAAAAGTTACTAAGTGATGTCCCACTTAAACTCCGAAACCATTTTACCATTTTTATTCTAAAATGTCTTTGAAAATCATAAAAATCATGAAAAAAAATTGAAAACCATTTTTTTTCATGACTTCTACTACCGAATCACTACATTATCTTCCCCAATAATAGCTGCAAGCTCCTTAAAAACATCCGCTTCAGCGCAAATCCAAAATTCTGGCTTTAATACACTTCTTTTCTTACTTTTTTCATTAAATAAAACAACTGGGGTTTTTCCTGGATGTTTTTTAATGATTTTTTTTAACTCATTTTGCACCGTAATGCTATCATGCTCAAATGTAATACGCAAGTAACACCTTTTTTCGTTCAATTGCTTTTGAAGTACTTGTGCTTCGGTCATCTCTTCAACTAGTAGCTGAATTTCTTGATTGTAGTTGCTTTTTTCTATTTTCCCACAAACCAAATAGACTTCATTTTCTTTGAGTTGACTCCGAATCGCTCGGTATAATCTTGGAAAAATAGTGAGTGAAACTTCCCCACTTACATCACTGCCAGTCAAAAAAGCCATAGCTTCTCCCTTTTTTGTCCGAATAACTCGAATGCTTTTGCTATAAACAAACAAGTAAGCTTTTGCACCCACTTCTAATTGCTCGGTCGTAACCGTATCGTATAAACCTGCTAATGTTTGGTATTCTTCTACTGGATGTCCAGAGAGATACATCCCTGCGTATTCCTCTTCTTTTGCTAGTTTTTCCGCAACCGTATAGTCTACTGTCTTTTCCTTTTTTAAACTAAGTATATCTAGAAGACTTGCACTTCCACCTGTTAACACAATATTTTCAAGTAAGCCATTCAAATCAGTAACTAACTGTTTGCGATTGCTTTGTAGTGAATCAAATGCCCCAACCATGATCAGAGGAATGAGATAATCTTGTTTCAACCACTTTTTATCCACTCTCATTAAGAAATCCTCTAACGATTTGTAAAAACCATTTTGTTTACGTTCTGATAAAATGTCCTTAATAAAATCTCGCCGAATTCCCTTAACAATACTCAAACCAAATAAAATTTTCGACTTATTTAGAAAAAAGCTGTACTCACTCTTATTAATATCTAATCCTTTTATTTCAATCCCAAATTTCTTGGCTTCCGCACAATATTCTCGAACTTTACTCGCATTATGCGAAACAGAATGGAGCAGTGCCGCAAAAAATGGAGCAGGATAATGAACTTTTAAATAGGCCATTTGATAGCCAATAAAAGAATAGGCAACTGCATGCGATCGGTTAAAGCCGTAATTAGCAAATCGCTCAATATAATCATATACTTGATTTGCACTATCATCAGAGTAGCCTTTTTCTTTAGACCCTCTAACAAAATTTGCTCGTTGTTCATCTAGAATTTCTTTTTTCTTTTTACTGATCGCTCTTCTTAAAATGTCTGCTTGACCCAAAGAGTACCCAGCCATCTTTGATGCTACTTGCATGATTTGCTCCTGATACACAATAATGCCATAGGTTACTTCTAAGATTGGTTTTAAACTTTCCTCGGGGTAACTCACAGGTTCCAATCCTTTTTTTCGATTAATAAACGTTGTGATATTATCCATTGGTCCTGGCCTATATAACGCATTCACTGCTGATATGTCCTCGATTGAAGTTGGTCCTAAACGGCGTAACACATTGCGAATTCCACTTGACTCAAATTGAAAAACTCCTGTTGTTTCTCCGCGTTGAAATAAGTTCAAAGTTTTTTGGTCATCTAGTGGAATCTTGCCTAAATGAATTTCTTTTTTGTAAATCCGTAAAATATGACGTAGAGCGTCGTCCATGATAGATAGATTGCGCAACCCTAAAAAATCCATCTTTAACAAGCCTATACGCTCAACATCGCCCATCGTGAATTGAGTGAGCAAGATTCCGTTTGACCCTTCCTGCAGTGGGACTAAATGTGTGAGATTCTCATCACTAATGACAACCCCAGCCGCATGAGTCGAAACATGTCGTGGCAATCCTTCTAATTTTACTGCGGTCTCAAATAAACGTTGATTCCGAGCTGACTCAGCCACAAGTTTTTTTAACACTTTTGACTCTTCGTACGCTTGCTTCAAGCTTATTTTTAGCTTATTTGGAATTGCCTTAGACCAAAGTGTTGCTTCACTTTGAGACAAGCCAAAGACTCTAGCAACATCTCTAAGTGCCATCTTTGCCGCCATCGTGCCAAAAGTAGCAATTTGGGCAACATGATTCCGCCCATATTTTTCCAGTACATACTGCAGTACCTCTTCACGTCGATTGTCTGGAATATCCAAATCAATATCTGGCATCGTGTAGCGTTCTTTATTTAAAAAACGTTCAAACAACAAATTATAGGCAATAGGATCAACCTCTGTAATAGACAATACATAAGACACAAGCGAACCAGCAGCAGAACCACGTCCTGCACCGGTCACAATTTTTTTTCGATGAGCAAAATCCATTACATCCCATACGATTAGAAAATAATCATCAAACCCCATTTCGTGAATAACTGCTAATTCCATTTCAAGGCGTTCTTTATAAACATCTGATATATGCTCGATTTTATTCGTCATTTTTTCATGACAAAGACGTCGTAAATACAAAGCTGCACTTTCTCCATTAGGTACTTCATAGTGTGGCAATAAAGTTTGGTGCAAAGGGATCTCTACTTGACACTGTTTGGCAATGTACCCTGTATTTTTCAGAGCGTTGTGTAAAGAATCTTCTGCATAAAAAGCATCCATTTCTTTGATTGAGGGCAAATAAAAGGGACCTTTTAGCGGTTGCTTTTCTAAAGAAATTTTAGTCCCAAGCTCAATATTTCTGATTACTTGGTAGGAAAAATCATCCTCTGGATCGAGATAATGAACTTCTTGAAGTGCGACTAGCGGAATATCGTGTGTGTCACAAAATCCAAGCCAACTTGCTTGATCCTGCCCATTAAATGTAATCCCTGCAAACAAAGAGTGCGGTTCAACCCACTCTTTCAGTTGCATCATCAATGAATTAGCTTGTTCTTGATCCTCCTTATGAAAAGAACCAATTTCACTTTCTTTTTCAGGCAAAACAACGAATAAATCTTTTAAAAAAGAGGCATAAACTTCTAGTCTATCTCCTTGATTTTCTTGGTTCTTCATCTTTAACGTAGAGATTTCCATTAAGTTTTGATAGCCTCGAATATTTTTGGCTAAGAGTAACACACGGTACTTTTCTGTAGACTCTTGGTTCCCACTATATTCCAATGTCAAACCAATGATGGGATGAATTCCTGCATTTTTACAAGATTCATAAAATTCAATTGCACCATGCATCACATTTAAATCTGTAATTGCCAGCGCTGAGTAGCCTTCTTTTTTTGCTTTTTGTACGACCTCTTCAATACGGATTGTACTTTTAAGCAAAGAGTAAGAGGTCATAATATGTAGTTGTGCGATACTCATTTTCAACGCTCCTTTTCATCTACTGAAAGTTTCCATTTTATTATACCATGAAACCCAATCTTGTAACGAAAAAAACGAACGAATGTTCCACTTGTTTTTTATTTCATTTCTTTACATTTTAGTTATTTATGCTAAAATATAGTGGAAAAGAGGTGTGGCTTAATGCGTTATCTCGTAGTCGTTTTTTGGGCTTTTATTTTAGGAAATGTTGCAGCTTACATTGGTGGAGCATTGAACGGTGCAAGCTATAACTTTGCACAAGCAACTATTGTTTCCTTGATCACAGGATGCATTATTGCGGCTATAGGCTTAGTGGCAAGACCAACAAAAAAACAAACTGTTACAAAATAAAAAGAGCTGAGTTAATCAGCTCTTTTTATTTTGTAACAAACCACGAAAATTGATTGTTGATAAAATAATATTTAGAACAACCAAACACGCCGTACCAATGAATACAAAGCGATAGCCCGAATAAGAAGCAATCGAGGACCCAATCAAAGGTCCTAACACTTGACCAAAGTTCGTCGCCATTTGATTAAAACTAAACACGCGGCTAATCCCCTCACGAGGTGTTCTCTTACTAATAATCGAATTAATCGACGGCATCAGCGCACCTGTTGAAAAACCTAACAAGAAACGCAAAACTCCTAATTGAAAAGTGGATTGTACAAATGCCATTGGAAATAAACAAAGTAAGGAAACCACTAACCCACCTAGCAAAATCCGCTCATTCCCAATCTTATCTCCTATTCGCCCCAAAATCGGCGCAGAAATGAATGCAGAAATACCCGCGCAAGACACAATAATGCCACTGATAAGAAGTGTCCCATTACTCTTTCCACTCAATTCTCGAATGTAAAGAGTTAAGATTGGGCTAATACTTGTGATACTGACTTGCAAAATCATCGTTGTCACAAATAAACCTAAAATCATTCCTGGACGACTCATTCGTTTGAAAATTTCTTTTGTATCAATCATATTTTCTTTTTGAACCGGTAAAAAGTCTTCTTTGACAAAAAATATAGTCAATATCGTTGTCAATAGTAGCATGGCGCTAGTAATTAAAAATACATTTTTGATGCCAAATGCTTCTGCTAAAACGCCGCCCATTAGGGGACCAATCAGACTCCCGGCAACCCCTCCTGTTGCAAGGGTTCCAAGCGCCCAACCACTTTTTTCTCTAGGTACCTGTGACGAAATCATTGCTGTTGCATTCGGAATATAGCCAGCAAGGACACCATTTAACAGTCTAAATACTAATAGGTAAAAAACATTTGGCACAAATGCTAGCGCCCCCATCGTAATCGTCATCCCAGAAGCCGCTCGAATCATCATCATTTTTCTGCCCTTCTGATCCGCTAATTTTCCCCAAATAGGGGCGACAATCCCTGCAGAAAGTGCCGTCAAGCTAATTGCAAGACCAGAATAAAGTTCAATCTTATTTTTAGGTGCACCCAATTGTTCCACATAAATCGGAATAAAGGGCATGACCAAACTAATACTCGCTCCTGTTAGAAAACATCCAATCCATGTAATGTACAAGTTTTTCTTCCAGTTAATCTTCATTTTATCCGCTCCAATTTGAAATACATTATTCCATTGTACACGAAATCACAAAATTTTACTCTTATTTTCCCTTTTATCTTTAGAGAATTTATCTATCAAAGAAATAAGCTGAATTTACTTAAGATAGGAAAGCCATAGAAAAAAGCTGAGTGGCTGCTCCGTTTAATCAAAAAAGTGTTAAAATTTGTTCACAATCTCATCGACATTTTTAATCATAACAGAAATAGTGCCATCTGGATTATTGATAAACTCAATCAACTCTTTATTTTTATAAACGTCTAAAGGAATTGACATTTCGATTCCATTAGCCAATTTTAGCTTTTGATTACGATATTTTTTCTCATACTTTGGTACATTCACAGGTGCTTTTTCGTCAAAACGTGTTTGCTCCATTATTTCTAAGTATTCTTGTTTAGCTGAATGGTTGTCTTCAAACACTTTATCAGCAACAAGCTCTTTGCTGATCACCCCTTCTGCTTCAATACTTTCATACACTGCTTCTTGAACATTTGACATGCTGACAAATTTTTCTTCGTTGTATTTATCTGCTACTTTTTTTATGGCTTTTTTCATAATTGAAATATTTTCCGTTACTGTAGGTGTTGGAATAGTTTGCAACATTTTTTCTGAAATATAGTCAATTTTTTCTCCATCCACTACATATTTCTTTTCAACAAGTTCAAAAGAAAAGTCATCATACGAGATCAGTAGAAACTCATCTAGCTTCTGTGTTAATCCTGGGAATATAGCTTTATTTAAAATAATGTTATTGCTCATTTTATCGTCAACGTAGTCTACATAATGTGTATATTGAGGCTTATAGTTCAACTTCACAAAGCCAAAATATTTTTCTTCCATTTTTTCTGCCTCAAAACAAAGCAAATCACCGCTAGGCGCCTCTTCAATAGCACGAGTTAACTGAAAAAAAAGTTGAGCAATTTCGCTCGTCTGTTCAATAAAGTTGAGTTCACTAGAAGACAATACTTTGACAATATCCGATGCCGGGTCTAGTTTGCCAACTTTCGGATCTAATTTTTCAATTCTTTTTTCAACAGATTCAAGATAGGTCCGAATCGCGTAGTCTTGAGCGTCTAATTCAACTTGACCACATAGCAGCGAATCCGAATCTGAATCCAAAATATGCAAAATTGCTTTAGTAATTTTTAACATTTTATCATCCTCACTTTGTTTCTTCATTTGAAAATACCCTGCTTATTATACTCGATTTTTTCTCTATGTGCTCCTTAATAGCGCTTTAAATTTTTTTTGAACAAAAAAACCACCACTGCTATTGCAGTGGTGGGAATGAAGGTTGTTGTTTGATAGTACGAATTATTTTCTAAGCATCTTTATCTAATTAAAAAGGATAAGACAGGCATTCATGGATATTTTCCACTATAAAATAAAGCTAGTCTCACAATAATTTGTGCTGAATTGTGTGATAAAAATTCCTCTAAATCTATCCAACACTAAAACTGCACTTACAACTAAAAAAAATCGTATTTTTATAAAATTTACATTTCACTATATTAGATTAAGAGCCAATTTCATGATGAATATCTTCTGTTTGTATCGTATTTACATTTCACTATATTAGATTAAGAGCTGCGAAGAGTAGGCATTCTTGAACCTTTTAACTTATTTACATTTCACTATATTAGATTAAGAGTTAGAAAACATGTCAGAACAGGTGTACGACGAAGCATTTACATTTCACTATATTAGATTAAGAGAGAATTGCAATGCTAGAAGAGCTAACACTCTACAATCATTTACATTTCACTATATTAGATTAAGAGGGACTGGTTACAGATATTAACTTTGCGCAACGAAGAATTTACATTTCACTATATTAGATTAAGAGAGTCAATCAACATATTTTTCGATGGAAATGAAGATAATTTACATTTCACTATATTAGATTAAGAGTTGCTACGTATGAGTTTCTTAAGACTTACATAAAAAATTTACATTTCACTATATTAGATTAAGAGATTCTAATTTATCTACTCTTTCGGTTAGTTTTTCTAATTTACATTTCACTATATTAGATTAAGAGTTTCTATAGAACTTTGAATCAAACCATTGTTACTGGATTTACATTTCACTATATTAGATTAAGAGGAGAATACGGTTTGAAGTAGATTCAGAAAATTGCTTATTTACATTTCACTATATTAGATTAAGAGGTCAGGGGATGCAGATAAAAATGCAACAGAATTCAAATTTACATTTCACTATATTAGATTAAGAGTCTGTGTGTCGTAACGCTTGATCGAACAAGGACGGATGCTATAAAATTGTCGACCTCATCTTGAGCTTCCCTTTTCCTGCCTAGTTTAGCATACTTTTCTTCTTAAATACAAACAAAACACTACAAAAACAGGCTTTTTACAGAATTGTCGACCTCCTATGTTTTTTACACTACTAGAGGTCGACAATTTTTTAATGAGTAATTTTTTCAAAAGTAAATAAAAAGCCAATTCATCCGAACTAGTTTTCTTCTTATTCCAACATTTCATTAATTACGGAAACAAATTTTTCCTCATTTCTCATTCCGATAAGTAATTTTTTTACATTCATTTCTAATTCTTCTATTATTTCTACATCTTCTAAATTTACTTTTAAATTTCTGGTTTCTATATATTTATCAACAAAATTGTTAAAAGATACTTTTTTCCCAGCCATTTTTTCTCTAACCAAGTAACCAAATAGAATGTCAACTTCATCTTTTGAAACATCAAACTTTAATAACTCTAACGATCCTAAAATTAAATTGTTTTTTTCTGCTAGTTTTTCTAGTACGTTAGTTATCAAATCTTTTTGAAATTCCTCCACGAGAACACTTCCTTTAAATTAATACTATACAGAAAATAATCTATCGATTTCTCCCAAACAAACTCAATTTCAAACGTAAAATCTGAGGTGATAATTTGAAATTTCGCTATTACTTTCCATATAAGGATTTATCCTGTAAAGCTAGTTCCAGTTCCTACTAAGAACACGAAAATGAAAAAGCCTAAACTGCTAACCGAAAGAATCAACATTATGAAAAAAATACTTTTTAAAAATTTATTTTTTTCATAGATAGCATTGATACTGCAAATTGTAAAAGAAAACACAGGAATCAAAAGCATTAATGCAATATTAGCATTTTTTATCCATACATCTATTTTTACCCACATATTGTGCCAAAAATCATGTATCCCAAAACTTCCATAAGAAATGTGTAGCCAAATTAATAAAACAAATGATAAAAAGCCTAAGATTCTTCGCATACGATTTCCTCCCTACAAAAGATGGCTCATAACTTGAAGAAAAAGTTGTTGGCAGATTTACTGGAAGGATCTCTCCCAAGGAATAGTCGATTGCATAACAAGTAGCTTGAATCATAGTAATACGCTTGGTCAACCAGCTCAGAGCAATGATTAGGAATCATGCTTTTCAAATTATAATCTAACGAGAACTTGATATGAATGTGTTTTGTTGCGCTACCGTTATTTAAAAAATGGATATCTGCGTAATTTGCAACTTTTCTAGCTAAATTACTACCTAACATTCTATACTCACTAGTTCAAGTAGGAATAAAGCTCATTCAAAAAATTTCCCAGCGGATACTTGTCATAAATAATGATCCATCCGAAACAACTTTTTCATAAAATTTTAGTTTTTTGTAAATAAAACAAAAAAACTGTTATTCCCTTACCAACCAACAATTTAAAACTTTTCTTCAATTTTACGCCACTTTTTTTAATTAAATCAAAAATAAAATAAAGCTAATAAAAGTATACAGTAAATATTTGATTTTTTCTATTTTGTCTACTAAAGTATACAAAAACAACACTGCTGCTTCAGTAATGTGCGAAATATGTATCGGAACGTCTTGGGCACAAAAAGATTACGACTATTTTAGATGCCTATACTCATTTATTAAAAAATAAAAGAAGTTAAGACCACTAGCATGTTCTAGAATATTTTAGAACGTTTCTAATTTTATTTTTTTGTGGTAATTTTTTTTCACGAGCACTTATTCTCTTGATATAAATAACTACCACTTATCTATAAAATGCTATTATAACAACTTATTAATAGAAAAAAACCATCACTGCCGTCGCAGTGATGGAAATGAAGGTTGTTGTTTACTCTTGGTAGGAGTAAGTATGAAAAACCAATTCGGGATAATTGGTATATACACATAATACAACTACTTAATAAAAATTACCTGTTTTTTTTATATGAGTTCATTAATAATACAATTAAAATATTCACATTGTTGTTTCGTCCAGTAAATTCACCGCTTGTTTTGCTGATAGCAGCACAAGCCATACTTCACAGACCTTTTTCCCTTTAGACTCTTCTAGTGCTTTTTGATATAAATTCAGTTGGCCTTTGTATTTTTTTATCATGTTTGCTAATTCTGTTTGATCATTCGGATTCTGAATGTAATCTGTTTTAAAATCATACAAAACGTACCCTTTGTCCGTCAAAAAATACCCGTCAATAATCCCATGGACCAAAATCGAGTCCCTTACATCCTTTGGATAGTTTGAAAAAATTTCATTTGCTTGTAGTAGCATTGAGAATGGTTGCTCTCTTTGAACTGTTGCTTCATTTTCAATTAAGGCCTGTCCAAGCTGACTCGCAAAAAAATATTCAATTGCTTCAAGATCAATCTTGTCTGCTATTTCTGGTACAATCGCTTTTTCTTGCACAAGTTGTGCCAACAAATTCTTAATCTCTAGCAGTAAAGGTTTTTTCTTCAACGAGATCCGTTGCATAATGAGATGGGTTGCCGTCCCTATTTCTGCGTAGCTTACTTTACTAGAAGTATTCAAAAATGCTGGTTTCCCTAATTCATTTTGTACAAAACGATAAGAACGATCGCTAGATATTTTTTCCGAACGAATTTCCAGGTTATGCAACTCTGACTGATCTGGATCTTCGAATACTCTTTTCAACTCAGAAACAGACTGATAACTAGTCGTATGTGTCGCCACTTGATTGACGTATTGATAGTCTAACAAAGAGTAAGCTTCTTTAAGTTCTCGTTCGATCTCGATAGACTGAAGCTGGTTTTTCTTTACCTCGCCAAGTACACTGCTACTTGTTTGCTTTTCCATGAAATCTTTGGATTGATAAAAGTTGATTTGGAAATGAGCAGGATGCTCAAGAATAACTGGAACATTGGCAGTTTCCCACTCGTCTTGTTTGGCATCTGGATGTCTAATCAATGTCATCCCAACCCACTTCAGCAGATGCTGACTAGATAGTCTACTAGCTTCACTGAGAACTACTTCTTCCTCATCTGCGACACTACTCCATTCTTTCCAAGCCGTTTCTTGGTCCTTATAGGATCCTACCAGAAAGAGTTTTTCCTCACTTCTTGTCAAGGCAACATATAATTTGCGCATTTCCTCTGACAACAATCGTTTCTTTTTGACCTCTTTTATCGCAATCATTGGTAAAGTCGTAAAAGATTTTCTTGTTTTGGGCTCCATGTAGTGAATTCCCGCTCCAAGCTGTTCATCAAATAGATACCTACGGCGAATATCAGAAAGATTAAACCTTCTTGTCATATCCAGAACAAACACAACAGGAAATTCTAATCCTTTACTTGCATGAATCGTCATCACCCGAACAGCATCCTCTTCGCCAGAAAGATTCGGCTCAGCTAAGTCTTTGTCCTTTTCTTGCATTTTTTCAATAAATCTTACAAACTGGAATAGCCCCTTGTAGCTTGTTTCCTCGTAGTTTTTTGCACGCTCATATAAGGCATGAAGATTGGCTTGACGTTGAAGCCCAGAAGGCAACCCGCCAACGTAGTCTAAAAACCCTGTTTCTTCATAGATTGTCCAAATCAACGTCATTAGTTCGCGATTTCTAGCGAGCGTCCGCCATCTTTGCAATTGAGAGAGGAACTGCTCAACTTTTTGTCTTAAGCCAATGATGTCTTTTTTCAGATTAGTTTGTTGATGATAAGCAAGTAAGGCCTCATAGAAAGAATTCGCCTTATCTTGCACCCTAATGATTGCCAGCTCATTCTCACCAAGCCCGACAATAGGTGAGCGTAAAACAGAAACCAGTGGAATATCTTGATAGGGATTATCAATGATGCTCAGTAAAGCCATCATAATTCGAATTTCTGTTGCCTGAAAATAGTTTTGCGTATCGTTCACTTTTAACGGAATTCCAAATTGCTGTAAAACGTCTAACAAGACAAGATTATTTTTCTTTGTCGGTGTCAAAAGCACAATATCTTCATAGCGAATCGGCCGGTTTTTTTTCTCTTTTTTATCATATACAGGAAACTTCGACTCTATGAGTTCGCTGATTTTTTGTCCCACCATCATCAATTCGCCCTCAGTTCGATCATCAATCACAAACTGTTCATCCATCTCCTCAATTTCCTCTGTTGCATCATTTCCACTCTCATAGATTAAGAGCTCCGTTTGATGACAGGAATCTTCTGGAAATTCTTGATACCCTAAAACGAGTTGAGCATCCGCATCGTATTCCATTTGGCCTAATGGACTATTCATCAATTGCATAAAAACTAAGTTAGTAAAATCAAGTACTTCTTTACGTGACCGGAAATTTTCTGCAAGGATAATACGGCGACCATCTTTTTCTTTTTCATAAGCCACATATTTTTCTAGGAAAAGAGTTGGATCTGCGAGACGAAACGAATAAATAGATTGTTTGATATCTCCCACCATGAATAAATTTCCTTGATTCTCTGTCGGTTTTCTTAGCCAGAAAAGAATACTTTCTTGAAGTCTATTAATATCTTGATATTCATCAATCAGCACTTCTGCAAATTTTTCACGGTAATGATTAGAAGCCTCGTTTGCTTGCCATTCCTTAGTTTCTTGATCAAAATGAGCTAATATCTCTAAGGTATAATGCTCGAGATCATTGAAGTCTAAAACGCCCTTTTCTCTTTTTCTAGCTCGGTATTCTTGATCAAATTGTTGAACAACTTCACTCATTTTCTGAACGAGTTCGGCCGAGCGACTCATCAAATCAATCATTATTTGAGGAGAAAGAGCAAATAGTCCTTTTCTCATCTCCGTTAACAAGTGTTTATTTTCATCTCTTTTTTGCTTAATTGTTTGAGCTACCTCTTTTATTGCTTCTTCTGCACTTCTCTTCGCACCAGCAAAACGGACAAACTCCATTGCTTGCAAATAATGGTAGCTATCCTCAAGTTGATCCTTTTCCATCATCTCTGACAATTGTCTGACATACTGTGCTTCGTTAAGAACAATCTGCGCGGTTTTTTGTAATTCTTCTTCCCCCTCAACTAAACGCTCCATCTCATTGACATTTTTTTTAGCGAGGTTTAGTTTCATTAAAATATCAGGTTTTAGCACTTTTTGATAGAGGGATGATTCTTCAATACCATTTTCGACTTGGTAAGTTTCTTTAAGCGATTGCAACCAAGCAGTCGGATTGGGATTTGCTCGAGCAAACTCGTACAAAGAAAGGACTAGCTGAGTAAACCCTTCATCGCTTCGATCATTGGAAAAATTTTCCGTCAGCTGATAAAAAAGTTCGTCTTCTTCTCCGTATAACTTTTCTCGCAACTCTCCCCAGACGTCTTCTTTTAATAAGAGCATCTCCGTTTCATCTGTTAATAAACGAAATACTGGATCTAAATGAATGAAGTAATAATATCGTCTAATCACTTGTAAACAAAACGCATGCAAGGTACTAATCGTTGCAGTGGGTAAGAGCGTAAGCTGATGAACATAGCGTTTTTTTACTGCAAGATCCTTTTCTTTTTGGATGGCTTCTTTTAACGAACGTTCGATCCGTGCTTTCATTTCCTTTGCTGCCGCTTCTGTATAGGTCACAATCAACAATTCGTCAATATTTACGCCCGCTTTCACTTTTTCAATCACACGCTCTACAAGAACCGTTGTTTTACCCGAACCAGCAGAAGCTGAAACCAAAATATTAGTTCCCGTGTCATAGATTGCTTGCCACTGTCCATCTGTAAAATTACTTTTCTCTGGTTTTAATGGAATCATTTTTCTTCGCCTCCCTCTTCGGTGCTCTCGTCTAGTATTCGCTTCAAAACGTCCTCTTTCTTTAACTTATCTAAGCGGTGGTACGTATTTTCAGCTAACATTGGATCAAAGGTACATACACTTTTGAATGGACAAAAACTACAAGCAATTCGTTGTTTATCCCGATAAGCTGGGTTTAGCAATAGCTCGCCTTCGTATATTTTTTCGCCTGCTTTTTTAAAATTCTTTTGATTATGCGCCAGTAATGCACTCATTTGCCCCTCATCAACAAATTGATTCGACTTTATTTCCCCTTTGGCAGTTTCATTAAAGGGATAAACCAGTGATTTTGTTTTCGGCTCAACAGTTGGATCTAGTTTTCGAACCAGTGCTTCATCTTTCAAAAGTAGACCTTGGTAGCCAAATTCTTGTAACATTTTTTCCATATATTTTTCATCAGAAATTTCGCCATCAATAACTGGATTTTTGACATGCAGATAAAATGCGCCAGCTGGTTTCACTGCTTGCCCCACCAGTTTTACTGCTTGACTAAGTGCAATGTCTAAATAAGTAATCATTTGCATCGCCACACCATAGTAGGCATCGCGAAAATCAAACTTATGTGCACTTGATTTGTAATCAATTACAGCTAGATAAATTGCTTCATCCGTTTTAATCTGATCAATCCGATCAATTTTCCCTCTGACTTTTAATTGTTTCCCACCCGTCAGGTCAAAACTCAAGCTGTCCAAACCACCTTGTTGCGTTGCAAACTGACCAAATAACACTTCTGTTTGCAGCGTAGTCATCCCGGTTCGTTGACTTTGTTTTTGCAAAGCCCAACTCACTCGTTGAATGGTTTTGCTTAATTGATACCGGATGTAATTCATTCGATTAGATGCATGCAATATGGCAAACTTTTGCTCGCCTAAGATTTCACTTAATACACCATCTGTCAGTCGTAAAAGCTCTTCGTGATTGATGGTCGCAAGTGAAATGCCCTCACGAATGAGCACTTTAAACAAATAATCTAATGCTTCGTGAAAAAACTCTCCCGTTGCAGCTGGTGATAATCCAAAAATTTCTCGTTCTTTTAATTTCAAGCCATAATTGACAAAATACTGATATTCACACTGATAAAAACTTTCAATTTTTGAAACAGAAGCATGGATGGTTTCGCCATAAAGGTCTGTCACAATATCCGAATTAAGCGTTTCGGGTGTATTTTTGTAGGACAAACTTGAAAAAATAGTTTGAAGCAGCGGTTCCTCTGCTTTTCCCTTCATCAAATACCGCTCCAACTGCTGCCAAAAAACTGACAAAGAAAGACCGTCTTCTTTTTCTTGACGTTTTAACTGGATAAGTTCACTCATCAATGCGCGTTTGGTACTGATAAATTCAGTAGATGTGGCCCTTCCATCTGCCATAAACGATTTCTCTTTAATCTCGACATGAAGCCCTTGAGCAATTCTAGCTAAATAAGCAGAGATACGGCTTTCTTTTGCCCAATCACAGTAAGTAGGATAGCTCATATATAATTTTTCTTGAGCAGAAGTAAACGCTAAATAGGCAATAAACGGTTCTCTTGCAATTGTTCTCGTAGTATCTACTTGCAAAAATTTCTCATCTGGCAAGGTACGATCAAACAAATCACGTTCTTCTTGTGATAACAAGGTTTTATTTTCAACTTTTTGAGGCAGCAACTGATCCGTTACACCTACGATAAATACCACTTTCTTTTTTTCGGCATGAACCAAATCTAGGGCAGAAACACTCACCTGATCAAGCGTTACAGGGACTTTTTTAAATTTTGCTCCTTCTAATCCCGCTTGCAAAATTTCTACAAATGTCTCTAGTTCAAATGGATCATCGCCCAACACCTGAACAAATTCATCAAATAAAGTCATCAATGTTTTCCAAGCTTGTTCATGGTTTCTAGCCATTTCTAAATTACCTAATGAAATCTCTTCATCTCTTAAAAAAAGCAACGTCTGGGCTGTCCCAGAATTCAGCAAAAATTGATATAAACATGTTATCGCCTCTCGTCCATCTGCCACTTTTTTTAATTGATCAAAAAGTGGCAACACATTTTTCCTAAGTAAATTCCGAATCTCATTTGAAACCTCTTGAATCTTAAGATTTCGCTCGACATCTGTCGTCTGCTCCTCAAAATCATAAAAGACATATTGCCAATCTTTTTCTTGTGTCCAGTAATATCCCTCGTAACCATACGCAAGCATCACATTTTCAGTTAAATCAACTTTTTCTCTTTGCTCTTGCCGCTTTTTCTGCCATTCAACTAAGGAAAGTTGACCCTCTATCCCCGGAAAAAACAATTCACTTCTAAGGAAACGCATCACATCTGGATAGCGAAAATTTCTTTGAACAAGTGCAAATAAAGCATTTAAATACTCAATTAAAGGGTGATGTTCCATTTTCACTTCAAAATTTAAATCTGCTGGAATTTCATGCGCTTTGAATACCGGCGTAAACACACTACGATAATGCTCTAAATCCCTCGTCAAAACAGCAATATCTCGGTAACGATACTTGCCACTAACCACTAATTTTCGAATTTCTCTGGCAACATGACTGACCTCTGCATACGGGGATTCTGCACGCCAAATTTGAAGCATATCGTTTGTTGCTACGTGATGAGCTTGATTATTTCCGCTTAACTCTTGCGATTGTTGCCAATAAGCATCTAATTGTTTGATATCTTGTGCCACTTGCGCCTCTTGAAGCGTTAATTTGGTATCGTTATAGACGGGCACACCAAGAGCTCTCGCCTTATGGTACAAACGATAATAAAGCAATTTGGAATCATAAAAAAGAGCTGTTTTTTCAGGCTCTGAATCTATGCTCCCTTGATTCAGCACAAGTCCAACTTTCACTTCACCTGCTTTTTCTATTAAAGTCTGAATCAATACCTCCTCTGTTGCTGTAAAGCTCGAGAAGCCTGATAAAATAAAAAGAATATGCCCAATATTTTGCTCTTGCAGATAGGTAGCTAGACTTAAAATAAGCTGTTTTGAGCCCACAGACTCTAGCACCATTTTTTCAAGATAAGCCGCATAAATGCATTCAAAATCTTGCAATTTTAATTGAAAGTCCACTGATTTTGGTGAGTGATCCAGTTGCGCTACTACAGCTTCCAAGTCAGAAACGCCAATGTTCCCACTTTGCCATTCATCAAATAACTCTGCCAATTTTTCGATGAAACCTCTTTTTTTGATTTCTCCTCTAAAAACGGTCAATCTCGCTTCGTTTTCTTGTAGTATTTTCCGAATCACCATATAGTTTCCCGCTTCACTGAGCGGATTTTTAGGATACATAGCTGTATGTTGCAAGTAGTACCACGCAAGCCTAGAGAAACTAAACACTTGTAAGTTGGTTGCTGTAAAACTACTTGATTCTGGGTCATTTTTTTCTTTTAATTGTTTTAAAACATTGATCTCCGTTTCAAACTTAACATGATTGGGTACAAGGTAAAAAACCTCATGCCGCGTATCTTTATTTAACCATTCTTGCGCTTTTTGGACTAACGCTTTTTCGTGATTACACGAAGCAGGTCCAATGATAAATTCTAGTCCCACTATTTGAACACCTCACTCACTTTTTCTTTTATAGTTTAACATAGGACGAACTAAAAAAGAAAAATCCTCTCTCTTTCATTTAGAGAAAAGATTTCACGTTCTTTCTTATTTTTAAAGCAGGTGTCTTCTGACCGTACAGAGCTCCGATTCATACTTTGTCCCAGAAATGGTTGAAATCATTACTTTAGACCCTGGAGTATGGGAATGAATCATTTGGTCCTCACCTAGATAAAGTCCCACATGATGGACGACTCCTTTTCCTTCATCATAAGCAAAATAAAGAACATCTCCCGGATGAGCCTCTAAGTATGTAACTTCTTGTCCTTCTAGGGACTGATCATCTGCATCCCGACTCAATACACAGCCAAAGGTTTTGAACAAAGTGTAAATAAAGCCTGAACAATCAAATCCTGAATGTGTCACTCCCGACCAAACATAGCGTAAATCCAGATAAGATTTGGCTAACTCAATTAGTCTTTTTTTTGCCTCTTTTTGGTTCTTGTTATAAAACTGAGCTACCTCTTTAGCAACTTTTCCTCGACCATTTGGCGTTTGCACATAGAAAAAATCTCCTTCTTCTTGAATGAATGGCAGAACCGTTCCTAGCGAAACTTTGATTACCTGTGGACTACTTTCCACCAAAATTTCTGCCTCTTGTTGAAAAACAACAATCTTTTGCTCCCCTTCCAAGATTTCACCTGGATACACATCGATATCTTCCTTAAAAATCCAGCCTTCATATCCGTTTTTAAACGCATGATTCCTTTGTGAAGGCACGGCAACCTGATAGTAAGTATCCGTTTCATCCAGAACTTCAACTTCTGTACCATAGCATAACTCTGAGTCTACTAGCCGTTCTTGATACAGCTTCAGACAAGCATCATCAGATAACGTATAAAATGTATACGCACGTCGTTTTTGAGCTCTTAACATTTCCTTTAGAGGATGGTCATTTGGTGACTTCCACAAAAAGGTTGAGGGTTTATTCAGCCAATAATTCATCTTTACTCACGTTTCCTTTCTTGATATACAGTCCACTACTTGCATGAAAGACTAGCTTTCCGACTTCTTGCATCCACTCAATCGCTTTAGCTTCTTCTATCAATTGATTGGTAAAGGTTGCTACATAAATTTCTTTTGCTTGATATCTAAAAAGAGCAATGTCATGGCGAACATCTGGATCCTCTCCGGTCTTATTTAGCATCGTCAAATGTTTTATTTCTCTTTCATCCAAAGCACCAGGAAGATAGCTCCGCAATTGTTGCTTTAAAAATGGCCGCTCAATCTGCTCTTTATAAGCAGGATATCGCTTTCCTAGTGCTATTATCTCGCTTAAAACGCCGACCCCTCCGTAAGCAGACAATTCATTCGCTACGTTTGCTTCGTAGTCCATCAGATATCTTTTGAGTAAAACTTCGTTGCCCCAGTGCTTTTTTTTAGCCCAAGCTTTTATCGTAGTCAAACCAACATATCGAATGAGTTGGTTGGTCGCTTCGTTATCTGAAACAGCAATCATATACTGAAGCAATTCTTGAATCGTAAACACTGATTTTTCTTTTAAAAGATGCACCACACCTGACCCAGTTATCCGAACGTGATCAATTGGTATGCGTATGTTTAAAGTGGGATCAATGTTTCCTTTGACAACTTGTTCCATGTAATATAAATAAATAGGTAGCTTTATTTCACTTGCTGACCATCTCAATTCGTGCTCGCACAGACCGAATGCTGCTCCGTCGGATGTCTGGATGTAGTAACTAGGTTTGAAAAATGCTGTATATTTTTTTGTGAGTTCAAACATTGCTCTTTCTAAATCCACTGTTTTTCCCTCCTAAACTTCTCAGGCTATTTACGAAAAGACAAGAATCGCACTCTAGCGTATTCTCGTCTTTTTTCTACTTCATTTTAAAGGAAGATCTAAGTGAATTAAATCCTCGAGCGTTTCACGCTGAATAACCAACTGAGCTGCCCCCTCTTCAACAAACACAACTGCAGGACGAGGATTACGATTGTAGTTACTAGACATAGAATAACCATATGCCCCTGTTGTCTGCAAAGCAATAAGATCCCCGTAATGCAATTTTGGAAGCTGAATACTATGGATTAACATATCTCCTGACTCACAATACTTTCCTGTAATGGCCACTTCTTCTAGCTCTTGTCTGTCTCTCATCCGATTGGCAACTTTTGCTTGATACTTAGCATCATATAAAGCTGTACGAATATTATCGCCCATTCCCCCATCAACCGAAACATATTTACGAATTGACGGAATCTCTTTTACTGCTCCAACTGAATACAAAGTCGTCCCTGCCTCAGCCACAATTGATCGTCCAGGTTCGATCCATACTTCCGGAAGAGGATACAGATGCTCTTGGCAACTCTTTTTAACAATCTGAGCAATTTGGCGCACATATTCTGCGGCTTCAAGCGGCTCATCTTCTTCTGTATAGTGGACACCAAAGCCACCACCTAAATTTAAAACTTCAGCAGTAAACTGATAGTGATGTTCCCACTCTACCATTAGGTCAATCATTTTCTCAGTCGCCGCATGAAACCCCTCTGTATTAAAAATTTGGGAGCCGATATGACAGTGTAACCCTTTTAAACAAAAATGCGGATTGTCTAAAACCAATTTAAGCGCCCGTTCTGCTTGACCACTTTTAACATCAAAACCAAATTTTGAGTCCTCCTGTCCAGTCATGATAAACTCATGTGTATGCGCATCAATTCCTGGCGCCAATCTGAGTAAGACATTTTGTGTTGTTTGCGTTTGTGACAGTATTTCTGAAAGTAAGGCAATCTCGGTAAAATTATCTACAATAATTGTACCCACTTTTTCGTTCACAGCCATTTCTAACTCAAAAAAAGTTTTATTGTTTCCATGAAACGCAATCTTTTCTGGAGCCATACCTGCTTTTAGCGCAGTATGCAACTCTCCCGCAGAGACAACGTCACAACTTAAGCCTTCTTGTTCAATCAATTGATAGATTGCTAAACAAGTGAATGCTTTACTCGCATATGCTACTTTATGTTTCATACCTAATTGCTCAAAAGCTTCTTTAAAACCACGAGCCATTTTTCTAATCAATGCCACGTCATAAACAAAAAGAGGCGTACCGAATTTTTCGGATAATGTCACCGTATCGCACCCACCGATGCAGAGGTGACCTTTTTCGTTTATAGCCGATGTTCCTGATAGCCATTCTTTCATCTTGCCAACATCCTTTTATAATAGTTTAGAAAATCATAGCATATTTAGAAAAAAAATAACAGCCAAAGCTGTTATTTTTGTATGATTTTTGTATAATTATTCGTTTTCTTTTTTTTCAATTTTATCCCAAGTTTTCTTAATTACTTTTTGCTCTTCCTCATTCCAAAATTTCCCTAGAACCGTTTGTGTGGGCATAATATTTACAAAAGCATTTTGATCAATTTCATAAATTGCCTGTTCTAAATCGTACACTTCGTACCTCGTGATCACGATCAAAATCATTTCACCTTGAACCTTGGACCTTGCTCCTTTTGCTGGTATCAAAGTCATGCCGCGGACTAATCTTTTTTGAATAGAACTCATGACAGATTGTGGTTCCTGAGTAATAATCATTGCCGTAATTTTTTGGTTACTCGTATGTATCATGTCTGTAACTTGAGTCATACAATAAATTGAAATAATCGTATAAAGCGCACTTTCCCAGTTAAACAAAAGACCTGCCAAAAAGATTACGACTAAATTAATCGTAAATAACAGACTCCCGACAGTTCGACCCGTTGTTTTAGACAAAATGAGCGAAATAATATCGGTTCCACCTGTTGTAAACCCATATTTCAAAGAAAACCCAATCCCAATCCCAACAAGCACGCCACCAATGATAGCATTCATCAAAGGGTTAGTTGAAATAGAGTGTACGGGAATAATCAACGTAAACAATGTCACAGAAACTACATTGACAAAACTCAAAATTGTCGATGACTTCCCTATTTTTACCCATCCGAGAATTGCAATCGGTACGTTTAAAATCAATATAAATATCCCGGTACTGATATGTATATTAAAAGTCGTTTCCAAAATGCTGGATAATAATTGCGATACTCCGTTCATTCCAGCAGAAAAAACTTTTGCTGGGGTTAAAAACATATTCAAAGCAATGGCTGAAGTGATCCCTGTCATCAAAATCACAAGTGCTTTCTTCAACTTCTCACTTTTTCTGTAGGCTTCCATTTTGCTCATTCTCATTCTCCTTAAAAATTTATCGCGGAACCAAGACTAAGAATAGCAAGAACTGACCCATTTGAAAAGCTTTTTTACTTAATTTTCTTTCGACTTTTTTTTTTTCGTGATAGTATAAGTATAAAGTCAATATTCCGTAGAAAAATGAAGAAATATTTGATTGATTTTTAAATGCTACTATTTAGAGGTGTCTTTTATGATTAATGCAGATGAGTTACTAGAAAAAATGAACCCCAACCAAAAAATCAACTATGATCGGTTACTACAAAAAATGATTCAAACCTGGCAAACGCAAACTATTCGCCCTAAGATTTTATTGCATAGTTGCTGTGCCCCTTGTAGTACTTATACTTTAGAATACCTCAATCAATTTGCTGATATTACGATTTATTTTGCGAATTCCAATATTCATCCAAGAAGTGAGTATTTGAGACGCGAGCAAGTCCAAAAAGACTTTATCAGAGATTTTAATGCTAAAAATAATACCAATATTCAGTTTCTGAGTGCCCCATATGAGCCAAATCAGTTTGTAAAAATGGTCCAAGAAAAGCATTTAGTTGACGAACCTGAAGGGGGAAAAAGGTGTAGTGCTTGTTTTCAAATGCGTCTAGATTTGGTTGCCAAAAAAGCCCAAGAGTTGGCCTTTGATTATTTCGGTAGCGCGTTAACACTCTCTCCCAAAAAGAATAGTCAAGTGATTAACTCCATCGGTATTGAAATCCAAAAAATATTTTCAGTCAATTATTTGCCTAGTGATTTTAAAAAGAACAATGGCTACAAACGCTCCGTAGAATTATGCAAGGAATACAATGTATATCGTCAGTGCTACTGTGGTTGTCTCTTTGCAGCTCAAAAACAAGGGATTTCACTTAAAGACGTGAATAAAGAAGCTACAGCCTTTTTAAATTCCTCGCACCAGTAACTACCAACTTGAAAGTCAAATAAAAAGAGACAAGAAAGAGTGTTAGAACTGATGCGATAATAAGATACGACTAAAAAGAGCACCTCTAATTTAGTAACATAAGTTTGGAGGTGCTTGATCATGGTCACACATAATTATTCTCATAGAGAATGAAAGAGTCCCAATACCAATAAAAGAAGAGCTTTAGCCAATTTCCCCAGCGAAATGTTTCATGCTTACTACGCTCTGACCTCTGATACCGAAAAAAATAATCCATTCAATTGGTAGAACAGTCGATAGTATCAAAAATCAGCTCTCTTTTGGAAACAATCAAAGAATTTTAGAACATTTAATCCCCTTACCATTAACTACTGGATTAAAGAGAGTAAAGCTATAAAGTGAACTACTCTTTTGGTTTGGATCACAAAATGGTTGTACTTTCCTTCAACTTGCTTTCTTTTTTTGTTGCAAATTTCCGCTTTTAATGTTAACCTTTAATTCTAAAAAAGTTAACAAAGAGGTGCTTTATGCGAAACACAAAGATAAAACAACAAATTATTAACGCTGAATGTGCTATACTCATCGCAATTCTAGCACAATTTACTATTCCCTTGGGACCAGTACCTTTAACTGGTCAAACTTTTGCAATTGGGCTCATTGCAACTTTACTTTCACCGCTAAATAGTACTGTCACAGTTTTTATTTACCTATTACTGGGAACAATTGGCTTACCAGTTTTTGCTGGTGCTCACGCTGGTATTGGTGTCTTATTTGGCCCCACTGGTGGTTACTTACTAGCCTTTTTACTTCAAGCTTATGTAACAGGTAAAGTGATATCTAAAAGAAATACCAGCTATCCTAGAGTAATTGTGGCTAATTTATTAGGAGCTCTTATTTCCCTCGTACTTGGAACTGTTTGGCTAAAATTCCAACTAGATCTCACTTGGATTAAGGCATTTACAGTCGGTTTTACACCATTTGTTATTGGAGGAATTATTAAAGCGATTGCTGCCAGCATTTTAGGAATCATCTTAAATCAAAGACTTCCTAAACGTTTTTTAAGCCAAAGTTAGTCTTTAATTTAGGAAGTGTTATTTCCTTATTTCATAACAAAAGTCTTATTATTTTGGCTTGCCTTATCCCTAGTCTTTCGTTCTTTGGTCTGATATAATGGCTTCTATTGTGACAAATAGTTATGGGGGGAATTGAACATGATGGAAGAACGTTACCAAGAGCTAAAAGCAGCTGAAAAGGGAGCCATTGTAAGTATTGTAGCCTATATCTTTCTCTCTGTTTTCAAATTAGCAGTTGGATCTTGGGGCCACTCCGAGGCACTACAAGCAGATGGACTAAATAATCTAACAGATATCATTGCCTCTGTTGCGGTATTAATCGGGTTAAAATTGGCTAGACGCCCAGCCGATGATGATCATAAATACGGCCATTGGAAAGTAGAAACTGTTGCCAGTATGATGACTTCATTCATCATGCTAATGGTTGGTTTACAAGTACTTTTCTCGTCTATTCAAAGCATGCTTCATCATGAACTTTCAAAACCGGACCCCATTATTGCCTGTGTGGGTATTTTTTCAGCAATTGTCATGTATGGCGTTTATTTTTATAATAAAAAACTTTCCGCTAAAGTAAAAAGTAGTGCTTTACTTGCAGCTGCTAAAGACAATCGAAGCGATGCTTGGACAAGTATCGGAACGGCGTTAGCAATCGTTGCTTCAAGTTTTCATATGTACTGGCTTGATAATCTTGCTGCGATTGTAGTCGGATTACTGATTGTAAAAACCGCAATTGAAATTTTTAGAGATAGTGCCTTTTCTTTATCAGATGGTTTTTCCGAAGAGCAATTAGAGCTTTATACAGCAGACATTTTAACAATTGACGGCGTTCGGGATGTTCGAGCCATTCGTGGAAGAACCTATGGTGCCAATGTTTTTTTAGATGTCATTGTACTGATGGATTCTACACTGACAGTCAAACAAAGTCACGATATTACAGAAAAAATCGAAAAACTGCTAAGTGAAAAATACAAAGTTTTTGATACTGACGTACACGTTGAACCATTTTAAACAAATCGGTTTGATTAAAAATAGTTATTTAACTTTGGGATGTGAGGCAAAGTACGTTACTTTTGCCTCACATCCTTTTTACTATTTGTATTTATTGTATTATACTGGAATAACTCATAACCTACTGGAGGGATTTCTTTGAAAATTGGAATTATTGGCGGAGGAGTTGTTGGCTCAACCGCTGCTTTTTATTTACAACAATCAGGCAAACATCAGGTAATGCTACTTGATGATGGTTTTGGTCAAGCAACAAGTGCGGCAGCTGGTATTATTTCTCCGTGGCTCTCACAAAGGCGCAACAAGGCATGGTATGAATTAGCAAGAGAAGGAGCAAAATTTTACCCTGAGTTGCTAGAAGATCTCACACAGTTTGTATCTGGATTTTCCCCTTCTCTCTACGCTAAAGTAGGGACACTTCTATTCAAAAAAAATGAAAAATTACTCCAAAAATTAGAAAAAATAGCTGGCGAAAGAAAAAAAGAGGCACCAGAGATTGGAGAAATTGTTCGCTTATCTCCTGAACAAATAAAAAAAAGATTCCCACTGTTAGAGCCCCAAACTGATGCTCTATACATATCAGGGGGAGCAAGAGTAGATGGAGCACTGCTCATTAAAACGTTAAAACAGGCATTTATTCGGACTGGCGGAGAATTTAGACAGAGCAAAGTAACAGGCATTGAGCCTCAGCTAGATAAGTGGGACGTTTACTTGAACCAAGAGCGATTAGCATTTGATTTTTTAATTCTTGCGACTGGTGCTTGGCTACCTTCCTTACTTGAACCTTTAGGATTTACCGTTGATGTTAGACCACAAAAAGGACAGCTAGTGGGGCTTCAAACCAAGCTCCAGACTCATACTTGGCCAGTCGTAATGCCTCAGGGCGAAGGCGACCTAATTCCTTCTCAAAATGGAGAACTCCTCGTTGGGGCCACACACGAGAATGATCAAGCATTTGACTTATCTTTTGACTCTAAAAAAATTCATGAGTTAATTGTCCACGCTTCCGATTTAGCACCAAAAATCGCAAGCTTCAAACAGGAATTTATTCGAACTGGTACACGTGCTTATACGTCCGACTATTTACCTTTTTTTGGCGCTCCTGATTCTACTAAGCACTTATATGTTGCAAGTGGTCTTGGCTCTTCTGGTTTGACGACTGGACCAATTATCGGAAAAATGCTGGCACAAAAGCTTTTAGAACAAAAAACTACTTTGTCTTTTAAATGTTATACTCCCGGTTCTTACATAACCAAAAAAGAGAAATAGCAAACTTACGATTTTTATGCTAAACTATTATCAAACAATAATAGGAGATGGAAACTATGGGATTGACTTTTAAACGTCAGGATTCATTAGACGAAATGTTTGATAAATTTGCGATTGACCCAGATAAAAAAGAAAAAGTTGAAGAATCAAGCAACGACAAGGAAAAAAACAAAAAAGAAACGAAAAAATAGCAAGCTGAGAGAGTCTTCTCAGCTTGCTATTTTTTAATTTTTTTGAATGGGTCGATGGCTGTTCATTTTACTATCAATATGAGCCAAATTCTTCGTTGCAACCTCTTCAAAAGGAATATTTG
This sequence comes from Vagococcus entomophilus, assembly GCF_003987595.1. Lineage (NCBI taxonomy): Bacteria > Bacillati > Bacillota > Bacilli > Lactobacillales > Enterococcaceae > Vagococcus > Vagococcus entomophilus. The sequence continues at coordinate 477,438 of NZ_NGJZ01000001.1, read as the reverse complement.
CCCAGTCTGATATTTGACTTACATACCAAAGGACATCCCCCAATTCTTTGATTAAAGCATCCCGATTTAGCTCTTGGCTTTCAAAGGTGTACTTTTGGATTTGCTCAAGTACTGCTCCTGTTTCGCTTGCCAAGCCCAAAGCACAGTTAGTCAAAACCTGTTCTGTCCCATAAAGTGTCCGATTAGCTAATTCTTGATATTCATTAAATTCCATCGTTTCTCATTCCTTATTCCCCGCGTCATCTGCTGGAAGTTCTAAATAGGCTTCAATAACAGACCAAGCTTGTTCTTTTCCTTGTTTTGTTTCAGATGAAAATAAAATAAAATGATCATTCCCATCAAAATTCAGTGATTTTTTAATCATGCTCTCGTGTTTATTCCATTTCCCTCTAGGAATCTTATCTGCTTTTGTTGCTACTACAATCACTGGAATATCATAATATTTTAGAAATTCATACATTTGCACATCTTCTTTAGATGGCGCATGCCTAACATCTATCAAAGAAATAACTGCTCTAAGTTGTGACCGCTGTGTGAGATAGGTTTCAATCATCTTGCCCCATTTTGCACGTTCTGTTTTTGATACTTTTGCATAACCATATCCAGGAACATCGACAAAATGAAAACTATTTTCAATGAGGTAAAAATTTAGCGTTTGGGTTTTACCTGGTTTACTAGAAGTTCTAGCCAAGTTTTTTCGTTCCAACAATGTATTGATAAAAGAAGACTTGCCAACATTGGACCTTCCAGCTAAAGCAATCTCTGGAATATCCGTTTCTGGATATTGCTTTTTATCAACCGCACTAATCACGATATCTGCATGATGAACTTTCATCCCTTCACCTCTTTCTCAAAAATTAATTCTCCACTATTGTACCATAGTTTAAAAAAGCTACCTACAGAATGCTAAAAAAAACTGTTGCGAAACATAAGTTGTTTCACGTTCTATCAATTTTCTTTTTGTTGTTTTTCGTACAAGTCATCTGGAATTCTGGTGATATAGGGACTGGGTTCCCCAATTACGAATACTGTCAGTTGGTGCATCGCTCGAGAGCAAATCGTATAGAGTGTATTTTTAGCCTCAGAAGTGCTGTAATTGTCTTTTGAAGCATTCCACACAATCACCTCATCAAATTCAAGACCTTTTGCATAAAATGCTGGAATGATCAGCACATCAGCACTAGGATTACTGGTTTCATTTTTGATTAGCTTTACTGAAATTTGCTCTTTGATTAACTCATAAACCGTTTGACATTCTTGCATCGTTTTGCCGATAATCACCGTTCTACCTGCTTGTCTTTTTTGTGATTGAATCTGTTGCACAATCGCATGCGCCATCAGCTGTTCATTTGCTACGCTTTTAAGTGTTGGCTTTTGTCCGCTACGGCCATATGCTTTTACATTTTCCACTTTTTCTCCTAGTATAGCCAAAGAAAACAAATTAATCTCTTGCGTCGAACGATAACTAGTTGTTAATTGGATTTTTTTCGTCTGCTCTTTTGAAAATAAATAAGGCAATTCTTGTAAAACATCCCTTTTCCCGTATAGACTTTGGTTTAAATCACCACATAAAGTAAATTTAGCATTTGGATATAAAGCCTTAAGCAATGCTAACTCTGGGAAAGTATAATCTTGAATTTCATCAATAAAAATATAGCGATAGGCATTTTTAGGCGTAAAATCTAAAAAAGCTTTTCGAAGCCAGACACAAATGGTGGCATCTACAAGAGACAGTTTTTTGTCAATCAGACTTAGTCGCGTCATTTCGATATCACTTTTCCAGGCTGCAGCTGATATCGAATTTGAGTCTAAAAAGTCAAGAATTCGAGTCAATAAATGTAAGTATTGCTTACGTAAATTCCAAAAACTCATCCTGCGAATCTTTTTCACTACAGTAGCATATTTTTTTGATACAATCTCTCTAGCAGCTTCTTCTTGAACTGCATCCATCGAAAAGAAGGTCTTATCAATTTGCTCTTGTTCAATTTTTTGAATGACTTGCTCACTAATTAATTCCACTTCTTTTTCTACCCATTCTGCCTTCATTTCCTGGGATTTTTTTTCTTCTACTTTTTGGAGCAATAGCTGCTGCAGCTTTTTCATTCTTTCATTTATGGGCAATTTGACATTTATTTTTCTATATAATGCTTTTAAATCTTGCTTGGAAAAAACAATCTCTTCCTCGAGCTTAATCGTATTCCACTGGATGCCACGAGTCGCCAAACTTTCAAGATAGAGAGGCAATGCTTCAAAAAAACTCCGACTCTTTTTAATCGCTTTTACTTGGTCATTCCCCGACAATTCATTTTCTTTTAGTTGAGCAAAATCTTTTTTCAAGGAATCGATTTTTATTCCTGGTAAATATTGCTGAATAAACTCCCGATAAGATTTTGTTTTTAATTCTGCTTCACCGAGAGAAGGCAAAACATTGGCAATATACTCACTAAAAAGGCGATTAGGCGAGAATAACAGAATATCTTTCATCGAAATTTTTTCACGAAAATGATAAAGTAAGTAAGCCACTCGCTGAAGCATCGCAGATGTTTTTCCACTTCCAGCTACTCCTTGAACCACCAATACTGGAGTATATAAATCTCGGACTACTTCATTTTGTTCCTTTTGGATTGTGGCAACAATGTTATTCATGCGCGAACTTGACTTTTGGCCTAAAACTTCTAGTAAGACCTCATCTCCAATCGTTTCTATCGTGTCTGCAAAGCTTTCAAGCTCTCCATCTTCAATAATGTATTGTCGCTTTCGCTCCACTATCACTTCTTGTTCACCTGAAACACTAGGATATTTTGCTTCGCCTAATTTCCCTTCGTAATATAAATGTGCAATAGGAGCCCGCCAGTCATAAATCCGATAATCCCCAAGCTGATGATTTTTTAAAGAAGAAATCCCTAAATAAATTTTCTCTGTTTGCTCCTCATCTTCCTCATGAAAATCTACTCGACCAAAGTAAGGCTTGGGCTCCATTTTATTGAGAATCGAGAGCCGTTCGCGTTTTTGTGTCAGCAAGAATCCATCTACGGAAAGTGTTTGTTCCTTTTCACGGATTGAAAAAGAAGTTTCCATGAGCGCTCCAATTGAGCCGGCTTGAATTTTGAGCTGACCATTTTCTTCCAAGTGAGCTTTATGACCAGCTTCAACTTCGGTTAATTCAGCTTGTATACTTGCTTTTTCTTCTACAATACTCGCGATTGTTTTGATCAAATATTGTTGTTCTTGTTGTTCTTGTTGTTCTTGTTGTTCTTGATTCATCCTTTTCTCCTTTTTAAGCAGTCCAGATTGATAGTTGTGCTGACAAGGAAAGAAAACTGCTAGCATCTGAGCAACTCAAATACTAACAGCTTCCATTCTATTCTACTGTGTTTTGTTCTTTGTCAAGCGTCCAAACTGGTTCTCCAGTTCCTTCAACTGTTTCTTTGGTGATGTTTACTTTTTTAATATCTTCACGTATTGGAACCTCATACATCGTGTCCATCATGGCCGTTTCGATAATGGAACGAAGCCCACGAGCACCCGTGTTCCTTTCAATTGCTAGATGCGCAATTGCTTTCAGTGCATCATCATCAAAGACGAGTTCCGTTTGATCAAGCGCCATTAACTTTTGATATTGTTTGACTAAAGCGTTCTTAGGTTCTGTTAATACCCGTACCAAATCCTCTTCTGTCAATTTTTCTAAAGCCGCCATAATCGGTAAACGTCCGATAAATTCTGGTATTAGACCAAATTTTAGCAAATCCTCTGGAATAATAGCTTGCATCAGACTTTGAGATTCATCACGTTTTTTGTTAGTCACGCCAAACCCAATTACTTTTTCCCCAAGACGGTTCTTTACAATCGTTTCAATCCCATCAAAGGCTCCACCGACAATAAAGAGAATATTCGTTGTATCAATTTGAATAAGCTCTTGTTGCGGATGTTTCCTGCCGCCTTGTGGTGGAACACTTGCAACTGTGCCCTCTAGTATTTTGAGCAGGGCTTGCTGTACACCTTCGCCCGAAACATCTCGTGTAATCGAAACATTTTCACTTTTCTTCGCTATTTTATCAATTTCATCAATATAGATAATTCCTTTTTGGGCTTTTTCTACGTTGAAATCAGCTGACTGTAAAAGTTTCAGCAAGATATTTTCGACATCTTCGCCGACATACCCCGCTTCCGTTAGATTGGTGGCATCTGCAATGGCAAATGGAACGTTAAGACTTCTGGCTAAGGTTTGTGCCAGAAAGGTCTTTCCTGATCCTGTAGGTCCAATCAAGCAGATATTGCTTTTTTGAATTTCTACATCGTCATTGTTTGTTTCAGCTAAACTATTAATTCGCTTATAATGATTATAGACAGCAACAGCTAAAACTCTTTTCGCACGTTCTTGTCCAACAACATACTCATTAAGCTTGGTTAAGATTTCATTTGGTTTAGGAACTTCTAGAAACTCTTGAATTGATTCTTCATGAAGTTCTTCATCAATAATTTCTTTACATAATTCGATACATTCATTACAAATATATACTTCAGGACCAGCGACAATCTTCTTCACTTCATCTTGTGATTTGCCACAAAAAGAGCAACGTACTCCGCCGCTATTGTCTGAGCTATCGTACATATCTTTCCCTCCTTAATCAATGGAAGCAATCATTCATAAAAAATGATATGGCTTGTCTATTTCTACATATTATCACAAAAAGAAGCGGAAGCGAATTATTTGCTCGCTATCGTGAAAAAAAGAGCTTAGGTCAAAAATCAACCCTAGCTCCTTTTCACATACTTAGAAATAAACTTACGCTTCTTTAACAGTTTCAGTAATTTCTTCCAAAGCTTTTTTCATTGCAATATCATGTTTTAACATGTCTGGAGTCAACACATTACGAATTGCTGCTTCTTCCATATTGTATTGTTCTGCTAAGTCTTTGATTTCTGCATTTACTTCTTCATCAGTAGCCTCGAAACCTTCTTTAGCAGCAACTGCTTCAATTACCAAATTCGTTTTAGTACGAACTTCAGCTTCTTCTTCAAATTGTTTGTGTAAATCTGCTTCGGTTGTACCTGTTAGTTGATAGTACATTTCTGGTGATACACCTTGTTGTTTCATATTGTTTAAGAATTGATCCATACTACGGTGTACTTCATCATGTACCATTACATGTGGTAGCTCTACGATTTCAGCATTCGCAACTGCTTGTTGAATCGCAGCTTCTTTCACTGCTTCATCAGCAGCATTTGTTTTATTTTCTTCTAATTCTTTACGGATTTTTTCTTTTAATTCCGCTAAAGTTTCTACCTCATCATCCACATCTTTTGCAAATTCGTCATCAAGTTCTGGCAACTCTTTTGCTTTTACTTCATGAACTTTCACTTTAAAGACTGCTTTTGCACCTGCTAAGTCTTCTGCTTGGTATTCTTCTGGGAAAGTAACAGTAACATCAAGTTCTTCTCCAGCTTTTTTTCCTACTAATTGTTCTTCAAAACCAGGAATGAATGAACCTGAACCAAGTTCTAGAGAATGATTTTCACCTTTTCCGCCTTCAAAAGCAACTCCGTCTTTGAATCCTTCAAAGTCAATCACTACAGTATCGCCATTAGCAGCAGCTTCTTCTTCTTTCAGCACTAATTCTGCTTGTTGTTCTTGTTTTTGTTTTAGGTTTGCTTCAACATCTTCATCCGTAACTGTACGATCTTGTTTTTCAACAGTTAGGTTTTTGTATTCGCCCAATTTAACTTCAGGTTTTACAGTTACTTCTGCTGTAATGACCCAAGGTTGGCCTTCTTCCATGCTTTCAACATCAATCTTTGGTTGAGAAACAGCTTCAATGCCTGATTCTTTAACCGCAGCATCGTAACATTCTGGAAGTACTGCATTCAATGCGTCTTGGTATAAAGCAGCTTCTCCATACATTTTATTAAAGACTGTTCTAGATACCTTTCCTTTACGGAATCCAGGTACGTTTAGATTTTTTTTCACACGATCAAAAGCGACTTTCAAGCCTTTTTCAATTGTATCTGTATCGATTTCAAAAGTTAGCACACCATCATTTGTGCCTTTTTTTTCCCATTTGGCTGACATTAAAATTCCCTCCGAAATATCTTTTATTCACAATTCTATAATTCAATTGCATCCTTTACAATAGTACACTATCAACAAAGAAATGTAAACATTTTTACAATGAATTCCCTTTATCTAGTACTCGTTTACGAATAAAAAAAAGTTTGAATCAATAATTCGATTTCTTGAATCGTCTCAGTTAACACTAAAGGCTCCTGTTGAGACTGTGAACCAGTATATCTCTCTATTAATGCCTCTACCCAAGAATCGACATCTAAAACATACTGTTCAGGTCTAGGATAAATAATTGCAAACTGAAAATAAAGTTCTTCTTTCAACATCGAATAAAGAGTTGGATTGCTGTCTAGCAGCTTGTCTGCTAAGGTTTTATTCATTTTTCCAAATAAAGTAGACTCTGAAATAGTCTCCAGCTCTGCTGGAACAATTTGGAGCTTTCTATTTTTGTAGGTTAAATACACAAAAGATTTATCTAGTTTCAGCTCAACAAGCGTTTCTAAAATTGCAGCGCGAACAAGAGGATGAAAATCTGAATCTTCTAAAAAAGGCTCTAGGCTTTCTAGATAAATTTTTACGGGTACACTGTTTACGTGCGACAATCCTGTTAGTTGCTCAGCTCCTGTCATTGTTTCAAAACTATTTAACCATTTCCTCTGTTCTTGCATTTCTATAGTTGGAATTAAAGCTAATGCGCGTTCAAGCTGGACAATTCTTTCAAGAAACTCTCGCTTTTTTTTATTATTTGAAAGAAATCTCAAAGCTTTTCTGGCCTCTAGCGGATACTTATTTAGCAGTAATGTTTCGATTAATAAAGGAAGCTGTTTTTGCTGCGAAAAATAAGTAGTCTTCATTTCATTTGCTACTTTCAGAGCTCTTTTCACTTGATGTATCTGCAACAATGTATAAACTAAGCGTGTATTGATAGAAAAGTCTTGCTCCATTTCATACGCATTTTCAAAGTTTTCACAAGCAACATCATACTTTTCATTCAATAATGCCTCTTCACCAATTTCTTGATACCGTTTGAAATTTAATGGAAATGGAATTTGTTCCCCCATATTGTCACCCACTTCTCTTTTTTTTCGTTGTTGTTTAGAGAGAATAAAATGAGTTTGGGTAGCGCATTAGCATACCCAAACTCTTTTTAGATTTTAAAGTTAATCTTGCAATAATTCATAAATTTCCATTGCGACAAGGTCAATATCATCAAATTCATATCCTTGTTGTGCACCTGTTTCAGTTAGATCAAACATTTCACTACTACTATCATAGCTGACAACACAACGCTCATTTCCTTCTTTTTCAAAGCGACGAACTTGAATTTCGTTATCTTGTGCATCAATCATTGCCTCTAAACGTTTAATAATGGCAACCAATTGCGAATTTTTCATGGGGGATACCCTCCTTTGTAATCACGTTCTTGTACATTGTAGCAAACTATGTGCCATCCTGCATGAAAAAATGCTTTTTTTTTTAAACTTTTTTTTTTATTAATCAAATTTTAATTTTCATAAATTCCTTTGTTCCACCACAATTTAATTAACGCTTGCGTTCCATCATTTTCAAAACCCAAATGTGCTAATTCATCATACATTTTTTTGGCTTGTTCAGTTGCTGGTAATTGCACTTTCATTTTTTTTGCTTCATCTAGTGCAATTCCCAAATCTTTAATGAAATGTTTAACAAAGAAACCCGCAGAATAATCTTGTTGCAAAATACGTGGAGCATAATTAGTTAGTGACCAGTTTGCCGCGCTCCCCCCACCAACCGTATCCAGTACTTTCTCAACATCTAAGCCTGCATGTTGTGCGTAGACTAATAATTCTGTCATACCTGTCATAGTACCTGCAATCATAATTTGGTTTGCCATTTTAGTATGTTGCCCAGCACCAGGCCCACCTTGTAAGTTCACTTTGCTACTAAATACCTTAAATAAAGGCAAAAGCTCTTGATAAGTCTCGGTTTCACCACCAACCATTGTTGTAAGCGTCCCCTTTTGAGCTCCAATATCCCCACCAGAAACAGGAGCATCCAATGATTTAGCTCCCAATTCTTGGGCTTTTTTCTCGATTTTTATCGCAAGTGATGGTGTACTTGTTGTCATATCGACTAAATATTTACCTGTTACATCGGCAGAAAAAATCCCTTCTGCGCCATAATAAATCTTTTCTACATCTTGAGGATACCCAACCATGCTAAAAATCACATCACTATTTAGCGTGACTTCTTTGGGCGTTGCATTATAGGTAGCACCTAATTTGACTAGCTGATCCGTTTTACTTTTCGTACGATTGAAAACAGCCAACGTATGTCCTGCCTCTAGCAGATGTTGCCCGATAGAGGTACCCATTACTCCTGTACCGATAAATCCTATTTTTGTCATGCTTTTTCCCCCTTTTATTTCAATTCTATTATACGCTTTCTTGAACAAATGAAAAAGAAAAATCGATTGAATTTAGTTTTCAATCGATTTTTTCCGAAGTGATTTAGGTCGAAATACTAAAGTAACCAGACCTAAAACAATGCCCATATATAATGTAATAATCCGCCACAAAATGATGGCAAAAACTAACTTAGCTTTGACAAGGACGAATGTTCCAAATAGTAAAGTAAAGGTATATTCTGCTCCTCCTGCTCCTCCAGGTACTGGAAACAAAGAAATAATCAAAATAATAAATGCGTGCATAATTACTACATGAAAGAGACTAACATTTTGTATCCCTAGGCTTAGCAAAATAAAATAAGGGACAACATAATAAAAGGCTAATTGGAAAAATGTCAACACACACACCCGCAAGACTAATTTTTTTTGAGAGCGTATATATTTACTTTCTTCGTAAAAGTTTTCCATTTTTTGCAAAATTGATTGTTCCATTTTCAAGCCACGTTCTTCTGTTGTAAATTTTTTGACAAACTTCAAACAAAAATGAACAATTTTATTGGTCATCGGATACCAATACATCAGCATCAAGAGTACCACTACAACAATTACATGTATTAAGAAACCTAAAATAACAAACAATGATAGTGTATTTAGCTGTGTTTCAATAATTTTAAACCCAAAAATAACACAACCAATAAAATTCACAACAATTAGGACTTGATAAATAACGAATTTCATTAAACAAATGGAACCACTTACTCCTGGATCTACACCAGCTTGGCTAAGTGCTACAAGTTGAGCTGGCTGTCCTCCTGTTGAAAAAGGGGTAATAGAATTGAATAAATGCTCAATAAGTGGGATACGGTATACATGTGCAAAGGACAAATCTTTATTCTCTTTTTTAGAGAGAACTTGAATGACTCTGGCTTCCATTCCCCAATAGAACAACATACAAAGTGCTGCAATAAGCAACCAGCCCCAGTTCAGTTGACTAAATTCAGTCTTCATACTTTGCCAACTGATTTTTGAGAGTTCATGTGTGAGCACAAAAGCTCCCAAAATTACTACTAGAACGAGATAAAAACGATTTTTTTTACTCATGAAACTCTCCTTAAAGATTCATTACCAGCGTTTAAAAAGCTTAATCGAACTAGATTCTTCCGCTTGTTCTTTCGCTTTTTCCTGATAATAGCTTTGTGATTTTTGATAAAACAATAACATTTTTTCGCCAAAAGTGTCACTTGAAATGGCAGAAAGTGCCTCTTGTCTTTTCTGAGTATTGTCTTGGAATAAGTGCCCTTGTTTTAGATAAGCAAGGAAGGTAGCAGAAAATTCCTCATCTTGCTCAAAAGTCACTCCTAATGAACTATCTGTAAACAATTGATTTAAGTATTCGTTGCCTTTAACAACACATTTTACCCCCGATGCCATGGCTTCAATATAGGTCAGCCCTTGAGATTCAGAAGAAGAGCAACTAACAAAATAATCAGCCTGACGATAAAACTCTCCAACCAGTTCATTTGAAACCTCTCCAGAAAAAGTCACATAACTTGTGATCCCTTGCTGTTCACAAAGTTCTTCTAATGATTCTCGGTAAGGTCCATCCCCCACAACTAATAAGTGTACCTGACTTTCATCTTCATGAATCTCTTTCATCCCACTTAAAATTGCTTGAATGTTTTTTTCAAACGAAAGCCTGCTAAGAGAAAGCATTAGAATTTTATCACTTGCGATGCCAAACCTCTGCCGGACATCTATCTCATTTTCTCTTCGATGTTGCTCGAATTTGGCTAAGTTTACCCCTGTGGGAATGACTTCTTTCGGGACAGAAATATTATACTTGGAGAGCGTACTCACTACACGGTCACTCGGGCAGACAATCCCACTAAGATGATTACAAAATAAACGTGACAATTGCTTGACATGCCCTGGACGAATGACTTTCCCTTTTAAGACATAGTGTAAATAGTCTTCATACATTGTATGATACGTATGTACACACGGGATTTGCAGCTTCTTTGCAATGATTTTCCCTAAAATTCCTGTTCCAAATTCAGTGTGGGTATGAATAATATCTAAGTTTAATTCTTTCGCCACAGAATAAGCGTAGAGCATCCCTCTAACAACTACCCTTCTATCTTTAAACGACACGAAAGGAATACTAGGCATACGAATAATTCCATATTCAGAATCTGTTGCATTTGGATCAGTTGTCGTAAAAATATAAACCTCATGCCCTCGTTTTTCCAATTCATTTTTTAGAGTCTGAATAGATGTCGCTACGCCGCTAATTTGTGGAAAATACGTATCCGTAAAAAAGCCAATTTTCACCTTTTCTCCCCCCTTCTAAAAAAACTAATCATCACTTTGAACTGAAAAATGACGATGCTCGACCGCCGCTTGCTCTAAATAAAAATCATACCATATCTTACTCAAGTTTTCTTCGGAATACTTTTGAGCAGCTTTACGAGACTTTTTCTTATAAGAGTCAAAAAGTTCAGGATTCTTTGTCATATCATTTAGCATTTTGTGCATGTCTTGCATATCCTTAGCCGGTAAAAAATCTCCGTCAATAATCGATTGATACAATGGTAAATCGCGTAGCATTACAACTGCACCACAATTAAAGGCTTCTAAAATACACATTGGAAATAATTCATTATGAGATGGCAACAAAAAAGTGTCGCAAATATTGTAATAATCTACCAATTCTTCTCTGGAAATAATTCCTGTAAAAGTCATATTTTCAGGTGGATTCTCGTAAATTTCTTTGTATTTTTCGTACCCACTGCTCATCTTCCCAAATGAAAAACCACCTGCCCAAATGAATTGCATGTGCGGATTTTCTTTTGCTAATTCAACAAAATCATCGACCCCTTTGCGGTCCTGAATTTGCCCTGCACCAAACACAATAAAATCACTTTCTTTAAATCCTTTTGCTTTTTTGACAGAAGCCTTTTTTTCATCCTTATATTCATAAAACATCTTTTTAGAAACAAAATTAGGAATATACGTGATTTTTTCTTCTTTTATCCCCAACTCCATCAATATCGGAATAAAGCTAGGATTTACCACAACCAGATGATCCATTCGTTTATAAAAATCAACTAAATACCGGTAAAATACAACTTTTGCAATCCAAGGTAAATCTAAACTTCCTTCTAAAGTTTCAGGAACAAAATGGACATACCCAATCTTTCTGCCACGACTTTTTTTGAAAAAAGTTGAAAAATAAAAAGGCAAATCCACTGTATGATAATGTGTAATTTGTGTTTTTTTCATTTTATTAATACTAATTTCTAATGTATCTGGGAAGTTTTCTTCTAACATTTTCACCAAATCCAGATAAACACTTCCTACACCTTGACCTTTTACTTTATCCGCTGATGAAAACATGTTGATTGTTAACACGTCTATCACTCCCATCAATTCTATAGACAACCAACCTATAAACTCTTTTTCACAATTGCACTGTTCGCATGAACATTCCCAACTATTATAACATAAAAGACTACTAAAGTTGAGAAAAACTAAATTTTGTACAACAAAAAAGCGAGATGAAAGTCATCTCGCTTTTTAAGGTTTCGCTTTATTCAGCTGTGTATTCGTTTACTAATGCAACAACTTCATCAGCCGTATCACACTCATTAATTGCCTTTTGAGCGAGCTCGCTCATCTTAGCAGTATCTAAGCGTTTCATTAGACTACGTGTTTTTAGAATACTTGTTGCGCTCATTGAAAACTCATCTAAGCCAAGTCCAACAAGTAAAGGAACAGCGATTTGATCGCCAGCCATTTCGCCACACATACCAGCCCATTTACCTTCAGCATGAGCTGATTCAATAACATTTTTGATTAAACGTAAAATTGATGGGTTGTAAGGTTGGTACAAGTATGACACCTTCTCATTCATACGATCGGCAGCCATTGTATATTGAATCAAATCATTGGTTCCAACACTAAAGAAGTCAACTTCTTTCGCAAATTTATCAGCTATTACCGCTGCTGCTGGAATTTCAATCATAATCCCTACTTGAATATTGTCAGAAACTTTTGTTCCTTCTTTTTCAAGTTTTGCTTTTTCTTCATCAAGAAGTGCTTTTGCTGCTCTAAACTCTTGAAGAGTTGCAATCATTGGAAACATAATCCGTAACTGGCCATGTACAGATGCGCGAAGCAATGCACGAAGCTGCGTACGGAACATATCATCTCTATCTAAACATACTCGAATTGCTCGGTAGCCTAAAAATGGGTTCATTTCGTGTGGCAATTTAAGATAAGGAAGTTCTTTATCGCCACCAATGTCCATTGTACGGACAACGACTGGCTTCCCTTCCATTCCTTCAAGAACCGCACTATACGCTTTGTATTGTTCATCTTCTGTTGGAAAATCAGGAGAATCCATGTACAAGAATTCTGTACGGTACAATCCAACTGCTTCCCCACCATTTGAGATTACACCTTCTAAGTCTTTTGGTGTACCAATATTAGCAGCTAACTCAAAATGTTTGCCATCCGCTGTCACTGTTTGGGCATTTTTCAATTTTTCCCATTCAGCTTTTTGATCTGCAAACGCTTTTGCTTTTGCTTGAAAATCTTTCGTTTGTTCGTCACTAGGATGAACAATAACATCTCCTTCAATCCCGTTAACCGCTAACATATCTCCTTCTTTTACAATTGAAGTGATTTTTTCTGTTCCGACGATTGCTGGAATTTCTAGAGAACGAGCCATGATTGCAGAATGTGATGTTCTTCCACCAATATCTGTAACAAAAGCCTTTACATATTTACGATCTAGTTGAGCAGTATCACTTGGTGTCAAATCATGTGCAATAACGATTACTTCCTCATCAATCATCGCTGGATTTGGTAGCGTAACGCCTAACAGATGGCTAAGTATACGCTTGGTCACATCTTTGATATCTGCTGCGCGTTCTTGCATATAAGGATTGTCATGCATGCCTTCAAACATACTAATGAACATATCTGTTACATCTTTTAAAGCAGATTCCGCATTTACTTTATTATCACGAATGTTACTTTCAATACTGCTTACCATCTCAGGATCAGATAGTACCATCAAATGAGCATCAAAAACTTGCGCTTCTGATTCCCCTAACGTTTCAACAGCTTTATCGCGAATTTTTTGTAAATCATCTGTTGATTTTTGTAACGCGTCTTTTAAACGTTTTACTTCACCCTCAGAATCATCTACGGATTTTTTGTCAAAAGATAAATCAGGTTGAATTAATCGGTATGCTTTGGCGATTGCGATGCCATCACTTGCTGCAATTCCTTTTAATAATTCAGTCATTATTCTGACAAACCTTCTTTAACCATAGTATCTGCAATTGCAGCAAGTGCATCCGCTTCATCTGCGCCATCAGCAGTAATTGTTACGTCAGCACCTTGGCCAACTCCTAAAGACATAACACCCATAATTGATTTTAAGTTAACAGATTTTCCTTTATATTCTAAGTTAACATCGGCATTAAATTTGCTTGCTGCTTGCACTAATAAAGTAGCTGGACGAGCATGAATTCCTGTATCTGCAATAATGTGAAAATCTTTTTTTTCCATAATAATCGTTCTCCTTTGTTTTCGGTTAGTTTTAGGATTACCAAGCATTAAGCTAAATTTTCATTTAATAAATGGAACCCCTTCAATTTTAAAGATTACCATTTTTTTTGATTTCTTACAACCGTTTTATATTAGTTTTTTTCTAAATTTGTATTATTCAATTTTCCACTAAGTTTTTTGGTAAAAAGACAGCCGTTTCTAAGCATTCATTTCAATTTGAGGAAACATGACGCAGTTCTTGATTTTTGTAATCACATTTCTTGATTCTCCCTATAAAAATGCTATAATTAGTTTATGGTCAAAAATGGTCAATAATATTTTTGATTACTAAAGTTGAAAGGATGTGTGCGTATGCTTTGTCAAAGATGTCAAAATAAAGAAGCGACAATTCATCTGTATGCAAATGTAAATGGAGAAAGACGGCAAATCGATTATTGTCAAGATTGCTATCAAACTTTAAAAACTCAACAAATGAAAAATAGTATTTCACCAAAAAATCAAGACAATTCAGGTTCGATAGATGATTTATTTCGTTCATTAGCGCAACAACTAAATTTAAATCAAGGACAATCACAACAAACCCCGCCTTCATTTGGCAGAGAAGGTGACCAGCCCCCACGCCCACCACAAAATAACCAATCTCTTTTAGCAGAGTTCGGGATCAATATCACTGATAGTGCGAAAAAAGGGAAAATTGACCCTGTAATTGGACGGGATCAAGAAATCCAAAGAGTCATCGAAATTTTAAATCGGAGAACCAAAAATAATCCTGTTTTAATTGGGGAACCCGGTGTTGGGAAAACTGCTGTTGTAGAGGGTCTGGCTCAAAAAATTGTAGACGGTGATGTTCCACAAAAATTATTAAACAAAGAAGTCATTCGCTTAGATGTCGTTTCTCTTGTTCAAGGAACTGGGATTCGTGGGCAGTTTGAAGAACGAATGAAACAATTGATGACCGAAGTTAAAAACAATCCACAAATTATTCTTTTCATCGATGAAGTACACGAATTAGTGGGCGCCGGTACCACTGGTGAGGGCAACTTAGATGCAGGCAATATTTTAAAACCTGCTCTAGCTAGAGGGGAATTGCAACTAGTTGGTGCAACTACTTTAAATGAGTACCGACTCATCGAAAAAGATGCAGCTTTAGAACGTCGCTTACAACCTGTTCAGGTGGATGAGCCTTCTGTTGCAGAAACCGTGATTATCCTAAAAGGAATTCAAGAAAAATACGAAGCGTATCACCATGTAAAATATACAGATGAGGCAATTGAAGCTGCTGCTAAATTGTCAGATCGGTATATTCAAGATCGCTACCTTCCAGATAAAGCAATTGACCTTCTAGATGAAACTGGTTCTAAAAAGAACCTTACCATCCAAGCAGTTGACCCGAAATTGTTGGAAGAAAAATTAGTAGAAGCTGAAAAAGAAAAACAACGTGCGTCACAAGAGGAAGATTTTGAAAAAGCTGCTTATTATCGTGACAAAATTAATAAACTAAATGTGTTAAAAGAAAAAAAAGTTTCAAGTGAAGATACGCCTATTATTACCGAAAAAAGTATTGAGCAGGCAATTGAACAAAAAACCAATATTCCAGTTGGAGAACTAAAAGAAAAAGAGCAAACACAACTTAAAAATCTAGCTATTGATTTAGAAAAACATGTTATCGGGCAAGACGATGCAGTGGATAAAGTTTCACGTGCTATTCGAAGAAACCGCATTGGTCTCAATAAAAAAAATCGCCCCATCGCCTCTTTTTTATTTGTTGGACCAACCGGAGTGGGAAAAACCGAATTAGCCAAGCAACTTGCACTTGAACTTTTCGGGTCAAATGAATCAATGATTCGTTTTGATATGAGTGAGTACATGGAAAAACATAGTATTGCTAAACTCATTGGCTCACCTCCTGGCTATATCGGCTATGACGAGGCTGGTCAATTAACAGAAAAGGTCCGTAGAAATCCTTATTCCTTAGTTTTACTTGATGAAATCGAAAAAGCCCATCCAGATGTTTTGCATATGTTCTTGCAAATATTAGATGATGGCCGACTAACAGATGCTAAAGGTCGAACGGTTAGCTTTAAAGATACAATTATCATCATGACAAGCAATGCAGGTAGTGGAAATACAGATGCTAATGTTGGATTTGGTGCGATTCGAGACGGGAAAACACATTCCGTCTTAGGAAAATTAAAACAGTTTTTTAAACCAGAATTTTTGAACCGTTTTGACAGTATCATTGAGTTTAATTCTCTATCAAAAACAGATTTACTTGAGATTATCAATCTACTAATCGAAGATGTCAACAATATGTTAAGTGGACAGCAAATTCACATTGAGGTAAATCAAAATGTCAAAGAAAAACTAGTTGAGATTGGCTATCAACCAGAGATGGGGGCCAGACCACTAAGAAGAGTTTTACAAGAACAAATTGAGGACCAAATTGCAGATTACTATTTGGAACATCCTCAAACCAAAACACTGGTTGCCACTCTTGACTCTACTGGACAGATTGTTGTAAAAGAAAAAAAACAAGAAAAAGATGCTTGATGAGCAACTAAATCCAACTTTCTAAGCGTGTGTTTCCATTATTGGAGACGCACGCGTTTTTCTTCTTTTCCAACCAAATAAATTAGGGAATTCTCCAAGCTTTTCAAGTGTTATTCCTACCCTTTTCATTAAAAAAAGATTATAATTAATAAAAGAATCAGATAATATGAAATATGAAAGCTAGGTGTTTTTATGAAATTAATTGATGTGACAAATAGTCATTCAAGCCTTGTTCGTAGCCAACTAGACAATACAGATGCGCAACAAGTACGCGTTTATAGTCTAGGCAACACAACTGTTATTTACACAATTTCTCCAAAGCATGATGAAATCGCTTTAATTAACAAACAACGCTCCATCACGCCTGAAGAAATTAACACTGTAATGGAACATCTCACGGCTCATCCACTAGATAGAGATGCATGCGAATTAATTGAAACGGACAAATTGGTCGAAATATCTATCCCAAAAAAATGAGTAAAAAAACGTTTCTTTTTTGAATGATTTAAGGTAAAAAATAAGTTTTATAGAGTGGTGAAGACCGCTCTTTTTTGTTGTTCTTTCATTCTAATTATTATATTGTACCATATACTTGTTATTGTAAAAAAAATTGTATTCCTCATTGGAATACAATTTTTTAATCAATAATTTTGGTAAGGATGTATGCCACTCTCTACTTTAATCTCAACAATTCTAGCACATTTCTCTCAAGATTTTCGTTCAAATTCCCTAAACTTTATGTATTCTTATTTCTAAATAAATACTCACGAGCAACCACTCTATCACGCCCGCTAAAAATCCTGATATAATGGCTGCTGAGACGACAAAGTAAGCTAATATTCGTAGATTATAGTTGTAAATCCCGACCCCAAATAAAAGCATACAAACTAAACTGGTGATTAGAATTATGGCTCCACAATATCTGAAAGAATATTGACTAAATCTTCTTAGAATAAAATAAATCGCATTGATGAAAAGAAAAGAGATTACACCAATTATTGCATACCATAAAAGCTCCATGTTTCTTTCACCTTCTTGTTCATAATTTATAGACTAATTATATTATATAACTCATAAAAAGGCGAATGATTGGCTTTTATTCCTCTTCTTCTTTAATTTCATTTAGTAACTTCTGTATGTCAGCAGTTTGTTCAATATTGCCTAACATTTCTGGACGTCTTAAATAGGTTCTTCTAAGTGATTCTTTTAGTTGCCATTCTTCAATCAACTTATGGTTTCCATTAGTTAACACTTCTGGGACTTTCATTCCTTTGTAATCAGCTGGTCGTGTATATTGAGGATGCTCTAACAAACCAGTAGAATGAGAGTCTGATAGCGCTGACTGCTTATTGCCTAATACATCTGGTAGCAAACGAACTGTGGCGTCAATCATGACCATGGCACCTAGCTCGCCCCCTGTCAAAACGTAGTCCCCTAAAGAAATTTCATCTGTTACATATTGTCTTATTCTTTCATCATATCCTTCGTAATGACCACAAATAAAGACTAAATGTTCTTCTTGAGCAAATTCTTCTGCTACTTTTTGATCAAATTTTTCCCCTGCAGGATCTAGTAAAACCACCCTCGATTTCTTTCTATCCGATTTTTCAAAAACATGTTCTAGCGCTGCTTCAATGGGTTGTACCTTGAGCAACATCCCGGCACCTCCACCGTAAGGATAGTCGTCTACTGCTTTATGTTTGTGATCTGAAAAATCCCGAAAATTTGTCACTTCTATATCCAACACTTTTTTTTCAACTGCTTTGCCTATGATTGATTCTGTCAAAGGACCTTCAAACATTCTTGGAAAAAGAGTTAAAACATCAATTTTCATCATCAATCAAGCCTTCCGGAATTTCAACTACTACTTTTTTATCAGCCAAATCAACCGAAAGAACTACAGATTCAATATAAGGAAGATAAATATCCTTAGCATTTTCGCGTTGTACCACCCATACATCATTGGCTCCTGGAGACAGAATTTCTTTAATTTTCCCTAAAACCTCGCCTGTTTTTTCCACTACTGTTAGACCAATAATTTGGTGATAATAATAGGTATTCTCTTCTAACTCTCCCATATCAGTTTCTGGAATTTTTAAAACACCTTCTCGATATTTTTCAACATCATTGATGGTTGGATGGCCCTCAAAACTTAGAATATCAAAATTTTTATGCTTTCTATGTGTGGCAATTGTTAGGGTAATTGGCTCTTTATGCTCTTGAAAAAGGTAGAGAACGTGACCTTTTTTATACCGTTTTTCTGGAAAATCTGTAATAGAGATGACCCGAACTTCCCCTTTGATTCCTTGCGTGTTCACAATTTTTCCTACATTAAAATAGTTTGTCAAGATTTTTCCTCATTCCTATCTAGTTTTCTTTAGTTTACCATGCACTAAATTAAGATGCTAGCTTCCTTCACAAAGCACCCGCAAAAAAAGAAAAAGCAGTGAAACAATTAGATTGTCTCACTGCTTTTTTCATGCTCCTCTAAAATATTTAAACGTACTTTTTTAGGATGTGAAGACTTCACACTATAAACAATGGTACGAATTGCTTTAATAATTCTTCCTTGCTTTCCTATTACACGACCAATATCCTCGGGAGCTAGGTGCAAATTGTATTCAAAAAAGTCATGCGACTCTTCCACAGACAAAGTGACCTGTTCCGGACGATTGACAAGCGGAAGAACAATGGCTAAGACCAACTCTTTCACATCTGTCATGCGTCACACCTTATTTCTTTGTGAATTTAGCTTCGTGGAATTTTTTCATAACGCCTTCGTTAGAAAGAAGGTTACGAACAGTATCAGAAGGTTGCGCACCTTTAGATAACCAATCCAAAACTAAATCTTCTTTTAATTCGACTTTTGCAGGGTCCAATAATGGATTATAAGTCCCTACAGTTTCGATAAAACGTCCATCACGAGGAGAACGAGAATCAGCTACAACAATACGGTAAAAAGGTTTCTTTTTAGAACCCATACGTTTCAAACGGATTTTTACTGCCATGTTTTATTTACACCTCCATATTCATTAATCACAAATAATAGTTTACCATCTTTGTCAAAAGATGTAAAGTGTTTTTTCTTTACACCCTACTATTTCTTTTTCTTTTTCTTCTTTTTCTTTTTATTCTGCTTCATCATGCGATTCATCGCCATTTTCCCAAGTTTTCCTTTAACGCCTGTGCCAAACATTTGATCCATTCCAGGAATGTTCATATTTCCTTTCGACATCTGATGCATCATTTTTTTGGCTTCATTAAACTGTTTGATCATCCGATTGACTTCTACAACACTGTTCCCAGAACCAGCAGCAAGTCTTCTTCTTCGGCTTGGATTTAACAATTCAGGATTTTCACGCTCTGCCGGAGTCATCGAAAAGACCATTGCTTTTTTACGTTCGATATCTTTGGGATCCATCTTGACATTATCTAGTCCAGGAACACCACTCATCCCTGGAATCATCTTGACAAGATCCTCCAAAGGTCCCATGTTCATCACTTGTTCCAACTGTTCAATAAAATCATTAAAATCAAAACTATTTTCTTTCATTTTTTGAGCAAGCTCTTCTGCTTTCTTCTCATCATAGTCTTGTTGTGCTTTTTCGATAAGAGTCAGCATATCGCCCATGCCCAGAATACGGCTTGCCATACGGTCTGGATAGAAAATTTCTAAATCTGTTAGCTTTTCACCAGAACCAACAAACTTGATAGGTTTACCTGTCACAGCACGAATCGAAAGTGCCGCACCACCACGAGTATCTCCGTCTAGTTTCGTCACAACAACTCCCGTAATATCTAACTGCTCATTGAAGCTTTCTGCAACATTTACAGCATCTTGCCCTGTCATCGCATCTACAACGAGTAAAATATCATTTGGATTCGCTAACTCTTTAATTTCTTTTAATTCGTTCATCAACAAATCATCAATATGCAAGCGTCCTGCCGTATCAATTAGAACTAAATCATTTTTATTGGCTCTTGCTTGTTCCAGCCCTTTTTCAACAATTGTGACTGGACTAACTTCTGTGCCCATATCAAAAACAGGGACATCTAATTGCTGCCCTAAAACTTTTAATTGGTCAATCGCAGCAGGGCGATAAACGTCTCCTGCAATCATCAGTGGGCGTGCTTGCTCATTTTTTTTCAAGTAATTCGCAAGCTTCCCAGTAAAGGTTGTCTTACCAGCCCCTTGGAGCCCCACCATCATTACAATTGTAGGAATCTTCGGTGCTTTATTCAGAGCCACCACATCTGAGCCAAGCGTCGCAGTTAATTCTTCGTTTACAATTTTGACAATTTGTTGTGCTGGAGTCAAGCTTTCTAAAACTTCGACCCCAACTGCTCTATCACTTACACGTTTGACAAAATCTTTGACTACTTTAAAATTGACATCGGCTTCAAGCAATGCCAAGCGAATTTCTCGCATCATTTCTTTTACATCAGATGCAGAAACTTTTCCTTTTCTACGTAGTTTGCTCATTGCTGATTGTAGTCGTTCAGTTAAACTTTCAAAAGCCATGTTTACTCATATCCCCTATTCTTCAATTTCTTGGATTGCATCTAGCGCTTTGATGATGGTTTGGTCATCGGGATAAGTTTGGCTCACATGGTGCTTGATATGATCCAACAATTCCCCTCGTACGACATAATTAGAATACAGATGTAACTTTCTTTCGTAGTCTTCAAGAATTTTTTCTGTTCGTCGAATATTATCATAAACAGCTTGTCGACTAACATCATATTCCTCGGCAATTTCGCCCAAAGAAAAATCATCTGCATAGTATAATTCCATATAATTCATTTGTTTTTCGGTTAAAAGGGTGGAATAAAATTCAAACAAGGCGTTCATCCGATTTGTTTTATTCAGCTCCATTTTTATCCCTCCTTTTAATTCATTCATAGGTTACCTATTTATTTAAAAATAGTCAATAGTAACCTTACATTCCTTCATCTTCAGAGAGAATCGCGCGCAACAAATCTTCTTCTTGAGTCAGCTGCTCTTCAGAAAAAATTTTTAATCCTTTTTTGATAAAGTAAGCTGTTGCCACTCCTACACCAGTTATTTTATTTCCTGTAAATGTCCCATCATAAATCATCCCACTACCACACGAAGGACTTTTTTCTTTTAAAATCAGCGTGGTCACTTGCTTTTCTTGCAAAATTTTATAAGCAAGTCGTGCGCCAGCTTTATAACTTTCTGTTACTTCTTCACCTTGACACTCCCATATCTGTGCTGTGCCCTTCCAAACATCAAAACCATCTCCACCGATGATTTCTGCTGGTTTTCGAGGAATTGGCAATCCTCCTAAAACTTCAGGACAAACCATTATGGCCTGCCCAGTTTCAACAAGTTTTTTTAAGACTTTTTGTTCTTGACTTTTCCCATCATAGCGACAAGCAACTCCTGCCAGACATGCACTAACACCAATCATTTTTTTGCTCCTCTTCTATTCGAATGTCATAGCTTATTATAGCATAAAAATGATTAATTTTATTTTTAAATCCTGACTTTCCTAGCGTGATCTCCAAGTTTTTTCTTATTTCTAAAGACAGAAAGAAAAAACTGTGCTATAATTTACATATGCGATGAGTCGATTGAACTTTTTTAGAAAAGTTCCCCCCTTATCCGTTATAACTTTGTGGAAGGTTGGATAAGGGACGCAAGAAAAGAAATTTACTGTTTAGACAGTAAGTTTCTTTTTGTTTTATACTTAACTAATGGAGAGGAATGTTAGACAATGTCCCTATCAAGACAACAACAACAGCAGTTATCTGCCATCCGTGAATACACAGCTACTATTTTGGCACATGATCTTTCTGGACACGATATGGAACACATTAGACGTGTGGTCACCTTAACAAAGCAGATTTGTCAAACAGAACCTGCTGCCAATCTATTTATTGCACTCTCTGGTGCTTACTTGCATGACACTATTGATGACAAACTTGTCTCAGATGTAACTATTTCTAAAAAAAACTTAAAAAATTTTTTATCTAGTGAAAACCTTACTCCTCAAGAAATTACACAAATATTTGATATTATTGAACGAATTTCATTCAAACAACGTTTTTCCGCTTCCAATAAAGCGCTTAGCTTAGAAGGGAAAATCGTTCAAGATGCTGACCGTTTAGATGCGATTGGCGCAATGGGAATCGTGCGCACCTTTTATTATGGTGGTGCGAAAGGACATGTAATCCATGATCCCTCAATTCAACCACGTACGATTCATTCTGTAGCAGAATATCGGAAAAATACTACTGCTATCAATCATTTTCATGAAAAGTTGTTATTGTTAAAGGAGTTAATGAATACTCCACATGCTAAGAAGTTAGCTGAAAAAAGGCACCAATTTATGTGTGAGTTTTTAGAAGAATTCAACTCTGAATGGAATTTGGATTCGTTATAACGATTAGGGAGGAAGAATTATATGGTTCAATCACTAATTCCTTATACTCATCTGGCACAATATTATGAAACAGATCAAATGGGAATTATTCATCACTCAAACTACATTCGCTGGTTTGAAGAAGCCAGATCGGATTTACTTGATCAATTACACTTTGGTTACAACGTCATGGAGAAAAAGGGAGTCATGATTCCTGTCACTGAGGTCACTTGTACCTATAAAAGTATGGTACATTACAACGATTCCGTTTATATTTTACCAAAAATTACTGAATTTAATGGGATTCGCCTTACCATTTCGTATGAAATCATCGACACAAACACAAAAGAATTACGTGCTCAAGGAACAAGCTCTCATTGTTTTCTTTCCAGGCAGCAAAAAATTATATCAATTAAAAAAAAGCATCCTGAGATTTTCGCTATTTTTGAGCAAATACTTCAACAAAATCTATTTTTTAACAACTAAAAGAAGCGTTTAGAAGAACCATTTCTCTTCTAAGCGCTTCTTTTAATGATGACTTCTTATTAATTCAAATTCAAAATTCTTTCGACTTCTTGCTGCATTTCATCGGAATGAACGACCGTATTGTGCAAAATCTGTGCATCCATAATTTCTGTAACAGCGGTTGGAATGCTAAGGTGCGCCTTTTGGTGCAATTGTTCTACTAATTCAAAATCCGTTTCTTTTGGTAAAGACTTGCCCAAAATAGCTTCTATTACGGCCCTTGGAAACTTATAAGGACTAGCTGTTGAGACGATGACCGTTTTTGTCGTATCCTGTGTTTCTTCTTGATAGTAGCGATACACCTTGCCTGCAACAGCAGTATGAGGGTCAAGCACATAAGCATTTTCAGAAAAAACAGTTTGAATTTCTTGAGCTGTTTCTTCTTCTGAGGCATAGTTTGCATAAAACCCTGCCAATTTCACTTTCATTTCTTCTGAAATAGTATACTCTCCTTTAATAACTAAATCATTCATAAAGCTTTTAGTTTTAGACGCATCTTCTCCTGTCAAATGGTAAATTAGTCGCTCTAAATTACTTGAGACAAGAATATCCATAGAAGGCGAATTTGTAATAAAAAAAGGCCTTTTTTTATTGTAAGTTCCACTACGAAAGAAGTCGGTTAACACATTATTTTTGTTAGAAGCACAGATGAATTGATTGATCGGTAGTCCTATTTTTTTCGCATAATAACCAGCTAAAATATTACCAAAATTTCCAGTTGGTACAGAAAAATTAATTTTTTCACCTAATTGGATTTGATTTTTAGCAACCAACTGTGCATAAGCATAGACATAGTAAGCAATTTGTGGGACAAGACGCCCTATATTAATCGAGTTGGCAGATGAAAATTTCAGATTTTCCTGTGCTAACTTTTCACTTAAAGATGCGTTGTTAAACATTTTTTTTACGTTAGTTTGTGCATCATCAAAGTTCCCTGTAATGCCGACTACATAGGTGTTTTTTCCCTTTTGCGTAAGCATCTGACGCTCTTGAATCGGACTAACTCCTTTTTTAGGATAAAACACAATAATTTTCGTTCCTGGAACATCTGAAAATCCCGCCATGGCGGCTTTTCCCGTATCACCTGAAGTTGCAGTCAAAATGACAATCTCTTGATTGCTCTTTTGTTTTTTGGCAGCAGTTATCATCAAGTGAGGTAAAATCGATAAGGCCATATCCTTAAATGCAATGGTCGAACCATGAAATAGCTCCAAATAATAGTTTGCTCCTACTTTTTTGATAGGTGCAATTTGAAGAGTATCGAATTTAGCATCATATGCTTTTTTGATACAATCTTTCAGTTCTTCTTCAGTAAAATCACTTAAAAATTTACTCATCACTTCAAAGGCAACTTCTTGATAAGACATTTTCGAAAGTTTTTTTATATCTAAATCAAAATCCGGGAATTCTTGCGGTACGTACAAGCCGCCATCCGCTGCTAAACCTTGCAGAATCGCCATGGAAGGACTGACGATATTCGTTTTGTCTCTCGTGCTACAATACTTAATTTCCAATTTTGACCTCTCCTTATTCCCCAAATAGAATTGTTTTGTAATAGTATACCATTTTTTCATCATTTTTTAAGTAAAAATTCATCTTTCACACATTTCTACTCAGATACAAAACCGATTGCGCCATAAAAAAAGTGAGATAAAAGTAGGAATCGCTTTTATCTCACTTTCAAAATCAGCCGTTTTTGCGTATTTCCGAAAAAATTATTCAGTAATTTCAGCTAAAATTTCTTCCATATTTTTTGCACCAAACACGACTTTTTCATCATTAATAATCATTGCTGGCACGCTCATTAATTTTCGTTCTTTCTTTAAATCTGGAAAAAGAGCGGTATCAATCATCTCAGCCTCAACTTGATGGTTGATTGAAGCAATTCTTTGACAAGCCGCTACGACGTCTGGACAAAAGTGACAAGTCAATGAAACACAAATCTCAATTTTCGTTTTGGGCAATTGACTAATCTGTGTCATAAGCTTTTCTTCTAGTGGTTGCCCTTTACTCCCAACATTGTATACTGCAAGCACAAGTGAGTTCAATTCATGACCACTTGGTATTCCACTAAATTTAATTCCAGTATATTCATCTTTTTCATTAAATAAAACTGCTGCTGGCAAGCGTTTCAAAGCAATCTTATCTTCAAACTCACGATTTTCCCCTAAAGAAATAGTCTCCACTTGAATTTTTTCACCCAAAGTAGCAAACTCTGCTAAAAATCCAGCGAACTCGAGCGTTTTTGGCTCTTTTTCATCCAAAATATTGACAATTTTGACTGGTTTCGTTAGTTTTTCAAAAATGCTAGATAGCTGGGCTTTCATTTCTTGTGGGAACCAGTCTCCAGAATGCTGTACCTTTTTGGAAGCTTCGGTAGCTGTAGCCTTAGTAGACTCTGTGTTTTTTTCTTTTTGTGCAATTACTTCTTTATGAACCACTGGTATACCCAAACGTTCTTTTTCAGAAGTTACAAATTGTTGTGCTTTTGTAGCTGCAATTGCACCGTCCGCTACTGCCGTAACAATCTGTCTGAGTTCTTTTACTCTTAAGTCTCCTACAGCGTAAACACCCTTAACGTTTGTTTCCATTGACTCATTCGTTGGAATAAATCCATGCGGAGTCATTTCAATGGCATCCTTAAACACTTGCGTATTGGGCTTGTTTCCAGCAAACACAAACATTCCAAAAGAGCCGTCTTGTTCATCTGCTTCAAAAATAGTTTCTTCACCCGTTTGATTATTTTTAAAAACTGCCTTTTGAAGTAAGCCTTCCCCACTAATTTCTTTGACTTCTGTATTGTATACAATATCAATTTTTTCATTATTTTTTGCCTGATTAGCGGTCATTTCAGCACATGTAAAATCAGGTTCGCGAATAATCATATGAACTTTTTTGCCATATCTTGTTAAATATACTGCTTCTTCTGCCGCAGCATATCCACCACCAATGACAAAAATATCTAATCCAGTAAAAAACTCGCCATCACAAGTTGAACAGTAGGCTACGCCTCTACCTGTAAATTCAACTTCTCCTGGAAAGCCAATTTTATTTGCGGAGGCACCAGTACCAATGATTACCGCTCGAGTTTTGTACTCTGTTCCATTTGAGCCGATTAGTACTTTTTCATCTTTAGAAAAATCAACTTTTATAATCTCATCGCTTACAAATTCAGCACCAAAATCCAGTGCTTGCTGGTGCATATCTTCCATTAACTTGGGACCAGTTGTTTTTCTAATCCCTGGATAGTTAACAACATCAGAGGTTGTCATCACCTGACCGCCAATTTTTTCTTTTTCAATAATTAGAATGTCTAACATTGAGCGTCCTGCATAAATCCCTGCTGCTAAGGCGGCAGAACCGCCACCAATAACAATGATATCATAAATATGTTTATCCATCTTTTTCCCTCTCATTCCATTGCCAGAAAAAAGAGGCAAAACTATAATAGTCATGCCTCACTGACTTTTTTTGAAGCCATACTTTGATTTACTTTTTTATTAAAACAATTATGAGCAATTAAATTTTTCCGACTAAATCCAAGCTAGGTGCAATTGTATCTGCCCCTGGTTTCCAATTGGCTGGACAAACGCGGTCTCCGTGTTCTTCAACAAACATTGCTGCTTCAACTTTACGAACTGTTTCTGCTGCATTACGTCCAATTCCCATATCGTTGATTTCGTAAGCTTTAATTTCGCCACGTGGATTGATAACAAATGAACCACGGAAAGCTTGTCCTGCTTCTTCATCTAAAACACCAAAGAAACGAGAAATTTTTGTATTTTGGTCTGATAACATAGTGTATTCGATTTTGCCAATTGTATCCGTCGCATCTGCCCATGCTTTATGCACGAAATGGCTATCTGTTGATACTGAGTAGACTTCACAACCCATTTCTTGCAGTTCTTTATAATGATCTTGTAAATCCCCTAGTTCAGTTGGACAAACAAATGAAAAATCAGCAGGATAAAAGAAAAAAATACTCCATTTTCCTAGTACATCTTCTGTTTTTACTTTAATAAATTCACCTTTACGGTAAGCATCTGTTTCAAAGTCAAGTAGTTTTGTATTGATTAAATTTGTCATGATTGTGACTCCTTTTTATTTATTATTATTACAATTAAAGAGTAACAAAAAAAAGAGAATTAGTCAAAGGAATTCTCTTTTTTTCTTATTTAATTAGCTTTTATATAGAATTCATTACTAGAGAGCTAAAACATTTGATCATTTTTAATTGAGAATAAAAGTCACTTAATGAGAATTTAAAGTTTGAATAGTGGACTCATTGGTTGATTTTCATGGATTCGTCTAATTGCTTGACCCATCAAAACTGAACAAGTCAAGATTTCAAGTCCTCTAATATGCTTATCTGGAATTCCATCGATTGAATCTGTGAGTAGAAGCTTACTAATTGGTGCTTGTTCAAGTTTTTCTTTGGCACCTGAACTAAAGACACCATGACTTGCAACCACTACAATATCTTTGGCCCCAGCATGCTTTAGAACTTCCGCAGCAATCGCACAGGTCCCCCCAGTATTGATAATATCATCGACAATAATACATTTTTTACCTGATACATTCCCAATAACATAATCCTTTGAGGCATCTTTTTCATGATATTCTTGATCCACGATTGCTAAACCAGTGCTGAGATACGTTGCCAGTTCACGCGCTCTTTTTACCCCACTATTTTTTGGAGATACAACCATCCAATCTTCTTCATTTTCTTGGACCTCGTCTTGAAAGTACTTAGCAAACAAAGGCATTGTAAACAAGTTGTCGACAGGTATATCGAAGAAGCCTTGTAATTGTACAGCGTGTAGATCGAGGGTTAATACACGATTTGCACCTGCTTTTTCCAACAAATTAGCAATCAGTTTTGCAGTAATCGGTTCTCTTGGTTTTGCTGTTCGATCTTGCCTTGCGTATCCATAATAAGGTAAGACAATATTAATTGATTTGGCACTCGCACGCTTTAATGCATCAATCATGATCAATAGTTCGAGCAAATGATCATTAACGGGATAACTAGTAGCTTGAATTACATAAACATGGTCTCCCCGAACACTTTCTTCAATGTTGATTTGAACTTCCCCATCACTAAATGTCCGCACTGAACATTTTCCAAGTTCTGTTCCAATCGAATCCGCAATATTTTTTGCTAATTCTTGACTAGCATTTAGACTAAAAATTTTTAACTTTGAATCAAAATAATTTTTTCCCATGAGAGCCTCCATTTATTCTTATCATCAATAGTATACCTTTTTTAAGGCACTTCTGCACGAAAAAATGCTAATTTATCCAAAAAAACCGCTAAAGAAGTTGACATAAAAAAGCAAAAAATACTTTTATAAAAATGGCAAAAGTATTTTTCACTTGACTATTTGATTATGCTTCTGGAAACTCATAAAGAGCCGTAGATAAATAACGCTCCCCATTATCTGGAACTATTGCTAAAACTTTTTTTCCTTTACCAAGTTTAATCGCAATTTGAATGGCCGCTTCAATCGCCGCACCAGATGAAATTCCGACTAGAATCCCTTCTTTTTTCCCAACATTTCGTGCAGTTTCAATTGCTTTTTCACTAGGGATTTCAATCACTGCATCGTAAATATCTGTCTCTAAAACTTTAGGAACAAAGCCTGCACCAATCCCTTGAATTTTATGTGGTCCTGGTTTTCCCCCTTGTAATACGGGTGATTCAGATGGCTCAACGGCAAAAATTTGAATTGCAGGGTTTGCTTTTTTCAAAGCTTTTCCCGCACCAGTGATTGTCCCACCTGTCCCAACGCCAGAAACAAAGGCATCAATTCCTGTTGAACCGAAAGCTTCAATGATTTCCTTACCAGTTGTTTCTTCGTGGATTTTGGGATTTGCAAAATTATCAAACTGCAACGGTAAAAAATATCCATTTTTTTCTGCTAATTCTTTTGCTTTTGCAATGGCACCCTTCATACCTTCTGCTCCAGGCGTCAAGACCAGCTCTGCACCATAAGCTTGCATCAACTTACGACGTTCAATACTCATGGTATCAGGCATTGCGATAATCGTTCGATAGCCTTTTGCTGCTGCTACCATCGCCAGGCCAATCCCTGTATTACCACTTGTCGGTTCAATGATGGTGTCACCTTCTTTTAATTTCCCTTCTTTTTCTGCTTGTTCAATCATGCTAAGAGCAATTCTATCTTTCACACTGCTCCCTGGATTAAAAAACTCAACCTTAATATAAACATCTGCAGCATCTTCTGGCACAAGACGGTTTAATTTGACGATGGGCGTATCCCCAATTAATTCTGTAATAGACGAAACTACTTTGACCATAAAAAACATCCTTTCTATTTTGACTATAAAATTTTTTCAAAAGCTTGCTTAAAATCTGCAATCAAATCTTCCACATTTTCTATTCCTATTGAAACCCTTAACAAGTCTGGTGTCAAGCCATATGACTCACGTAAATCTTTTGGAATATCAGCATGCGTTTGAGTCGTAGGATAAGTAATCAGACTCTCTACCCCACCTAAACTTTCAGCAAATGTCACAAGCTCAAGAGCTGCTAAGAACTCTTTAACTTTTGAAGCATCAGTTATTTTAAAACTAACCATTCCTCCCTTCCCAGGATAGAAAGTTTCTGTCACAGCAGACTCATTTTTTAAATAGGCAACAAATTTCTGAGCATTTTGTTGATGTCGTTCCATTCTAAGGGCTAGAGTCTTTAACCCTCTCATAAGTAACCAACAATCAAAGGGGGAAAGCGTTGCTCCTGTTGTATTATGCTCATATGCAAGGCTTTGTGCGATTGATTCTTCTCTAGCAACTACAACACCCGCCAATAGATCATTGTGTCCTCCCAAATATTTAGTCGCGCTGTGCAGCACAATATCCGCTCCTTGATCCAATGGTTTTTGTAAAATAGGGGTATAAAATGTATTATCGACAACGAGTAACAACTGAAATTTTCGGGCTAACTTACTTAGCTTTTCAATAGATACTTCATTCATCAAAGGATTCGTTGGCGTTTCAATAAATAATGCAACTGTTTCACCTGGAATAATCAATTGTTCAAATGCATCTTCTGACTCACTATATGAAAATTTGAACTGACCTTTTTCTTCTAATTTTTGAAAATAGCGATAACTTCCACCATACAAATCTCTTGAAGCAACAATATGACTCCCTGATTTAAAAAGCGAAAACACTAATTGAATCGCACTCATCCCTGAACTTGTGGCAAATGCTTTGTTCCCATTTTCCAACTCTGCTAATGTTTCCTCTAAAACTTTTCGCGTTGGATTTTGTGTTCTAGTATAATCAAATCCAGTAGATTCACCCAAAGTCGGATGTGCAAACGTTGTTGAAAAATACACTGGCATATTGATCGAACCGGTCTGTGGGTTTTTATTGTTCCCAATCTGGGCTAACACCGTTTCGATATGCTTTTTTTCATCTGTCATAGAATCTCCTCCATTTTTTGTAAATAAAAAGTCCTTGTCCCTATATAAAAATATAGGGACAAGGACGACTATCTCGTGGTACCACCTTTTTTCACATCATCAATCGATGCCTCAAGCACATGCAAATTCGTGCACTTGCGGTAACGGACAGTAGCCGGAATTGCTTTATCTTACAAGATTCAGCAAAACGTTTTAGAGACCATCTTCTAAAATGCTTTTACCCATTTCCACCAACCATGAGTTCTCTTTGTAAAAAAGACATTTTATACTCTTCTCCTCATTAACTTTAGTATAATATACCAAAATCATTAGCTATTGTCAAAATATTTAGTCAACTTTAACTACAAAAAAATATCATTTATTTTTACGAACTTTAATGAAATTAATGTCCATTTGGGGTATGATAAAATCAAAAACATTTCGATTTCAAATAAGAAAGGATGTACATTTTTTGAACAAACTATTCAATGTCCTTTATAGCCTTTTAGGTTGCCTAACGCTTTTTATTTCCATTTATTTTTTTCAACATGCTACACAAAATAAAATGACATTAATTTTTGCCATTTTTTATTTATTTTTAAGCCTTTGTTTGTTTATTTACTTGTTCTTCTCTAACAAATCGGATAAAGAATTCGAAGAAAAAATAGCTTCTCCTAAAAAAGAAAAAACAGTAAAAGCTACTCGCTTTGCTGCTCATATTACAAAAAAAGTGAAAAAGAAAATCCCCGTACCAAAAGCAATTTCGCCATTTTTTTT
Source organism: Vagococcus entomophilus (assembly GCF_003987595.1). Classification (NCBI taxonomy): domain Bacteria; kingdom Bacillati; phylum Bacillota; class Bacilli; order Lactobacillales; family Enterococcaceae; genus Vagococcus; species Vagococcus entomophilus. The sequence goes on along the minus strand of NZ_NGJZ01000001.1, from coordinate 445,737 downwards.
AAAAAAAGAAGTGGCTGTCCCCCAAATGAAAAAAAGTGAAGACTCTGTAAAAGAAACAAACTTTTACGAGCTAAGCACCCCTTTGATCTTCACATCATTTGTCGAGCGAGTAAGTTGCAATGAAAGTAACTACTACAAAGGAATCGACAAAATTATTAAAGATACTTGTCAATATTTTAATATAAATTATGCAACAGTTGCTAGCCATGATATCCGTGAAATTTTTAATATGCATATTCAACTGCGTAGCTTTTACACTACATCCGATGTCAGATTACATAAAAAAACAAATCAAAAAACTAATAAAATAGAAATAGAAGTTTTATTATTCGAAAAACCAATTGGTTTTTTGGCAGCTGACAAAGTAAAATTTTTACTGCCATATCTTAGCAAGGAAACCACTCCTACAGTTAAAGCAAGCCTAATTGGCGGTCCTTACAAGGTCTATGATGCAAAAAAACAAATTATGAATACCGAATACAAAGATTTTCAAGTACAAGTGATTGTTGAAATCCATCGCGCCCCTAAAGCAATCTTTGCAAAATAAGCTGTACAATTTCACCGCAACAAAAGGAATGAAACAAAAATAAGTTCCTCTTCGTTTCATTCCTTTTTGCTTGCACAAAAAAGAGGCGCCTACTATTTTTTGGCACCCTTATCTGTAATTCTGATACTTAATTCTTTCAAAAGTGAATGTTGTTCTTTTTGTGTTTCTTTGTTCCAATCTATTGAATTTAAACTTTTCTCTTTCAAGACATCATACACGACTTTTGCTACTTTTACAGTTTCAAGTTCTTCAGACCACTTCTGATCTGCCGCTCGAAAGATTGCCTGCATCCGTTCTGTACCGCTCTCAACATATTCTGATTTTCCATCTTGAAAGACATTTTGAATCAGATTTTTTGTTTGATAGGTATCTACAGGACCCTCTACCGCTTCAACAATATCTAAAATCGAAATATCATTCGCATCTTTCGCTAAAGAAAAGCCTCCTTTATTTCCCGGTACAGAAGTTACCAGTCCAGAAACCACTAGCTTTCTCATAATTTTACGTAAATACGTATAAGAGCACTGTAACCTTAAATTGATAGTTTCAGATGTAATTGGACTATCTATTTCTTGAGTTGAGAGCATTGCCATGATACAAACCGCTTGTTCAAAGCTCTTTGTCAATTTCATTTTATCTTCTCCTCATAAGTTTTTATTTTGAGAATACTTTTTGTAGAATGGTGTAAATTTTATCACAGTCGGCTTGTGTGCCACGTAGTTCATAATCTGCTAGAAAAGGTACTGAAAATTTTTGAGCATACTGCTTAGCTGTTAAGCAATATTGCCAATTAAAATTGCGATTGCCACTCCCTACAACCCCTAACAAACGCTTGGAATTGTCTTTATATTCAATAAACTCCCCCAATGTGTTGGTAATAATTTCTTGCGTCCCATTATCTAGTCCATTTCCACCATCAAGATAAGTAGGAACAAAGGCGACGAATGGTTCTTCAATAATGTCAAATGAGGATTCGTCTTCTATTCGCATTAATTCTATTGTTTGTTTTGTCGAATCCACTTGATGTTGTTGATCCCCGTAATCTTTTAACTTATTGACAAATGCTTCTGTATTTCCCGAAGCAGAAAAATAGAGTATTTTCATGAATACAGCCTTCTTTCTTACTATTCCTAACACAATACTAGTTGATATATATAAGAATTTCAAGAGGGTTTCTACCGAAAAAGGCTGTGCTTTTCCGGATAATCAAAAAATACCATAAAATCAGTAAAAATCCAGAGGAAGTTTCCTCTGGATTCTTTTATTTCTTCGGTTCGTCCTCGTCCATTTTCAAAACTGCCATAAAGGCTTCTTGAGGTACTTCTACAGAACCAATTTGTTTCATCCGTTTTTTCCCCTCTTTTTGTTTCTCTAACAGTTTTCGCTTCCGAGAGACATCTCCACCGTAACATTTGGCTAGCACATTTTTACGCAATGCTTTAATATCTGAGCGTGCGACTACTTTTTGACCAATCGTTGCTTGAATCGGTACCTCAAATTGTTGACGCGGAATCAATTTTTTTAGCTTTTCAACAATGGCTTTTCCTCTTTCATAAGCAAAATCGCGGTGAACAATAAAGCTAAGTGCATCCACCGTTTCTCCATTTAAGAGAATGTCCATCTTCACAAGACGGCTTTGACGATATCCTACTAATTCATAATCTAGTGATGCATATCCTTTTGTACTTGATTTCAAACGATCAAAGAAATCAAAAACAATTTCTGAAAGTGGAATTTCATAAATCACATTGACACGATACTCATCCAAATAATCCATCGTAACAAAGTCGCCACGTTTTCTTTGAGCTATTTCCATTACTGCCCCTACAAACTCGTTAGGGACCATGATTGATGCTTTGACATAAGGCTCTTCTACCGATTGCATCACACCAGGTTCTGGAAAATCAGCTGGGTTATCTACAACAACTTGAGTTCCGTCTGTCAAATTAACATGATAGATTACAGAGGGAGCTGTCGTGATTAAGGACAAGTTAAATTCTCTTTCCAAACGCTCTTGCACCACATCCATATGGAGCAAGCCCAAAAATCCACATCTAAAGCCAAAGCCTAAAGCTTGCGAGGTTTCTGCCTCAAATTGTAACGCAGAATCATTTAGCTGTAATTTTTCAAGTGCTTCGCGTAAGTCATTGTAACGTGAAGTATCAATCGGATACAATCCACAATAAACCATCGGATTCATCTTACGATACCCTGGCAAGGCTTCTTGTGCTGGATTATTTGCAAGCGTCACTGTATCTCCAACTTGCGTATCTTTGACCGTCTTGATACTCGCAGTGATATATCCCACATCGCCCACCATCAAATAATCTCTTGCTACTGTTTTTGGTGAAAAGATGCCCACTTCCATCACTTCAAATTTCTTTCCGTTATTCATCAACATAATTGTATCCCCAGGTTTTACTACCCCATCAACAATTCGAACATTTAAAATAACACCTCGATAACTATCATAAATAGAATCAAAGATTAAAGCTTTCAATGGAGCTTCTAAATCGCCTGTTGGTTGGGGAACAAGCTCGACAATTTGCTCTAGAATATCTTCAATCCCAATGCCGGCTTTTGCACTTGCAAGCACCGCTTCGCTGGCATCAATTCCTATAACTTCTTCAATCTCTCCACGGACTCTTTCTGGATCTGCGGCTGGTAAATCAATTTTATTAATCACTGGTAAAATTTCTAAATCATTATCCAGCGCCAAATAAACATTCGCAAGCGTCTGTGCTTCAATTCCCTGAGCGGCATCAACAACCAAGATCGCCCCTTCACAGGCTGCTAAACTGCGTGAAACCTCATACGTAAAATCTACATGTCCCGGTGTATCAATAAGATGAAAGATATAGGTTTGACCATCTTTTGCCTCATAATGTAGTTCAACTGCATTTAATTTAATGGTAATGCCCCGTTCTCTTTCTAAGTCCATCGAATCAAGTAGTTGCTCTTGCATTTCTCTTGATGAAACCGTATTGGTCATCTCAAGAATTCGGTCAGCTAAGGTTGATTTTCCGTGATCTATATGGGCAATGATTGAAAAGTTTCGAATCATTTTTTGCCGTTTTTTCATTTCTTCTATATTCATATATGCTATCCTACTTTCTATTGACTAAGCATCTTTGATTATAGCAAGGTTCTAAGTTCTTGAAAAGGTTTTTCCAAACAAACCAACAAAATGATTTTGAATATTTTATCATTAAGCATTTCTATTTAAAAAAAGATTGGTATAATAAAGATAATTTAAAAAGAAAGATGGCGAAATTATGGACAAAAGTGACAAACGTAATCAGCTCACTTTGAAACCAGTAGAACTAAAACATTTAAAACAATTTAATGAACTTTTGCGTTATGTTTTCCAAGTAACTGATTCTGATATAGAGGAAAGTGGGTACGAAGACGAACGTGAGATTGTTCAAGCAAAAAGACCTGTTCTAAGATCTGCGGAAGTATTTGGTTGGTTCGACCAAGAAAAACTCATTTCACAAATTGCAATTTACCCTTGTGAAGTCAATATCCATGGAAATCTTTACAAGATGGGGGGCATAACCGGCGTGGGAACCTATCCGGAATATGCTAATCTTGGACTAATGAATGACCTCATCAAACTAAGCTTAGAGCAAATGCGCAAAAATAAACAATGGATTTCGTATCTTTTTCCTTATAGTATCCCTTACTATCGTAGAAAAGGTTGGGAAATTATGTCTGACAAAATGACCTTTAAAGTGAAAGACACACAACTGCCCAAACCACTTCCTGTCTCAGGCTATGTCGAGCGGTTACCGATTGATCATGCGGATGTGATTGAAGTCTATGATCAATTTGCAAAAAAAAATCATGCAGCCATGATTCGAAATGAGCTCAACTGGGAAGAGTATTGGCGTTGGGAAAATGAAGAGGAACGTACTGCAGCGGTCTATTACAACGAAAATAAAAAGCCAATTGGTTTTTGTCTATACTGGATTGCCCAAGAAGTATTTCATATTAAAGAAATTGTCTATCTCAATCAAGAAGCAAGAAAAGGATTATGGAATTTCATTTCTGCTCATTTTTCTATGATTCAATATGTTAAAGGTGAAACCTTTAAAAATGAACCAATTGCCTTTTTATTTGAAGATAGCGAAATCAAAGAAACCATTGAGCCTTATTTTATGGCACGTATCGTGGATGTTTTCCAATTTTTATCTCATTATCCTTTTGCAAGCACTGGCAAGCCTTTCCATTTTTGTATCAAAGATCCTTTGGCAGAGTGGAATAATCGTATTTTTGGAATGATTTGGGATGAGAACGATCATTTGACTATCACAGATGAACCTCTTGGACATCCTGTCCACTTGGATATTCAAACCTTTACTGCATTGATGATGAGTTATCGCAGACCTTCTTACTTATATAGGATTGAACGGATCCAAACAGACTTAGAGACCTTACGAACACTTGAGAGAATTATTCCCGATCAAGAACCATATTTTAGTGATTATTTTTAATAAAACAAAAACAAGACCAATGGTCTTGTTTTTGTTTTTTCGGAATTTTTATAGTGAAACTTACTTTCCTTATAAATCAATTCCTGGACTAGTCATTCCTTTTAGGTTTCCTAGCTTATCGTACAAATATACATGAATAGAATAACGACCTCTATTTCCTTGATGATTGCTAATAGAATCTTCATACTCATATATATTTTCAGAAATTTTTCTAGCATTGCTCCAAGTTATATCAGATTGATCTGATTTACTCCAAGTGGGAATTTTAACATAATCTACTCCAAAGGGAGCTTTATTTAAAATAATTGTAGTTTTCCAAGTTCCCTTAGCTTTGTCTAAAACTGTGTTTTTGATAGTATACGATGTATCTGATACAGAGAATGTCATCGCTTTAACGCCATATAATTTCCCATTATATGCGTAATACAGATGAGCATGATATAGACCCGTCTCTTTATGAGATAAGATTGAATCTGTTGCTTGATACTTACCAGACCCGGTAGAATTTAAAGTCACCCATTTCAAATCATTTTGCCCATCTTTGTCACCCCAAATTGCCATTTGAACATTTGAAGGTTTAAAGCCTAAATTCGTCAAAGAAGCATCTAAAGTAATCGTGTCTTCCAAACTACTTAACGTTACACTTCCATCATTTACTTTATCCATTTTAACTTCTGTACCTGCTGTTGATACATTTACTGAAATACCAGAATCTGTTACTGTATATATGTGAAAATTATAGTGACCCGTCCTATTTCCATGTTCACTAGCCTTGATTGTTGCTTTGAATGAGCCATCTGGCTGTTTTGTAGCATTATACCAAACAAGGTCTGCTTGCTTGCTATCTGCCCATGCAGGAATTGAAACAGATTTTAAGTTATTAGCAACTGTATTTTTTACTATGACATCAAAAGAACCATTGATATTATCCACATTTTCCACCTGATAGTGAATATTAGGTGTTGAAATAGTAAAACTACCTGAAGCAACTCCAACTAATTTTCCACTATTTGTTGTAGCATAGGTATGAATCGAATAGTTTCCAGATTTTCCAAAGTCTGATACGGGAATTTGAGCAGTCCATGTCCCATTTGCTTGTTTAGTAGCAGAATACCAGTTTTTCTTACTCGAATCTTGTTGACTCCATGTTGGGAAAGAGACGCTTGCTATGTTTTCTTCACCCTCAGATGGTGTAAAAGTTGCAGTTACTGTGTTTTGATCCGAAGAAACACTAACGGCAGTTGTTCCTTTAGGTTGACTTTCTTTTTGGTAATAAAGGGTAACTGTCTGCTCCGTTTCCGTAAACCTACCAATTAGATTGGAATCAGAAGAACGATATGAATAGCCTTGAATAGGCGGTGGGGAAACCACGTAGTTTTCTCCTAATTTTCCATTTAAGCTGGTCTCCGACTGAATAGAGCTATTGTCCGATTGGTTGACATAACGAACGATTACAGGCTTAGCTTGCGTATTTGGTACATTTCCAGAATTGGACAAATACCCTGCATAATCAATAGAAACATCAAATTCTTTTCCACTAATATTTGGAAAAGTCAAATCACTTGCCCATTGCCATGCACCGTAGTCTGTATTGAGTAAATTGCTTGCTAGCGGATTATTGGGATATTGAGCCACCCAAATAGAGTCCTTGTCTAAAAGACTAGCATTTAAGATGCCTGAATCAAACCAGCTCACAGAACTATAGTGAACGACTGTTTTAAACCCACCATTAATTAATCGCAAGGCGAAATAAATAGAATTTTGAGTCGCATAGCCATTGTTCACTGCAGGATTTTCGACATCATTGATCATTACCGTATTTTCACTAAGTCCGTATTCTCTTGCTTTTCCTGCAAAAAAGTCAGCTTCAGCCTCAGCGCTTGATTGATCAGTAAACCAACTAAAGTGGTAAGCTCCCACATTTAATCCAGCTGCTTTAGCATTTTCTACCTGTGATTTTGCAAAAGGATTGACGTATGACGTTCCTTCTGTTAATTTCACTAGAATTGCTTGAACTCCGTTACTTTTCATATGTTGAAAATCTGCGACACTAAGACTTCCTTGATAAGAAGAAACATCAATAACGTCTGCTCTTGGTCTTGTTTTATCTGTTACAGGAATCCCACTCACTCCAGCTTTAACCAGTGCATTTGGTTTCAATGTTGACCCCATTGTTCCTTGTGTGTAATCATTCAGATTGGTGGGCGTATGATAAGGCACTCCCTTTGACTGCCTTTCTAGTTGAACCGTTTTCCCATTATAACGAACCGTATCATATGATTTAACGGCGCTTAGCTTGGAATCTCCTGCATTACTTGTTTTAGTTTCAGCAGACGAACTGCTTGGTTTGGTGTCTTGAGAAACCGTACTGCTGGTTATTTCGGAAGTTCCATCCGTTACAGCTGTGCTACTTTGAATCTGACTCGAAAGTTGTGCTGTGCTTGTCTCCTGTGCATATACAGTTAAATTTGCGGAAAGCATACTACTACTTAGTAAAACCACTGATAAAAATTTTGTTGCATTTAATCCAGACATTGCGTTTATCCTTTCTCATTCCTATTTTACTTATATTGTACAATATTTTAAAATAAAAATGGAGAAAATGTGAAGATTTACCAAAAATACATTATATCAAAAAAAGTATGAGCCAAAAGTAACGAAGTACTTTTGGTTCACACTTTAATTCTAACTGAATAGGGACGGTAAACCCTTCTCGGAAATTTAGCCATTCATGCCTATTGTCTTATTGCTTGAACATAGGTATTTTGCTACTCGAGCTCAGAGACCTTTGCAGGATTTATCATCCTACTTGTTCTTCTAAAATCTGTTGATTTTTAAATACCAAGTGCTGATCTACTAACGAAACCAACACTTTTGTATGTGGCAAAACTTTTCCAGCAACAATTTCTTTAGCCAGAGGCGTTTCTACTTCTTTGGTTAAGAAACGTTTAAGCGGACGTGCCCCGTAAACTGGATCATAGGCATTTTCAGCAATCCAAGATTTGGCATCATCTGTGATATCTAGCTGGATTTCTTGATGTTCTAGTCTCTTCGTCAACTGTTGCGTCATTTTGCCAATGATTTCCTTAACATCTTCAAGACTAAGTGGTGTAAACAAGATCGTATCATCAATACGATTTAAAAACTCAGGTTTAAAGTGGGCTTTTAGGAGCGTCATCACTTGCTCCTCACTTTCACTTGAAATCTGTCCTTTTTCATCTACGCCATCAAGCAAGAATTGCGAACCGATATTACTTGTCATGATCAACACAGTATTTTTAAAATCAACGATTCGACCTTTGCTATCGGTTAAACGTCCATCATCTAAGACTTGCAAAAGAATATTGAAAACATCTGGATGTGCTTTTTCAATTTCATCCAAAAGAACAATGGTATAAGGGTTCCGGCGAACAGCCTCGGTTAATTGTCCTCCTTCTTCATAACCAACATAACCTGGAGGAGCCCCTACTAGACGTGAAATACTGTGTTTTTCCATGTATTCACTCATATCAATTCTTACCATATGATCCTCAGAGTCGAATAAATTTTCTGCTAGAGCTTTAGCTAATTCTGTTTTCCCAACACCTGTTGGCCCTAAAAATAAGAAAGAACCAAGTGGACGGTTTGGGTCTTGCAAGCCCGCACGTGATCGAATCACCGCATCTGAAACCGCATCAACCGCTTCATTTTGCCCAATTACACGTTTGTGCAACGTTTCATTCAAACGTAGGATTTTTTCTCGTTCTCCTTCTACTAACTTGCTCACAGGGATGCCCGTCATTCTACCTACCACTTCAGAAATTTCGTTTTCTGTGACAGACTCCTGAACTAATCTAGTATTAGACTCTTTTCCTTTTTCTTCTAATTCTTTTAACTCTTGCGTTAATTTAGGAATTGTACCGTGGCGCAAAACAGCTGCTCGTTCAAGATCATAATTATTTTCTGCATCTTCTAACTCATGCCGAGCTTGATCAATTTCTTCACGCTTGCTACTTACTTTTCCTACCTCTTCTTTTTCAGTTTCCCAACGCATTTTCATAGAATTTGCTTCTTCACGTAACTCTGCTAATTCTTTTTGTAGACCTGTTAAACGTTTTTTACTGGCTTCATCTTGCTCTTTTTTGAGTGCAGCTTCTTCAATTTCAAGTTGCATCAAACGTCTGGTAACTTGGTCTAGCTCCGTTGGCATCGAGTTCATTTCTACTCGTATCGTCGCACATGCTTCATCAACCAAATCAATTGCCTTATCTGGTAAATAGCGATCCGTTATATAGCGATTTGAAAGAGTAGCCGCAGCGACTAGAGCATTGTCATGGATATTCACGCCATGATGAATCTCAAAACGATCTTTCAAACCTCGTAAAATACTAACCGTATCCTCTACTGTAGGCTCTTTTACTAATACCTTTTGGAAACGACGTTCGAGAGCTTTGTCTTTTTCCATGTACTCACGGTATTCATCTAGTGTCGTTGCCCCAATACAATGGAGCTCTCCTCTAGCTAACATTGGTTTTAACAAGTTTCCAGCATCCATGCTGCCCTCTGTCTTACCTGCGCTTACAATGGTATGGATTTCATCAATAAACAGAATGATTTTCCCATCACTTTTATTGACTTCTTTAAGAACAGCTTTTAGGCGTTCTTCAAATTCACCACGGAATTTTGCACCAGCAATCAATGCGCCCATATCCAAAGAAAAAATAGTTTTGTCTTTTAAATTTTCTGGGACATCTTTTCGAACAATTCTCTGCGCCAAACCTTCAACAATAGCCGTTTTCCCTACCCCTGGATCTCCTATTAGAACAGGATTATTTTTCGTTTTTCTTGATAAAATACGAATAACGTCACGTATTTCTTCATCACGACCAATAACAGGATCTTGTTTCCCACTTTTAACTGCTTGAACTAAATCGGTTCCATACTTTTCTAGTGCCTTATATTGTTCTTCTTGATTTTTAGAGGTCACGCGATCTCCTCCCCTCATTTCTTCTATATTATTTCGTAATTCTTTTTCATTTATCCCTTGTGCGTGCAAATATTTTGTTAAACGATAATTTTTTAATTTCATTAAAGCCAGCAAGACAATTTCTGTTGATAAAAACTCATCTTGAAAATTATCTTTTAATTGGTCTGCTTCTTGGAGTAAATGAAACAAATTTTGACTAAGATTTTGCCCATATTGGACATTTCCACCTTCAATAGTTGGAATTTCATCTATTGCTGTGTCAATTTCTTGTTCAAATTGTTCCATATTCAAACCAGCATCTTGATAAAAGTCACGACCGAAATGTCCGGGTTGGACAAATATTTTCCATAAATGAGGAATATCAATTTCTTGATGACGTCGCGTAAGCGCAACTTGTTGAGCCTCCGCAATTGCTTCTTGCAAAGCTGTTGTCATTTTTTCTATATTCATTTTCTTTCCTCCTTTGACTTTATGATTCTATTATACCTAATTGGTCAGTAAAGGTCAAAGAAAAACTCTTGATCTTTTTTACGACGTTCAAATCAAAAAAAGTGTGACACAAAAGTCCACCTCACTTTTGTGTCACACTCTAGCACGAAATAGTCCTCTGTCTCTAGCTAATGTCTAAGTTTTTGCTTAATGAAGCCAAAAACCTTCATCTTCTAAATAACTCTCAGCAGCTTCTTTAGTTTTAAACACTGCTTCGACACTCCCACTGGACATAAGCACCGTCCACATTGGGTTTTCATACATTAGGGTTAAAGAATCCGCATGGTCATCTTCCCAGACTTCTTGATAACCTTCTACATATCCGTCCTCTGTCTTTTTTAAATAGTCAATCGCTTTTTCTACCAACATACAAATCGTTTTTTCATCCGCATCACGGACCGAAATATATCCATCTTTGGTTTCTTCTTTAGGTAAATAACCAGCGTATACAAAGGCATTAGCACTTTTTGGATGTAAGAATTTTACCACCATTGTTTTAGCGACTGCACTTTGCGCAAAATGATAATTTAAACGGTTCATTGACACTGGCACTTCTTCTAATTCTTTATAAGATGCAAAAACAGCTTTTTTTTCTTCAAATGTTAGCATAACTTTCCTCTTTCTTTTACACATTCTGATTGCGCCGAATAGACTTTATCTCGCGCTTTAATTGCTTTCTTTTTTTCATTCCTTCATATATCATACCACATATAAAAGGGAAAATATAAGAAGCAAAGCGGTATAATAACAGAGAGGAAATAGCTAAGACGGTACCAACAACTGGTCTAAACAAAAGCATATAGACAAATTCAAACGAACCAATCCCAGCCGGCGTTGGAATGACCCCAGATAAAATTAACGTTAGCGCAACCAATGAGATTGAAAATAAATAGGAAATATTTGACTCTTGATGCAGTACAATATAAGGAATACTATACCAGAAAAAAAGTTTTCCTATATTAAGAACGAATACAAAAAATACGTGGGCTGGCTCTGCAATCATCTTCTGAACGCTTGCTCTCAAAGAAATCACTTGCTCATTAAATTTTTTTAGTTTTTGACGCCAGCTAGCTCGTTTTATTTTTCTATCTAAAAACGTGACTAACCTTCTATGCCAATTCTCTTTTAATGTAATGAAAAGCAAAAGAACAATCATCAATAGCGTTAAAATCATACCTAAGATCAAAAATAATAAAACGTGGTGAAAAGTATGAGTCAGCCAAGAATATGTATAGAACAATGCACAGATACTGGTCAATAAAAGCGCGGTCTTATAAAAAATCATATGTAAGATGGTCATCCCGATCCCATCAGAGGTGTCCATTCCTTTACTACGATAAAATAATACCTCAGAAATTGTTGTCCCGCTACCAAAAGTAACCACTCGAAAAAAAGCTACCGAGCTTGCACAGCAGATGCCCATTTTCGTTGTAAACTGGTTGGAAAATGAAGCAGCAAGTTGTTTAATCATATAGCCTTCACACATTAAGTACAAGATTCCTAATATTAAGACAAGCGCTAGTATAAGAGGATTGGTTTGAAACAATTGATTGAAGACCTTTCCAATTTCTCCTTTAAATACATGAATAATTAAATAGATAATGACGATAATTCCTAAAATATTTAACAATAAATGAACTTTTTTATTTTTCAATTTATTCCTCCTTTCTTAGGATTTATTAATAAAAATCAGGGCATGAAAACTTCACACCCTGATTCTTATTTAACCTTGCCAGCCATAGATGAAAATTAAAGCAAAATCTACAAGTATTCCTATGACAAAACAAATCAAAAATTTTCTTTTTCTGGTCTTATGATGAAAGAGCTGTCTTGCAATTATTCCACCTAATCCACCACCAATTATTCCCATGAACAACAAATTACTTTCCGGAATTCTCCATTCATGCCGGATTGCTTTTCGTTTATCCCACCACATCAGCCCAAAAACATATACGTTGACTATCACAAGATAAAAAGGAACTGGGGAAGTACTAAACATTAGGCAATTTCCTCGTTTAATCGCGCAATTTCAATAATTAAATCCGTTGCTTTTTCCATGCTTTCAACTGCAACAAACTCAAAACGACCATGCATATTTTCTCCACCAGCGAAAATATTAGGCGTTGGAATACCTAAATAAGAGATTTTAGAACCATCTGTTCCACCTCGAACCGGTTCAATAATCGGCTTAATTGAAAGATTTTCCATGGCCTTTTTGGCAATCTCCACAATACTCATATCTTTTTCAATAATTTCTTTCATATTGTAATACTGATCATACATATGAATTAAAATTCGTTCTTGATCAAATGATGCATTTAATTTACTTTGAACCTTTTTTAGCAATTCTTTTCTGTCTTCGAATTTTTCGCGGTTATGATCTCTTATGATATAGCTCATTTTTGCTTCTTCTGGATTTCCTGACAAGCTCATCAAATGGAAAAATCCTTCTCTACCTTCTGTTTTTTCAGGTACTTCTTCACCAGGAAGCTCATTTTGAAAATCAATGGCCAATTGCAACGCATTAATCATCGTATCTTTAGCTGTGCCTGGATGTACATTTTTTCCTAGTATTGTAATATCTGCTTGAGCTGCACTAAACGTTTCGTATTGTAGCTCTCCCACTGGACCACCATCTATCGTATAAGCAAAGTCAACGTCGAATTCTTTCACGTCAAATTTGTCTGCTCCAACCCCAATTTCTTCGTCTGGACCAAATGCTACACGAATCTTGCCATGTTTAATTGTTGGGTTTTTAATTAATGATTCCATTGCAGTCATAATTTCTGCAATTCCAGATTTATCATCTGCTCCTAACAATGTGCTACCATCAGTCGTAATCAGAGTTTGCCCTGTATAATGAGCCAAATTAGGGAAGTCTTTTACGGTTAATTTGTATTTACCCTCAGCATCTAACGCAATATCTGATTGTCCATCATAATTTTTTACTAATTGAGGTTGTACGTTGACTGCATTAAAATCAGCAGTATCCATATGAGCGATAAAGCCAATACTACGAACTGCTTTTGTTGTATTGCTTGGCAGCGTTGCTGTGACAAAACCATTTGCTTCATTATAAGCCACCTCAGACATGCCAATTTCTTTTAGCTCTTCCGCTAAAATATGTGCAAAATCAACTTGCGTTTGAGTTGAAGGTGTTGTCTTACTTTCCGGATTAGATCTTGTTTCTGTTTTTACGTAGCGCAAAAAGCGTGATACTAAATTTTCATACATGCTACATGACTCCTTTTTTATTTTAATTAAACCCACTGAAATGGATTTGTATTGACACTCGAACAGAAAAATTCAACATCCCATTTTTCTTCCTTTTTCCACGTTTCAAATAATTCAACAAATTTCTTTTTACAGAGCGTTTCAATGTAATGCCCTGGATCAAGAACGGTGAGCCCAGAGCTTAGCATATCATGAGCGGTATGATAATATACATCACCCGTAATGTAGACATCTGCTTGGTGCCTAAGAGCATCTAAATAGAATTTTTCTCCACTACCACCACAAATTGCCACCCTTTGAATCCGTTGATTGGGACTTTGAGTGATTACTCTAAGCCCTTCAATCTGAAATGCTTCTTTTACTTTATCAATAAACTGTGATAATTTCAAAGGTTTTGCAAGGTTTCCAACTCGTCCAATCCCGTATGGCTTCTTAAAATTTTCAATTGTTGTCAATGTGTACGCAGGCTCTTCATAAGGATGTGCCTCATTTAGCACATGCATGATTGCATTTAGCTTGGTTTCTAAAAATAACACTTCAATCTTTTCTTCTTCCACACACTCAGCTTGATTTAGTTCACCAATCGTTGGATGGGCATGATTAATCGGTGTAAATCTACCCAGACCTGCTACTGAGTAACTACAATCTTTATAATTGGGGCCAATTTGTCCAACCCCTATTTTAGATAACGCTTCTCTGAAGTTTTTGGCGTATTCCTTTGGCACATAAACTTCTAATTTTTTCATATGCAATTCGTGTGTTTTTTTCATATAGGTTGTATTCTCAATCTCTAGGCGTTCACAAAACCAATCATTCAAACCATTATCAATAATATCCATATTTGTGTGGGCAGCATATACAGCAATATCATGTTTGGCAAGTTCTAAATACATCGCCGTCTGAGGATTATCCGAAGTAAGCCTTTGAATCGCTCTAAAAATAGGAGGATGCTTGGCAATCAGCAAATCAATATTTTTATCAATTGCTTCTTGCACCACTTCTGGTCTGACATCTAGCGTCATCATAATTCTTTGAACAGGTTTTTTTAAGCTGCCGATGTGTAACCCAACCGGATCCCCTTTTTCTGCTAACTCGATTGGACAATAGGTTTCAAATTTTTTTATAAAATCAATTCCTGAAATACTCATTTATATCACCTCGTCAATTCGCTCAAGTATATCCGTAATTTCTTTTAGCTTGGCTAAGTTTTCTGCAGAAACTTGGGCTTTTTTCAAGTTCTTTAAAATTTTTCCCTTTTGGACCTTTTCGTGTTGCCATTTTTTTTTGAAAACCACTGATTTTTCTTGCATGAGTATTGGCCCAAAAATCAGCTCTTTTTCGGTATAGTGGACTACTCTTTGGTCTTTTTCAGCGACAATAATTCCATAAATTTTAGCGTCTTCTTCGAGTATCTCCTCAGCGATTATTCTGTAATTATGTTGCATTAACCACTTTCTTAACGAGTACTCTCCAATATTCGGTTGTAGAATAAGCCGCTCAGTTCCCTGTAATTTTCCTTTTTGTACCCCATTTTCTAAGATTTCTCGAATTAAGAATCCCCCCATTCCACAAATGGTCACCACATTAATAGCATCTTGGTCACTAATAGCTTGGAGCCCATCTGCTAAACGCACAACAATTTGCGCTTGTAAATTACAGCTTTCTACCAACTTTTTAGCCGATAAAAATGGGCCTTGGACAACTTCTCCTGCTACGGCATAGCTAATTTTTTGATTGAGTACTAACCATGCTGGCAAGTATGCATGATCTGAGCCAATATCGGCTAGCCTAGCCTTACTTGGGACATAATTTGCGACTGCTTGTAAACGCTGAGAAAGTTTTTGTTCATTCATCTATTTCTTAATTCCTTTTTTATGTCATTATAGTAGCTACTTCTTTCTTATTATAGGCTATTTCATTATAGATTTCACTAGTTTCTGTAGTAAAATAAGGAAAAAGTAAGTTAGACACTTCGCTTTTTATGATGCTAAAAAGAAAAGGATGTAGAAAAAAGTGAAACACACCTTTTCTACATCCTTAATCTAAATAGCTCTTGTAACACAAACGTACAAATTTTTCTATTTACCAAAAAATCAGACCACTCTCTACTCCAAAAAATCTTTCAATTGTTTAGAACGAGAAGGGTGGCGTAGTTTTCTTAATGCTTTGGCTTCGATTTGTCGAATTCTTTCCCTAGTTACGCCAAAGACTTTCCCAACCTCTTCCAAGGTACGTGTACGTCCATCATCTAACCCAAAGCGTAGACGTAAAACATTTTCTTCACGGTCTGTTAGTGTGTCCAAGACGCTTTCAAGCTGCTCTTTTAAGAGTTCGTATGCTGCATGCTCTGCCGGACTTGTTGCTTCTTGATCTTCGATGAAGTCACCTAAATGTGAGTCATCTTCTTCTCCAATTGGTGTTTCCAATGAGACTGGCTCTTGAGCTATTTTTAATATTTCTCTGACTTTTTCAGTAGGAAGATCCATCTCCGCCCCAATTTCTTCTGGCGTTGGTTCTCTGCCCAAATCCTGTAGTAGTTGGCGTTGAATCCGAATCAACTTGTTAATAGTTTCAACCATATGAACTGGAATACGAATCGTTCTTGCTTGGTCAGCAATGGCACGAGTAATGGCTTGTCGAATCCACCATGTCGCATATGTAGAGAATTTAAAACCTTTTTGATAATCAAACTTTTCCACAGCTTTCATAAGGCCCATATTTCCTTCTTGGATAAGGTCAAGAAATTGCATGCCACGTCCAACATAACGTTTAGCAATACTTACTACCAATCGTAAGTTGGCTTCTGCTAGACGTTGTTTAGCTTCTTGATCACCTTGTTCAATTTTGAGTGCTAAGGCAACTTCTTCTTCAGCATTAAGCAGCGGAACACGTCCGATTTCTTTTAGATACATTCTTACAGGATCATTTATCTTTACACCCGCCGGAGCAGTCAAATCTTCTAATTCTTCTTTTTTTACTTTATCGTCTTTTTCGGCTTTTTTTAGACTTCTTTCTGTCGGTTGACCATTTTCATCTACAACGCTAATTCCTGCATCTTCAACTTTTTGAATGAGGCTATCCATTGCATCGGAGTCCAAAGTATAAGGCGTAGCAAGTTGATTGGTCAGCTCATCGTATAAAACTGTTCCTTTTGGTTTGTGCTCTTTGATAAAATCAGCTACGGCTTTTTGATAAGTTGTTGTTCCTTCTGCTTTTTTCGACATTAAAAAGCTCCTTCCGTCCATCTAAAATTAAGTATTTTTTATTTTCTTTTGTAAGTTGATAATTTCAATTGCTAACTGGGTCTGATTTTGTTTATTTCCATTTTTTTTGGCAATCTGCAATTGATCCAATTTTTCATTTAATTGTTGCTCCACACTTGAGATTGAGAGGATTTTTAAACAATCATTAATTTCCCGCTCTGAACTTTCTTCATTTAAATTCATGTAACTCAGTGTGGCAACTAAGTTTTTTAATCTTTCATCTTTTAAATAACTTAAAAAATCAGCTACTTCAAAATTTCCATGCAACGACATATAATCATTAAAATGTTGAAATACCTCCTGATACTCATCATGAACAAAATGGAAATCAGGTTGTTGAATCAACCGATTTTGTATGACTCTTTCGCTCATGACCCTAAAAAGTAAGATTCTTTCTGCAAGTTCAACTCGATTAATCTTTCTTGGTTGACTATGGACAATAGCGGTCGCTTCTTCTGGTCTTCTTGCTTGATGATTTGATGTATTTCGCTCTACTTGTCTTTTGACTCGCTGATTTTTTCGTAACTCACCAACTTCTTGTTGAATAGACAGTTGGGTCAAGTTGGTTGCTTCTGCTAATTGTTTTGTATAAATTTCTCTTTCGACAACAGAAGGAATCTGAGCAAGCTCTTTGATCATTTCTTGTAAATAAATCAGTTGTTCCTGCTCATTTTCTAAATTTTTCCCTTTTTTGTGATAATCTAGTTTAAACGTAAACGGGGTTTGTCGCCCATGCTTTACACACTCTGCTAAGGCTTCTTTCCCATACTTTTGAAGGTATTCATCTGGATCTAAATTTTCTGGCAAGCGTACAATACTCACATCAAGCGTACTACTATCTTGTAACAATTGTATAGCCCGCTCAGTTGCTTGTAGCCCAGCATTATCTCCATCATAGCAGATTACAACTTGAGAGGTGATGCGTTGAATCATCTGAATTTGCTCGCTCGTCAAACTGGTTCCCATTGACGCAACCCCACTTTTAATCCCTGCTTCCCAAGCAGCAATCACATCCATAAATCCTTCAAACAGAATAATTTCTTGTGCTTTTCTTGCCTCGGATCGTGCTTTATCAAAATGAAACAGTGTCTTCCGTTTGTTAAACAATTCTGTTTCAGGACTGTTTAAATACTTAGGCATCTCCTTGGTTTCGTAGGTAGGATCCTCTAAAATCCTCCCGGAAAATGCAATGATTTTTCCTTGTGGGCTTTTTATGGGAAACATAATTCTTTGATAAAATCGATCAGACCATTCTCCTGACTGACGCTGCAGCATTAAACCTGATTTTTCTAGTAGCTCTTCGGACACCTGATCATTTTGAAAAATTTCTTTTAAGACAATTCGCTCTTTAGGAGCAAAACCAATCTGAAAATATTCAATTTGGTCTTGTGTCATCCCTCTTTTTTTCAAATACGCCAAAGCAGGTTCCCCAATTTGTGTATGTAACAAAATATGATGATATAACTCTGCGGCTCTGGTGTGCATCTTTAATAGTGCATCATGCTGCTTATTTTCGGTTGAGTCTAAATTCCGACCTGACAAACTTCCAAACTCATATTCAACCGAGACATTGCCTATATCTGCTACTTTTTCAACTGCTTCTGGAAAGGAAATCCCATCCACTTCTTGTAAAAATTGAAAAATATTGCCGCCTTTACCACAACCAAAACAATGGTACATCTGTTTATCTTCTGCTACTGAAAATGATGGAGTGTGCTCATTATGAAAGGGGCATAAGCCTAAATAATTTTTTCCTGACTTTTTTAATTGTACGTATTGCCCGATTACATCCACTATATTAGTCTGTCTTCTTATTTCCTCAATGATTTCTTGAGGGATTCTTTGGCTCATTTTTCTCACCCCATTCTCCACAATCGAAACACTCGGACAGTTGGTAAAAGCCGCACTAAGAATTTCAGTGCGACTCATCATAAACGTACACAAATATACGCATTTCATTATAACATAAATCTTACGAATAACAATAGTTTTGCTCGAAACTCGAGGTTATTCACTACTTGCAGTTTCTGAGGTACCGATACCGTTATCTGGTGAAGCCAAATTGCCTTTACTAATTCCAATATTTACAACAAAGTCAAGCCCAACATACTGATTGTATGCACTCATATCGACGACTGTCCCTTTTTCTGCTCCTGAATCAACGTAGTGAACAGTATAGCGAATATTCGCTCCTTTTGATTGATAATCCTCGTAAAAAGCTTGTGGCAGATCTCCTTCAATTTTGCCGATATATGATTTCAAGTACGGACGTCCACTTGAATAGACTACCACAATCGAATTACTATCTTTACTTAGTAGCTTGGTTCCTGCAGGGACTGATTGCGAAATCAGTTGTCCGTATGGAATATCTTGAGCAAACTGAAATTTCTTTTGAACACTCAGTGATTGGATTGTTTCTGCATTTTCTGGAGAAATTTCTACAAAGTTCGGCACAACAACTGCTTTTCCTTGAGAAATCGTTACACTAAGCTGGTCTTTTTTTGCAATCTTTGTCTCTTTTGCAACGCTTTGACTCATTACCATACCAGCTTCTACTTCATTAGAATCTGATTCTTCATATTTTATTTGAATGTCATTGGTTTTCGCCCAGCTCTCAACTTCTGATTTCGCCTTGCCTTTGAAATCTGGAACCGAGATATTTTTTTCAAAAGTTTCTTTCCCATTTGAATAATAGACAATCAAACCATCTTTTCTCCGATAGTTTTTTTCTGTTATTTCTTTACTACCAAACTCTTGTGAGAGGTACTTACCTTTTTCAACGGTATCACTGTACTTGGTTAAAATCGTTAAATTATCCAACTTGTTTTCTTTTATAAAAGCCTCTACATCTTGCTTGGTAAGCGTTGAAAAATCTGGTAAAGTAATTTTCTCGTTAGGATTAGGTCCCTTACTAGCTGTCACTATTAGAACACTTCCTTTTTTTACTTTTTCCCCTTTTGGTACATCTTGTTTTAGCACTTGGTTCGTTTCGTACTTCAAGCTATAAACCTGTTGTACATCAAGCGTCATCTTATTCTTTTCTGCCCAAACCCTTGCATTTGACACAGAACCATTGACAAAATTAGGCATTGTAACGTGTGTCACTGAATAATAGATCCAAGCAAAGATCAGGCAAGCAATGACCCCTAGTAGCACAAAAATTTGCTTTTGTCTTTTTTTCTTTTTTTTATAAGTAGGATCAATCTCAATGGTTTCGTCGCTATGATTTTTTTTCGCCCGACTATTTTTGCTTATATTTATATTCTCTGACTCAACAGAGGTAGGACTAACTGTATTTTTGTTCTCAGGTGTCTTCTCTCTATTGTTTTCCTCTTTTTCACGCATTTTTTTATCGTAATTATTGGAGTTGAAATTTGAAAGAAAATCACTCATGAGCTTGTAACAGTCCTTTCTTTAAATAAAACATTTGATCGGATTGATGTGCAATTTCGTTTGAATGTGTCACTACAATTACACATTTGCCGTGCTTATGCGCGAGTTCTTTAAAAATATCGACAATTTCTTGCTCTTTATCTTCATCTAAATTTCCTGTTGGTTCATCAGCTAAGATGATATCTACATTTGTAGCAAGGGCTCTTGCAATCGCCACACGCTGCTGTTCCCCACCAGACAACTGATTCACCCTGCGGTCTGCTTTTTCCTTGCTAATACCTATATAATCCAGCAAGTTATAGGCAACTTCTTGCTGTTCTTTTGGCAATTGATTATCCGTAATAGACATAGGAACAAGTACATTTTCACAAGCGGTCAAATAAGGAACTAAGTTATAATTTTGAAAAATAATCCCAATATCATTTCTACGGTAATTTTCGTAGCCGATTTCCTGGATATTTTTCCCTTTGAAAAAAATCTCTCCGGATTTCGGTGTATCTAAAGCACTGATGAGCGAAAGAAATGTTGTTTTACCAGAGCCTGATTGCCCAAGGATGGTGTAAAATTTTCCTTCTTCAAAAGTAACGGTTGTATCTTTTAAAATAAATCTTCGTTGGTCTCCGTCTTGGTAATAATAACTTAATTTATTGGCTTTTAAAATGGTCATCTTTTGCTCCTCCTACATCATGATTTTCTTTGGATTCAGTCTTACTATATAGACTAATGGCAATATAGTTGCTACAAGTAGTGTCAGTAGCCCCACCAAATAGTAACTAATAATGTAAACTGGACTTAAAGATACTTTGTAAGAGTGTGCAATATCTTTTTGGCTGAGTGAGACATTGCTCAACTGACTAAATTCGTATGCTTCTGTCGTATCTTCGATGGACGAATCTTTCTCACTCGTAGAAACTTGTGATTGAACTAAAGAGTCAGAAACCCCTTTTGCTAACACGTTACCAGAAAAGACAGAGAGGGTCATCGCAACAATTGAAACCACAAATACCTCAATTACTATCTGACCAATCACTTTCCAGCGTTTTTCTCCAAGCGATAAATAGATTCCCAACTCGTGCTTTCTATCGCGTAAAAAGAGTAATACAACCAATGCTAAAATAAAGATCGTAGCAAGTACGGAGACGATAATAACATACTTAGCTATTTTAGCCATTCCTTTAATTGGACCTGCAATAGAGTCGTATTGATCTGCAGATGCCAATACCTTATAGTACTTACTTTTGACATATGGCGCCGCCTCTTGTTTGAATGCTTCGACATCTTCTGGAGATTTCAAAACAAAGTAAGATTGATAATAATCAGATACACTAGCACTCAAGCTCCCTTGCTCTGTTGATGGAAATTTTTCTTGTTGAAATTCGTTTAACGTCTCTTGAATTTTAACAACTGCTTTATTGGACAAATACAAAGTATTTATCTTGTCCTCTTCTAAGTATTTATCCATACTACCGTTCCCGCTAGATTTACTCGAATTCTGCTTGTCTGATTTTACGCTTTGGTAGATTCCTATAATCTTGATTGGAATATCTTTTGTTGCAGTCTCTTTTGGCAATCCAGTAGTTGTGTTGTATTCCTCACTCCCGATTACTGCATCAGCAGTCATTGAGTCACCCACAGCCAAATTGTTTAACTCAGCGACCTTCTGAGAAATCACAGCCTCAGGGCTCTCTGAGAGAATATCTTTGTCTGAAAAGGCACGACCAGATACTAATTTTATTTTATTTTCTTCTAAATCTAAAATTTTCGGATAGTTTACCCCTTTTAAAGTAAAATTGTATTTTCCGACATTCATCATGCCGGAATCTGAATCTTTGGACTGATAGCTTTTCAAGTTATTGGTCGTCAAATATCCCGAGTTGCTATAATCATAATATTTTACATAACTTAATTCGCCAATTTTTTTTATTTCTTCAATCTTAGGTGGGGCTAAATCTTTTTCTGCATCTTTTCCATCTGGATGTTCACTAAAATATTTTGTGATTTTTTTTTGATCTGTTGTGATGGTTGCCGTCGCACCAAGCTTACTTTTAATCTCTTTTTCGACATTTATCGTAGCTTGTCTAATCGCTATTGCTCCTGCAATCACGTTACCCAATACAAAAACAACTGCAAACAAAATAAATGACTTTCCTTTTTTTCTGGTAATACTACAAAAAGCTCTTTTAAAAAAATTCATCTCTTTTCCCCTTTTTCATTTTTCTCCCTATTTTTATAAATAAAACCAACAAACATCAACTAGAAAGTCGATGGTTTTCTTGTTTCCTATTCAACAACCGCGATTACTTCTACCTCAACCAAAACGTCTTTAGGAAGTCCCGCAACCGCAACACATGAGCGTGCTGGTAGATTACTTGAAAAATAGCCTGCATATATTTTATTAAAACGAGCAAAGTTTTCCATATCGGATAAGAAACAGGTCGTTTTAACTACAGATTCAAAGCTACTTCCGCCAGCTAGTAACAAGTGCTTAATATTTTCCATCACTTGTTCTGTTTGTTCTTCAATCGTTTTCCCTTTTATTTCACCGGTCTCTGGAATAATTGGAATCTGTCCAGATGCATATAATAGACCATTATGTATATTACCTTGTACATAAGGACCAATTGCTGCTGGGGCTTTTTTTGTTTCAATTTTTTTCATTTTATTACCTCCTTTTATTAATAATCATACCATTTTGGAATTTAACAAGCTATTTTTTTTTAAAGAATGCACTTCATTTATAAAATATTTAAAGATTTTCGTTGCAACCAAATCCTTGTTGGCCATAATCTCAGGGTGCCATTGAATACCAAGTGCAAAAGATTCCCCAGTATATTCGATTGCTTCAATAAAACCATCTTCTGAATAAGCAGTTACCTGTAAGCCCACTCCTACTTCATCAATCACTTGATGGTGGTAAGAATTGACCCCAATTTTTTTTTGCCCAACAATTTTCATTAAGCAAGAATCTTCCTCAATTTCAACCAAATGTGAAGCAACTTCTGGATCTTCTGATTGAATATGGGCAATCTTTGTAGTCTGCTGGATGTCCTGAATCAAGGTTCCTCCTAGCACAACATTTAATAACTGTGCCCCACGGCAGACGCCTAGTATCGGTTTCTTTTGTTTTAAAGCAGCTCGACATAAAGCCATCTCGTACAAATCACGCTCACGTAGGGTATCTCTTGCTTGAGCGTTTTCTTTCATTGTAGAATTTAAGTAAAAATCTGGGTGAATATCATTTCCTCCAGAAAGGATAATTCCATCTAACTGAGAAACAACTTCTTCTGCTTTGTCAGGCGTCAATATCGGTAATAAACAACTGATTTCTCCGGCGTTTGAAACAGCCTGAACATATGCAGCACTGACATGATAACGTTCTGCAGTAATCATCTTTGGCATCTTTTTGGTAAGTAAACTACATGAAATTCCAATCATCAGGTAACTCCTTTCTTTAATCGTTTTTTTATGATTCTACTATTGTAAACCTAAAAAAGCAAGTTTATCAACAATAATAAATGAAAATTAGCTAAAAAAATGAGATAACAATCATTTTGATTGTTATCCCAAACGTTGACGGTCCTTTTTGACTATTTAACGACCAACAAATCGAGACTAGCAAAATTTTGAACTAATCGTGCAATTTCTTTTAATTGGGCCAAACGATTTTTTTTGATTTCTTTGTTCTCTGACATCACCATAGTTTCATCGAAATATGTTGCAATATAGGGTCTTAAATTTTTTAAAGCCATATATTTTTCATTCAATGTAAAATCTTTATACCCCTTTTTCACATGCGCTACTTCCCTAAATAGACGTTCTTCAGATGGATTTTCAAATAAATTTGGATTGACTGTAACTGTTTCAATTTCAGCTTTCTTGGCCAAATTAATCACACGTGTCAAGGCTTCAATTGATCCTCTAAAGTCGTCGTCATTCAAATGTTCTTTTAACATCTTAGCTGCTTCAAAAACTTTTTGCACATCATCTTGCTCTGCATAGACTGCAGCCTCTATTACATCATGTCGAATATCATAAGCAGAAAGCCTTTGTTTCATTCGAGCACGGATAAACTCTATAATCTCAATATTTTCATTTGAAAAGGCAATCCCATACTCATCTTGACTTTTATTAATGCACGCAACGATTTGTTTGTGCAAGTGGATTATTGGGAACTTCCATCCCTTTTCTTCCACAATACGAATGATGCCATAAGTTTGACGGCGTAATGCATAAGGGTCATTTGAACCATTTGGGATCATGCCAACAGAAAAGAAGCTCAACACACTATCTAATTTATCGGCAATTGCAAGGAGTGCACCAATTTTTGACTTAGGCAGTTCCCCGTTACTAGAGTTAGGCATATAATGTTCTCGAATCGCTCTTGCTACCGCAGCATTTTCTCCTTGTAACAAAGCATATTTTTCTCCCATAATTCCTTGTAATTCAGGAAATTCTCCCACCATGTTTGTCACCAAGTCAAACTTATAGATGCTGCTTGCTCGTTTTAAGTGAGCTGCTTCTTCTTGTGATAAACCAACTTGTGCACTAATAATTTCTGCAATTTTCCCTACTCTTTGCATTTTTTCATAGATTGTTCCAATTTTCTCATGGAAAGTCACATTTTTTAATTTCTCCACACAGGTTTCTATACTAATCTTTTGATCTTCTTGATAGAAAAACTCAGCATCTTCTAAACGTGCTGTTAAAACTTTCTGATTTCCTTTCACCACATTTTCAATATGATTCTCGTCCCCATTGCGAACTGAAATAAAATAAGGTAGTAATGCTTGTTTTTCATCTCGAACTTCAAAGTAACGTTGATGTTCTTTCATAGAAGTCACTAGCACTTCTTCTGGAACATTGAGATATTTTCCATCAAACGAACCCGCAAACGCAGTGGGGTATTCAACTAGATTATTGACTTCTTCTAATAAAGAAGCATCCAGCACTACCTCCCAATGATTTTGTTTTGCCATACTCGTAATTTGTTCTATTATTTTTCCTTTTCTACTAACAGGATCTACCATGACATATTCACTAGCAAGCGCCTTTTCATAATCATCTGCATGCTTAACTTCTACATCTTTGCCTAAGAAACGATGTCCTCTTGAAACATTCCCCGTCTTAATATCTAAAATTTCAAAAGGAATCACTTCATCATCTAAAAGAGCAATCAACCAATGAATTGGTCGAATATATTTCAACTGATAATTCGCCCAGTGCATACTAATGGGAAAAGTTAAACTTGTAATGACTTTTGGTAAAGCTTTCAGCACCTCACTTGCATCTTGCCCTTTGACAAACTTCTCTACATAGACATACTCTACGCCTTTTAGTTCTTTAAACGTGATATCATCCGTAGTAACCCCTTGTCCTCGTACAAATCCTTGTGCTGCTTTACTCCAATTGCCATCTGCATCTAACGCAATTTTTTTGGCAGGGCCTTTGACCTCTTCTTCAATATCTGCTTGTTTTTGGGCTAGTCCAACGACTTTTACTGCTAATCTTCGGGGGGTTGAATAGGCAATTGTGCGCTCAAATACTAAGCGATTTTCTTTTAAAAAGCTCTCAATTTTCTTTTGTAGTTGTTCCATACTAGGAGTCACTACATGTGCAGGAATTTCTTCTAATCCAATTTCTAACAAAAAATTTTTTGACATGTTATTTTCGCTCCTTTGCATCTGCTTGTTCATTCAAAAGTGGGAAACCAAGCTTTTCACGTTCTGCCACAAAAGCTTTTGCTAATTGACGAGCCATTGAACGAATGCGTGATAAAAAACCAGCTCTTTCGGTCACTGAAACTGCTCCTCTAGCATCTAATAAGTTGAACGTGTGACTACATTTTAGTACAAAATCATATGCAGGATGTACCAAATTTAATTCGATACAACGTTTGGCTTCTTTTTCGTACATATCAAATAAATCAAGCAACATCTCTTGATTGCTTTCTTCAAAAGAATATTTAGAGTGTTCAAACTCTGGCTGAATAAAAATTTCTCCGTATTTCACACCATGTGTCCATTCTAAGTCATAGACACTTTCCACTTCTTGAATGTAAGATGCTAGTCTTTCTAGACCGTAAGTAATTTCAGAAGTAACTGGATGACATTCTAAGCCACCCACTTGTTGGAAATAAGTGAATTGTGTGATTTCCATACCGTCTAGCCAAACTTCCCAGCCAAGACCCGCACATCCCATTGAGGGATTTTCCCAGTTGTCTTCTACAAAGCGAATATCATGCTCTAAAGGATCAATCCCGAGCAATTGTAAACTTTCTAAGTATAGTTCTTGAATATTTTCTGGAGAAGGTTTCATTACCACTTGAAATTGGTGATGTTGATATAGGCGGTTTGGATTTTCCCCATACCTTCCATCGGCTGGTCTGCGCGAAGGCTCAACGTAGGCAGCATTCCACGGCTCAGGGCCAATTGCTCGTAAAAATGTATAGGGACTCATCGTTCCAGCCCCTTTTTCAGTATCATACGACTGCATCAACATACAGCCTTGTTTCGACCAAAAGCTTTGTAATGTTTGAATCATTTCTTGAACGGTCAATTTTTTTTCCATAATAGTCTCCTTTTTTCATAAAAAAAGTCCCTATGTTTGCTCTGGCAAACATAGGGACGAATAATCGCGGTTCCACCCTACTTCCATCCTAAAAGATGGCAGCTTTCTATCTGTAATTGCTCCAAAGTGCCTTTCGATACACTATCTGTTAGCTTACACTATCCCAACATCGCTTGTTTCGTGTATGTACTTCTCTTTTTCATCACAAGGTATTCAGTTAAAAATATCATAATCTTAATTATAAAAATTGTCAATACTGGATGATCAATTTTAGTGGCTATCTATCTGGAATTTTTAATGTTTGCTCCCAATTTTTCATTTTGTCAATAAAGGACTTGCTTTTTA
The DNA here is from genome assembly GCF_003987595.1 of Vagococcus entomophilus. NCBI lineage: Bacteria > Bacillati > Bacillota > Bacilli > Lactobacillales > Enterococcaceae > Vagococcus > Vagococcus entomophilus. Next base: position 418,437 of record NZ_NGJZ01000001.1, on the reverse strand, counting down.
AATGAATGCCCACAAACTCCTCGTATAAGCGGTCAATCTCCAAACGAATTTGTCCTTTTGTTTGCTCTTTTACCTTGATATCTTGAATTCTATCGTAAGAAATATTAGAAAATAAACGGATAAAATGCAACGCTCGCGCATCGCAGTGCTGTCTGCGCTCATCCATATGAAAATGCTGCTCGCAAATCACCCCATGATATTTACTAGAAAAATCAAACTTCCCTTCAGTACAGCCACAAATCGCACATCTTTCCCAATTGAGCGCTACACCAAAACGTTGCATAATTTGAATTTCAAAAATATTGGTGATAATTTCAGGATCTTTCCCTTCATTCAAACTAACAAGTGCCTGTTGTGTAAAGCTATATAAGAACGGATCGTAATATCGATCTTCAATTGCCGCATCCACTAAATTCAAAATATATGTCGCATACGCACTGATAAAGATGTCTCCTTGGATTTGGGTAAAACTATGAACCGATTTACTACTATTCAAAAATGAAAGTCCCTCATCTTTGATACTTGCAATATATTCAGCTTCAGTATAGGGAAGGATGGCAGCCGCTAAACCATTGTTCGGTCGATGTGCATTTTTAACAAAAAACATCATTTTCCCATAACGTTCTGTAAATATCTTAATCAGTTTATCTTTTTCACGATAATTTCTGACCATCAAAACAATTCCTTTCGTTTCGCTGATATGGCTCATGAACTGCCGCTCCTCTCTATTTTACAAGGTTAAGTATAAACAAAAAATGAATAATTAACAAATGTTAATCATCCATTTTACGATACCCATAGTCTTGTAAAAAGGTCTGCTTATCGCGCCAATTTTTTTGGACTTTAACCCATAGCTCCAAATAAACTTTATTCCCTAAAAGATTTTCAATATCTTTGCGTGCCTTTATCCCGACATCTTTGAGCATCTTACCACCTTTTCCAATGATAATGCCTTTTTGACTGTCACGCTCTACAATGATTGTTGCTTGTACATGAATTTTTTCATACTCATCTTTTTTCATACTCTCTACTGTTACAGCAACCGAATGAGGCACTTCTTCCCGAGTAAGTAATAAAACTTTTTCACGAATTAATTCTGAAACAATAAAATATTCCGGATGATCGGTTACTTGATCTTCTGGATAATATTGGGGACCTTCTGGCAAACGACTGACTAACATATCCAGTAAATGCTCTACATTGTTTCCCTCAGTTGCAGAAATCGGCACAACTTCTTTGAAATCCATCTGATTACTGTAGTCCTCAATCAGTGGAAGGAGCTCATCAGGATGGATGGTATCAATCTTGTTCACTACTAAATAGACCGGTGCTTGGCTAGACTTTAGTCGCTCCATAATGAAGTCGTCCCCTCTGCCACGTGCTTGATCCGCACTTACAAGGAATAAAACAGCATCGACTTCTTTTAGCGCACTATAGGCAGTTTCGACCATATAATCCCCTAAGCGATGTTTAGGCTTGTGAATTCCTGGTGTATCAATAAAAATAATTTGTGCCTCTGGTGTGGTATAGATTCCTTGAATTTTATTTCTTGTTGTTTGAGCTTTATCGCTCATAATAGCAATCTTTTGTCGAACGATACGGTTTAACAAAGTGGATTTCCCAACATTTGGTCGCCCAATTATTGCGACAAATCCTGATTTATGTTCTGTCATATTTTTTCCTCACTTACTTTTTATAATCCTATTTTATTATTGGTAAAATTTTAGGGATAAATATTATACTAGCAACGACACAAGAAAATACTGAGGCCGTTAAAACTGCTCCAGCCGCCATATCTTTTACTTTTTTAGCAATTGGATGAAATTGATTTTCTGTCACTAAATCTACGATGTTTTCAAAAGAAGTATTCACAATCTCTAATGTAATGACAAAGAAAATACAAAATAATATCCATAGCCATTCACTGATTGTAATTTGAAGAATAAAACCTAATAGAATAGCTAACATTCCAAAAATTCCATGCTTTTTCATATTCTTTTCTTCTATATAAGCTGTCTTTATTCCTGTCATCGCAAAACGAAATGACTGTCCAAAAGTTTTGTTTTTACTGATTTGTTTTTGTTTATCTTTTGAGTCCATAGGCATCCAAAATCTTTCTTTGTAAGGAAAACATGACTGTTTCTTCTTCTTCCGTCATGTGATCATAACCGTTAATATGTAGAAAGCCATGAATTGCTAAAAAACCTAATTCTCTTTCAAAAGAATGTCCGTATTCCTCAGCTTGCTCTTGTGCACGTTCAATCGAAATCATGATGTCCCCTAGATTTCTTGGAATCTCCATCTCTTCATCAAAGAAAACGGGTAATTCTCCTTCGCCAGTTTCCTCTAGTGCAAAACTAATTACATCTGTTGGTGCATCCTTATCACGATATTTTCGATTTATTTCTTGAATTTTTTGATTATCCATAAAAGTTACAGACATCTCTGTATTCTTTGGTAAAGACAAATAGGAGGCAGAAAATTCTAAAATATTTTCGATGTCTTCTATTTGTTTTCCAACCAATTTCTCCGTTTCATCAACTAGCTGAATATCCATAATTACCCTCTTTTCTCTTGTTCTTCTTTCATTTTTTCAGCCTCGGACTTCATTTTAGGATATTTGATTCGCGAGTGGAATGTACTACATAAGCCATTAACTATCGACTTTTCAATAATACGAATTTCATTCAAAGTCAGTCCTGACTCGTCCAACTGTCCATCTTCAATTCTTGTCTGCACTAAATTATGAACAAAGACTTTGATTTTTTCGTTTGTTGGATGATCCATTGCTCTAACTGCCGCTTCAGCACTATCTGCTATGTTTATCACGCCTGCTTCACGAGTCTGTGGTTTTGGCCCAGGATAACGAAAATCTTCCTCTTTGACTTCTGGATCTCTTTCTTGAGCTTTTACGAAAAAATATTTCATCAAAGTTTTACCATGATGCTGACGACAAACATCAATCACCATTTGAGGCATTTTTTCTTTTTCTAAAATTTTTGCTCCCTCTGTTACATGTCCAAAAATAATCTCTTTACTATCTTCTGGCAATAAGAAATTATGAGGATTTTCCGCTCCAGCTGGCAAATTTTCTACAAAGAAATTGGCATGTTTAATTTTCCCAATGTCATGATAATAACAAGCTACTCGAGTTAGGAGTGATCTGCCCCCAATTTCTGCCACCGCATTTGCACTAAGGCTTGCCACCATCATACTGTGGTGATACGTACCCGGAGCTTCTTCTAATAAACGTTTTAATAGTGGCTGGTTAGGATTACTCAATTCATTTAGAACCATAATACTATCATCATTTAATACTAATTCTATATATGGATGTAATCCAATAGAAAGTAAGAATGTTAGAATCTCTCCAACTAATGCGCATACAAGCGTTGACCAGAACTGGGCATCGGTTATCTGAAACCCTTGATAAATAGATAAAATAACAACAAACGCAATTGGAAAACCGACTAACCAAGCAAGTGCTACCCCTAGTTGACTACCAATTCGTTCTCGCTTCATGACTGTTGCGACAACTCCTGTGAACAAGTATGAAAACACAATCATTAATAACGTGCTTGTGCCAATCAAATCATAGTAAATAAATAGTGCAAAAACAACTTGGAAGATAGCCGCCATGATCCCTGTAATCCGATTGATAAAAATACTCAAAACCAGTGGGCAAAAAGCGGCTGGAAATAGCAAAGCCAGATATGTAATGGAATCTGTTTGGAAGTATTGCAAAAACTCCATAATCAAAATACTAACCAACATTGTCGTTGCATAAAAACTTACACAACGGACTCTGGACTTCCATTCATTCGCTTGTGCCAGAACATACACAAACATTCCTAACTGCATTAAGATTGCACATGCAAGTGCCACAACTGGGAAAAACGAAACTTCTCTAGAAGTCATACCCAATAGTTCTAACTTCTGCATGGCTTTTGAATCAAGCTGTACCCCTTCGCGTACAACAATTTCTCCTTGATAAATCATCACGGGGTTCACGTTGTTGCGTGCATTTTTTTTCAGCTCATCTGTTTTTTTCTGATTGGCTACTTCATTTACAACAATAGATGTATCCGTAATATTTCGGACAATTTCTTTCAAAGAAGCGCCAATATTCATCTCATCGATTTCTCTTACGGCCGACTCTTTTTCTTTCTTTAATGTGTTATTACGAATATGATTTTTCATATGTGTTTCAATTAAAGCAACACTTCTTTCTTCAACTGTCTTTAGGTCAGTTGTCGATAAAGTGAATAAACTTTCATAAAATCCTGTTGAAAAATTTTGGTAAAAACTAATACTATCTTGATCTAATTTTTCAAATTTCCCTTTTAATGTGGCAATTTTATCTTCTGCAGTAGCTGCTTGTGGCTCTGAAGTTCTTTTGGTATCCTTTAATTTTTCTTGATAGGATTTATCCGCTGCATTTGAAACAGACTGAACCATATCAAAAAGTTGCTCAATCAACGCTATCTGTTGGCTACTTTTATCAGAATCATAACTATACTCTGGAGTCACTGCCTCCGCAGCAAGTTTCCGTTTTTCCTCTGTTTCGTATTTGTTTTCTATTGTTTTATTCGCACGGATTGTTTCTTCAGCTAATTGTCCTTCTTTTAAGTTGACATGTTTTTGATGAACATTATGATACATAATGGCAAAAAGGACTAAAGAAAAAATAGCCAACACTGCAATCACAAACTTTTTCCCAAGATGTTTTTGAACAATACTTCTGTCAAGTTTCATGAGTTTTTCTCCTTCATTTTTGTTACAAAAATACACTAAGATTCCTGATCGTAAGCTGCAATGATTTCAGCAACAACTGGATGTCTAACTACATCACTTGCATCAAACGTAGCAAAAGCAATTTTTTTGATATTGCTCAGTTTTTGTTCAGCATCCACAAGTCCACTTTTGACTCCTTTGGGTAAGTCAATCTGTGTTTTATCTCCATTCACAATCATTTTAGATTGATATCCTAAACGGGTCAAAAACATTTTCATTTGTGCCACCGTTGTATTTTGAGCTTCATCTAAAATAACAAATGCATTTTCAAGAGTTCGTCCTCTCATATATGCCAAAGGGGCGATTTCAATAATTCCACGGTCCATTAAACGATTGGTATGCTCAACACCAAATACAGCATATAAAGCATCATAAACAGGCCGTAAGTATGGGTCTACTTTTTCCTTTAAATCTCCTGGTAAAAAGCCCAGATTTTCTCCTGCTTCTACAGCAGGTCTTGTTAAAATAATTTTTTCTACTTCCCCACGCTTTAAAGCAGCGATAGCCATAACAACAGCTAAAAAGGTTTTCCCAGTACCGGCCGGACCAATCCCAAAAATAACATCATATTTCCGAACAGCATCCACATATTTTTTTTGCCCTTTATTTTTAACCCGAATCGACTTGCCGCTACGATCTTTTAAAATTTGCTCTTCGTATAGTGCTAAAAAGTCATCCAGTGTGCCATTTTTCATCATGGTTAAGGCAGTGATAACATCTGGTGATTTGATTTGGATTCCTCTCAAAACTAGAGTTTGGAGTTTTTGTAAGACGAGATACACTTGGTGTACAGTAGGCTCATCACCCACTACTTGTATAAACTCTCCTCTACTGTTGAGCGTGACACCAGTATTTTCTTCTATTATTTTCAAATGTTTATCATGAGTTCCTAATAGTTGGTTAGCCTCTTCTTGATTTTCGAGTCTAATTTCTAAGGTTGCTAATTCTTGTTCAGACAAAAAGTGAACAACTCCTTTTTCATTAATTCTATCTACCAAATGATACCACACTTTTTAATTTGACAAAAGAAAAGCATAAATTAAAACGACAATTCATCGCTCTGCTTCTTGTCTTTCTTCGCAAACTAGTTTTTGTCCATTATAGATGGATTGTTTTCCACTGAATCCATAGGCAATAACGACCATCGGAACAAAATAAACCAAGTGAGTGTAACCAAAAACCTCTGCTCCAATAAAAATAGGCGCAAATAGTGTCTTTGTTGCTGCTGAAAACACACAGATATAACCACATGCAGCAATAGCCAATACAGGTAACCCCAGTACCTGTGCTAGCACGACACCAAGCGTTGTACCAATTGCAAATAAAGGAGTGACTTCTCCACCTTGGAAACCAGCAGCTAATGTAAGAACCGTCAACAGTAGCTTACTGATCCAATCATACGTCATGATCTTTGCGCCTGAAAAACTAGCCGCAATCAAATTTGTTCCTAGTCCTGCATAGCGATCAGGTTGGAAAAATAAAAATAGCAAACTCAAGACTAATCCGAGTAGCACTACCCGGCAGTAAGGATTACTTAATTTTAATGATGCAATTTTTTTTGTTTTTTTCAATAGCCAGGCAAATCCCCACCCAACTAATCCAAACAGGCTCCCCGCAATGAAAAGCTTCAGGAAAACTTCAGGAGTAAATGTTAATTCTTGTTTCAAGGGAAATGTAAATTTTTCAAGTCCTAACCAACTTGATGTAGTACTTGCGCTATAAGCTGCAACGACTGCATAGGGAAGTACTTTGTATTCTACCTTTCCAATGACTAACACTTCAACGGCAAAAAAACTGGCAGCAATTGGTGTTTGGAACAATCCTGAAAAACCCGCGGCCATTCCAACCATTAAGAACAACCGCTTTTGAGAAGAAAATTTCAAGCCTCTTTGAAGCATACCCGCTAGACTAGCACCGATTTGAACAGCTACCCCTTCTCTACCTGCACTTCCTCCAAAAAGATGGGTTATCCACGTACTCACCATTACTAGTGGAAGCAAACGTTTTGGCACTTTTTGTTTCGGAGTATTTCCTACTTCGAAAACAAGTCCCATCCCTTTTTCTGTACCGCTTCCCCATTTTTTATAAAGAAATATTATAAGACAACCTGCTATTGATAAGAAAGGCAATAGCTCAATATAATGTTGCTCTCTAAAGTTTGATACAGCTAGCAAAACTTGACCAAACAAGCTGTCAGTCGCTCCTACTAGACACCCGATTCCTAAACTTATTAGAAGTAAATAACTTTTTTCAACAACTTTTTTCATGACGCACACCTTCTCTAAATGGAAACAAAAAAAGTCTGCAACTCAAATAGAGTTACAGACGTCATTAGCAATTTTGCGATTTAGGTCTATTCAACCAAGGGAGAACATCATTCCCAATTTATGCAATTATTTTAGTAATTGTTTAGCAATCATGTTGACTTGGCTTCCGTCAGCCTTTCCTTTTACTTTAGGCATAACTGCTCCCATTATTTTCCCGAATTCTTTCATCGATGTTGCACCAGTTTGTTGAATCGCATCGGTAATAATAGCAGTTAATTCTTCCTGAGTAAGTTGTTCTGGCATATACTTTTCGACAATTGCAATTTCCGCTTTTACTTTTTCAACCAAATCTTCACGATTTGCTTTTTCAAACTCTGTCAAAGAATCTTTTCTCTGTTTCATTTCTCTTGAAAGAACAGTCAACTCTTCTTCATCATTTAATTCTTTTCCAAGTTTTATTTGTTCATTTTGAATAGAAGACTTCAACATTCGAATCACAGTAAGTTTTTCTTTATCTCTTGCTTTCATCGCAGTTTTCATGTCTTCATTTAACCACGTCAAAAGTGACATTTTTTCCGCTCCATTCAATGAAACTAGAATTTCTTACGTTTTCTTGCAGCTTCAGATTTTTTCTTACGCTTCACACTTGGCTTTTCATAGAATTCACGTTTGCGGTATTCTTGCAAAGTACCAGTTTTTGAAACGGAACGTTTGAAGCGACGAAGAGCATCATCAAGAGATTCGTTTTTACGAACGACAGTTTTTGACATACAAATTCCCTCCCTCCGAGCTTTAAAAGTAACCGTTTTTACGCTATTTAATAAATAACAAAAAACTGTCCATGACCCAATTATAGCGAAAGGAATGCTATTCGTCAACTACTCTCGGAGAGATGATTTAATTTTATTTAAAAAATGAGATTTTTAATGACAATTTTCGCATTTTCCATATATTTCAAACCGATGCCCTTCGATTTCACAGTCAGCCAGTTGTTCTTCAAAAAAATCCATCGGACACATGTGTATTTCGCGTGTCGCTCCACACACTGTACAAATAAAATGGTGATGATGTCCAATTTCTCCGTGACAACAGTGAAATCTAAACTTTTTTTCTCCGTTTAAATCCGTTGATTCTAATATATCCAGTGCAACAAAATCGTGTAAATTACGATAAATCGTGTCAAAACTGATTCCTGGATAGTTTTTCGCCATGAAATCATACGCATCTTTTGCAGATACATAGCGATTTTTTCTTGCAAAAAAAGTTAGCAGTTCTTCTCTTTTCTTAGTATGTTTGTAGCCATTTTTTTTCATTTTATCAATAGCTGCTGCTACGTGTGCCCCCATAGAAGTTCTCATCTCCCTCCATTTATATCGTTATTAAGTATAATAATAAAATAAAAATAAAGCAAGCAAGGGTCATTAGAGACAAAAGATAGTCAGCCTATCTGGATCAAATTCATTTGAGCATTTTTGCTATCAAAAAACTTGCAACCCCTCGCGGTCAATGGCTAATACCTCGACCGTTCCTGATATTGAGGCTTTTCTCAATCTTGCTACCATTAAATCTGTTTTTTCATTAGGTGAAAACATTAGAATTGTGGGTCCCGCTCCACTCAACACACAGCCATACAGCCCAACCTCTTCTGCCATTTGCCTGATTTCTTTGAGCTGTGGAATCAGAGGTGCTCGATATTTTTCATGCCATAAATCTTTTTGCATCATCTTTCCTGCTAATTCTAAATTATGCGTCATAATCGCTGCAAGCATAACGTTACTAATGCTGCTTGCTTTAACCGCTTCTTTATACTCTAGAATATTTGGTAAAACACCCCTACTTGTAGAAGTAAGCAACTCATCGTTTGGAATAAATGCAATCAAATCGCAGGAAGGAAAATGATATTTAACAAAATCAACCTCTTGATCGTAAGACGCTACGACAAAGTCCCCACAAATTGCTGGTGCGACATTATCAGGATGACCTTCTATTTCAGTTGCAATATTGATTTTTTCTTCCATACTCAAATTTAACTGTCCAAGTCGATTGGCCAACTCAATCCCTGCCACAATAGCTGTAGAGCTGCTTCCTAGCCCGCGAGCAGTAGGAATCGTTGTCGTCATGATTAGCTTTCTTGGTTCTAATTCTGGCACAAGTCGCAATGCAGTTTGAATGATTAAATTCGTTTCATCATGAGGAATTTCTCCTGTCAACTCATGCTCAATGAACCATTCGTCGCATTTTTTGTCTAGTAAAACATCTAAATATAAATACATAGCTACTGCGATTCCACAGGAATCAAATCCTGGTCCTAAATTAGCGCTCGTCGCTGGTACACGTATTCTCATTACGTTCACTCCATTTATTAATCTAGTACTTTATAATTTGCAAGCAATTCAAACTCTGGTATTTGTCCAATTGCTTGTTTTACCTGCTTCATTTGTGCTTTTGTCATTTTGTGCGTAATAATCACGATACGTGCCCGCTCGCCATCTGACTGTTGTTGGATCAGTTGGTCAAAGCTAATCCCCTCATTTGTCACAATTTGAGTTAGTTTCAAGAATTGTCCAACCTTGTCTGGAACTTCAATTGAAAAATAGTACTTAGAAATAATTTCTTGATCTGATGCAATCTTCGTTTCATTTTTGTAAGAATTAAACTGATGTCCACTAATTCCAAGACGCAAATTTTTTGCAGTTGTGATCAAATCGCTCACCACACTAGTAGCAGTTGGCTTGGCCCCAGCTCCTGCACCGTAATACATAGATTCTCCAACACCCGCACTGTCTACAAAGACCGCATTCATTTCATTTTGAACGGAAGCTAATGGATGATTACTTGGAACCAAGACAGGGCCTACTTCCGCTGTTACGCTTTCTTCCAACATAGAAGAAGAGCCAATCAATTTAATCGTATAGCCTAGCTGATGAGCCATTTCGATATCTTCTAGTGCAAGACCTCGAATTCCTTTGGTTTCAATATCTGATAGATGAAGCGTCATCCCAAAAGCAAACTGTGTCAAGATGACCATTTTGTATGCGGCATCAATTCCGTCGACATCATTGGTCGGATCGGATTCAGCAAATCCTAGCTGTTGTGCTTGCTCAAGTGCTGTTTCATAAGTTAATTTTTCTGAAACCATCTTTGTTAGCATATAATTTGTTGTCCCATTGACAATGCCTAAAACTTTGTGGATGTTATCAGCTGCCAAGCTATTGGCAATCGTTCTTAGAATAGGAATTCCACCCGCAACGCTCGCCTCATAATACAAATCACAATGATTTTTTCTAGCAACAGCAACAAGCTCGCTACCGTGTTGTGCCAGTAAATCCTTGTTTGCCGTTACGACATGCTTTCCACTTTCTAAAGCTTGCACGATGTAGGTTTTTGCAGGTTCAATTTTTCCGAGCAACTCTACGACTACTTGAATATCTTGATCTTCTAAAATTTCTTTAAAATCTGTAACCAACTCAATCCCGTATTCTTTGGCTATCTCAGCTTTTGCCGCTTTATTTCTGACAAGTGCTTTCTCTACCAAGATTTCCATTCCAGTCACTTGTGAGATTTTCTCTTTGTGTTCTTTCAAAATTAATGGCACACCTGAACCAACTGTCCCAAGTCCCAATAGTGCAATTTTTAATTGTTTGTCCATTTCCTTCCTCCTTCATAGAAATCTAATTTTTTCATCTTTTTTTAATTTTTTTATATTATCTCTAGTATACAAAAGGAATACCAAAAAAACTAGTTTTTTCTAATTTGACAAGAGAAAAGTCATTCTTTATTTTGAATGAGAAATGTGTTGAATGGTTTGACTTAATATATCGAGCACGTGTTGGTCATCTAGCGAATAGTGAACTGACTTCCCGTCTTTTCGAGACTTAATCACATGATTTAAACGAAGAAGTTTTAATTGATGAGATACGGCTGATTGCTCCATTCCCAATTGCTTTGCAATATTCCCCACATTTGTTTCCTCTTCACTTAGTAAAAGAAGGATTTGCAGACGGGTTGGATCTCCTAACACTTTAAACAGTTGACTGGTTTGGTTGATTAGCTCGTCATTTTTTTTTATTTTCACAAATTGTCGCCTCTTTCTCATAGACTTTCTTTTTTATGCTAATATTTTTTGGGAGAAAAGTCCATAAAAATCATCTATAAATCGTAATTATTTCTTTTTAACAAATTATAAACTTTGGCATGCAAAATGAAACAAAAAAAATGAGCTTAAAAGAGCTCATTTTTTCCTTTTTATAAAAATTTTCGAACAGACTTTTCAAACTCTTGAACTTTTTGCTCAACTGCTTCATGTGAATCCGCAGTAGCAGCAAGATAGAATTTGATTTTAGGTTCTGTGCCAGAAGGACGAACAGCAATCCAGCTCCCATCTGTTAAAGTATATTTCAATACATTTGATTGCGGTAGGCCTGTTGAGGTTTGTTCACCTGAACGATTGGTTTTTTGTTGCTTTTGATAGTCTTCGATGAAAAGCACTGACTCATTTCCAAACTGGGTTGGTGCGCTTTCGCGTAAACCATTCATCAATTTTTTAATTTTGTCCGCACCTTCTAAACCACTCATTGTAATCGAAATTGTTTTTTCTTTATAGAAACCATATTTTTTGAAAATAGTTTGCAGCGCATCATATAATGTTTGATTTTTTTCTTTATAATAAGTCGCTACCTCAGCAAGTAATAGCAACGCTTGGATTGCATCTTTATCGCGAACGAACGATTTTACCAAATACCCATAGCTTTCTTCAAAACCAAACAGGAACGTATGCGTTTTGTCTTCTTCATATTGCTCAATTTTTTCGGCAATAAATTTAAAACCGGTTAAAACATTGATCATCTTCACATTGAAACTCTCTGCAATCTTCGTTGGAAGTTCACTTGATACAATAGATTTTAAAACTACCGCATTATCAGGCAACGTACCGCGAACTTGATGTGCCTGAAGTAAGTACTCCACTAGAATCGCCCCAAGTTGATTTCCTGTTAAAACTTGATAGTTTCCATCCGGCAAGCGAACAGCTGCTCCAAGTCTATCCGCATCAGGATCGGTTGCAACAAGTAAATCTGCATTCTCTTTTTCGCCTAATCGGATTGCATATTCAAATGCCGAATGTTCTTCTGGATTTGGGGAAGCAACGGTACTAAAATCAGGATCAGCAACAGCTTGTTCTGGCACAATACTAAATTGTTCGAATCCTGCTTGGCGCAATGCTTTTTCACCTAACATCTTTCCAGTGCCATGCAGGGGAGTATAAATTAATTTTAAGTCTTTACCAGAACGTTGAATCAATTCTTCGTCCACTGTAACAGATTTGATCTGTTCTAGATAACGATGATCTACATCTGCGCCAATAATATTGATTAGCCCGCTTTTTTCTACTTCTTCCTCAGAAAGAACTGGCACAATAAGCGGATTTTCTACTTGGCGAACGTACGAAGTCAATGCATCTGCATCTTGAGGTGGCATTTGGCCTCCATCTTCTCCGTATACTTTGTAGCCGTTGTATTTTGCTGGATTATGGCTTGCTGTAATCATAATTCCTGCAAAACAATTCAAATCTCTTACAGCAAAAGAAAGCTCTGGTGTTGGACGTAGACTTTCAAAAACATAAGACGTAATATTATGATAAGCTAATGTTTTAGCCGCTTCCATCGCAAATTCTGGTGATTGATGTCTCGAGTCATAAGCAATCGCAACACCTCTACGCTGTGCCTTAGCCCCCTGTGAATCAATAAAGGTAGCAAGTCCTTCTGTTGCTTGACGAACCGTATAAATATTCATACGGTTGATTCCCGCTCCAAGAATACCACGCATACCTGCTGTTCCAAACTCAAGCGGTGCATAAAAAGCATCTTTTAATTCTTCAGGATTTTTTTCTATTTCTTTTAGATTTTGTGCTAAATTCCCATCTAATTTTTTGTAGGATTTCCATTGATCATATACTTGTTCCCAAGTCATGATACCACCTCTTTCTAATTCGTTTATCCGCTTTCAATTATACCACTAATGAAAAATAGCGCAAAGAAGAAATGTGTCTACCCATTTTTTTAATTAAATTTTTATTTTTAAGATTTATATCAATTACTAGAACTTGAATTTCTGCTTCTTCTTTTTTCTAGTTCATAATCAATCGCAATGGCCACACTGATAGCAAGCAAAACATCCTCTTCGTTTGATATAGAGAGTTCATAACTATCCCCCCAAGAAAACCACTTTTTATTTAAGGACATAATTACACCTTGCGGGCTGGTAATATCGTAGCGATGATCCATCAAGTCTCCAACAATGCTCCAGTTTAATCCAGCTATTTCAAGCTTTTTCCTAAATAAAGAGAATCTGCCTACAAGCGTGCATCGATGATTTTTTGCATCCTGTATCTCATATTTTCCAAACCAACTAAAAGGTTTATGATAGATTTCTGAAACAACATTTCCTGTACGAATATGAACTAGCTTAAATTTTTTCGGAATCCGTAAAAAACTTCCCTCAACCGCAAAAACATCCTCACCTTGCTCGTTTTTTACCGTCATTTTTTCTCGCACACTAAATACTTTTTGCTTGATATAGTATTTCATATTCTTTTCTCCTAACACCCGTTTTTTATTGTTGACTGATAAAAAAAAGTAAAACAAAACGTTATATGATTTGTCTTACTTTCTATTGAATCAATCTTCCAGTGCTACAATATACTGATAAACTTCTTGTCCAGCGATACTTCCATCCCCGACTGCTGTAGTAATTTGGCGTAAAACCGTCTCTCTGACATCTCCGATGGCATAGATTCCAGGAACCGCAGTTTCCATAGAAGCATTTGTCTCAATCCAGCCTTCTTTATTGGTAATGCCCAGATCAGCAAACGGCTCGCTTAAAGGATCTAAGCCAACATAAATAAATACGCCGTCTGCTTGAAGGGTTTCCTCTTCTTTCGTAACAGTATCTTTTAACTTAAGCTCAGTGACTTTAGTATCATCTCCGATAATCTCTTGAACAGTTTTGTTCCAAATAAATGAGATTTTATCATTTTTAAAGGCACGATCTTGTAAGATTTTTTGAGCTCTTAGTGTATCTCTGCGGTGAATAATGGTCACTTTCTCAGCAAATTGTGTTAGATACGTTCCTTCTTCCACAGCTGAGTCTCCTCCGCCAACAACTACTAAGTGTTTTCCTTTGAAAAAAGCACCATCACATACCGCACAATAAGAAACGCCACGTCCAGAAAACTCTTCTTCCCCCAGAACGCCTAACTTTCTATGTTCACAGCCAGAAGCAATAATGACCGTTTTTGTATCATAGCTCTCCTCTTCACATTGGACGGTTTTGTAATTTCCGTGATCTTCTATCTTTTGTACAATACCATACTCATGTTTTGCTCCAAACTGTTCTGAACCCTCATACATTTTCATGGCTAAGTCTGGTCCTAGAATTCGATCAAATCCAGGATAATTTTCAACTTCAGCAGTGTTGTTCATTTGTCCACCTGGTGCACCTCTCTCAATCACTAAAACAGATAAATCTGCTCTAGATGCATATAAAGCAGCTGTCATTCCACCAGGTCCTGCACCAATTATTATTACATCATACATATTATTTCCCCCATCTTGTTCGTTCAAGAGTTACTTTACCGTTTGTAATGATTTTTGTCTACCGTTTTGCTTGTTTACTTTTTCTTTTTTACTTGTATTCTCTTTTTTATTAGAATTTAAAAAAAAATACCAGAATGGCCAATTTTATGCTTGACTTTTACTTGTTGTCGCTTAAAATAAGCAAGAATCAATCATAAAGGAGGTTCTAAAAATTGAAAAAAGGTCTCAATATTTCAGATAAAGAATTACTATTTTTAAGTTGGCCGATTTTTGTGGAATTGTTTCTTAGAGTGGTCATTGGGAATATTAATGTTTGGATGATTTCGCATTACTCTGAACTTGCCGTTGCCTCTGTTGGAGCCGCAAATCAGCTGCTTAATTTAAGTGTTTTTATCTACGGTTTCATTACAGTCGGCTCTCAAATTATTATTGCTCAGCTGATTGGCGCAAAAAGAAGAGAGGAGATAAACACGGTTATTACCACCTCTTTATACGGCGCATTATTTATTGGTCTTATCGTTAGCAGTATTTTCTTACTATTTCCAGGGCAGTTATTATCGTTTATGAATTTGGACGGACAATTGGTCATGATTGGTAAAAGTTATCTACGCATTTTTGGAGGGAGCCTGTTTATCTCTGCACTTTCGTCTTCTATTATTGCAGTACTAAGAAGCCATGGGTTCACTCAACCCGCTTTATTAATTCCTTTGTGCGCGAGTATTCTTGCAGTCATGGGTAACTACATTGCTTTGTATGGACCTTTTGGATTACCCCATTTAGGTGTCGCAGGACTTGCCTGGTCGAGCGCTATCGGAAATTCTATTGGCTTAATCATTGCTTTTTCATTGCTGAATAAGTACTTAAACTATTCTATTTTCAATTTAAAATTCAAAGGAATTTCTTTTAGTTATTTAAAGAAAATCTTAGCGCTTGGACTTCCCTCTTCAGGGGAATCACTTTCCTATCAAGCTGCTCAAGTTGTCGTCACAATGATTGTTGCGTCCTTGGGCTCTAGTGTCCTCATTGCCAAATCTTACGTGACCGCGATCACTCAGTTTGTGTATCTAATTGCAGCAGCACTTAGTCAAGGGAACCAAATTATGATTGGCCGAAACGTTGGGGCAAAAAAATATGAGGATGCTTATACTCGTGGTATCAGAACAGTCGTAATTGGAATATGCTGCTCTGCCATTATTTGCTTTTTCACTTGGCTTTTTATCCATCCAATTATGGGCATCTTCACAACCAATGAAGAAGTCATAAATATTGCCTATTACGTTTTACTAGTAGATATTTTCCTTGAATGTGCACGAGCTGTAAATATGGTATTAGTCGGATCACTAAATGCTTCTGGTGACGTAAAATATCCATTATTTTGCAGTCTACTTGTTCTTTGGGCAATCAGCTTACCCTTTTCCTATACGCTTGCAGTTTGGCTAAAAATGGGATTAGTTGGTGTTTGGCTTGCGTATGCCATTGATGAAATCCTTCGAAGCTTACTTATGCTATATCGTTGGCGCTCAGGTATTTGGAAAGAAAAGTCCACGATTCACTCGGCGGAAAAATAAAAAAGGAAGGGGGAGTCCCCTTCCTTTTTTTTATTTTTCTATCATTTCACGTAAGATAGTCTGTACGATACTGAGCGTCCAAATGGAAAGGTCTGAATATCCTTTACATCAGATGTTTTAAGATACGCAATTGCACCTTGATACACAGGTACAACCGCTGCATCTTCTTTAATCATAATTTTCTCAGCTGCTAGCATTGTATCCCAGCGTTTTTCTGGCTCGGTAGCATAGGTCGTCATCGCTTGATTAATCGCATCATCATAGGCAGTATTACTATACTTACCAAAATTCAATCCACCAGTAGTCGTATAAGGTTGTAAAAAGTTGATTGGATCAGCATAATCTGGTGTCCATGTTCCGAAGAAGACGTCATAATCTCCCGCACGATTTAAATCCAACCTTTGACCAATAGGGACAGAACGAACATTTATGCTTAGTCCGCTCAAATTCTTTTCCAGTTCCCCTTGTAAAAATTCAACTGTTTTCTTAGCAATAGAAGTATCAGCGGATAAGATTTCAATTGTTACTTTTTCTTTACCAAGTTCTGCTTTTGCTTTTTTCCATTCTGCTTTTGCCTCTTTCAAATTATAGCTCGAAAGATTACCATTTTCTGTACGAAATTCATTTTTATTATTTGGATCTTTAGCAAAATTCGTCGGTACCAACCCATTTAAAGCAGTTGAACCATCTGCTAAAACATTTTGAGCAAAGCTTTTCTTATCAATTGCTTGGGCAATTGCTTTTCTAAAATGAACATTACCTGTTGTTTCTCGTTTAAAGTTAAAGTTCAAATAACCGATTAAGGACTTAGGAACAGAGTGATACTCTGCACTTCCTTGCTTTTGTTTCGCATATTCGTCTGTTAGGACTGTAAAATTCGTTTTTCCAGAATCAAAAAGATTTACGCCTGTGGCAACTTCTTTTACAACATCTACTTTTACTTCTTCCATTTTAACATTCTTAGCATCCCAATAATTTTTGTTTTTAGTCAAGGTCCAACTATCATTGGTTCCATTCCAGCCACTGATTAAAAAAGGTCCATTGGATACAATCGTGTCAGCAGAAGTACCATATTTTTTCCCTACTTTTTGCGCAAATTTAGCATCTTTAGGCAAGAATCTAGTACCTGTCAATAATTTTTTCAAGTAAGTAATCGGATGTTCTAAGGTTAATTCAAGCGTTTTATCATCTAACGCTTTGACACCGAATGTACTCTTATCAGCATTTCCAGAAGAAAAAGCTGCTCCATTTTTAAAGACATCCATACTATCTGAATTTTGAGAACCATAACTTGGATCCGCTACATTTTGAAACGCATAAACAAAGTCATCCGCCACTACTGGATCTCCATTACTCCATTTAGCATCACGCAATTTAAATGTATAAACCGTTTTGTCTGAACTAACAGTTGGCTCAGCAGCAGCAATTCCCAGTTCAGGCTCATTATTTTTGTCTAAACGATATAACCCTTCAATCGCTTGACCAATATTATCAGAGCTGTACACATCATCATACAATGCACTATCAAGAGTAGTCAGAGAACCACTTGAGGTGACATTTATTTTTTGCTCAACTTTCGTATTGGAACTTGTTTTTTTGTTGCTTGAATTCGTGCCCCCACACGCCACAAGAATCAGTGCCAAAGAACTAACCACAAGTAACTTACTTATCTTTTTCATTTCATACCTCCAATTTTTTTAATAAACAAAACTCACATAATTGCTTTTTATTGTAATGTAGGATGCCATTTTTCACAACTAATATGCTGTCTCTTTTTATTATCAAATAAAAAAGTGTATGAAGAGGATGATTTCCATCTTCACACACTCTCTAGCTTGGCATCAACAATCGAAAGAAAAAGTACTTTATAGCAAATGTGCTTCTATTCGAGTTCTTTTTCATTTGTTGCCACAAGCATTACTCTATTCTTCTTGGAATTGACTCTTATATAGAGTTTCGTAAAACCCTTTTTGTTTTAGCAATGATTCATGCGTTCCTTGTTCAATAATTTTTCCATTTTCCATGACTAAAATTAAATCTGCCTCACGAATCGTAGACAAGCGGTGTGCAATCACAAAACTTGTTCGCCCTTGCATCATCTTGTTCATTGCTTCTTGGATTAAAGCTTCTAGACGTGTATCCACTGAACTTGTTGCTTCATCTAAAATCAAAATTTTAGGATCCGCAATCATTGCTCTGGCAATAGTAAGCAACTGTTTTTGTCCAAGCGAAAGATTAGAAGCCTCTTCGTTGATCACCATTTCATACCCACCAGGCAGATGACGAATAAAATGATCTAGGCTCGCATGACGCGCCACGGCCATGACTTCTTGTGTGGTCGCATCTAGACGGCCAAAACGAATATTTTCAGTAATCGTATCATTGTAAACCCAAGCATCTTGTAAAACCATGCCAAATAAAGACCGGACATCCGCTTTACTGATGGAGGTTGTTGCAATGTTATCCACCTTGATGGCACCTTGGCTGACATCATAAAAGCGCATGAGTAAATTAATGAGGGTCGTTTTTCCAGCACCAGTTGGTCCCACAATTGCTACGGTTTGACCTGGCTGAACCTCAAAATTCAAATTTTGGATAAGCGGTTTGTCTTGCGAATACGCAAAGGACACATTCTCAAAACTTACTTTGCCCTCTATTTTATCAGGCAGTTGAACAAGTGTCTTCATTTCTGTTTCTTCTGGCTCATCTAAAAACTCAAATACACGAGATGTAGCGGCAAAAGCACTTTGTAAAACAGCAGATAACTGGGTGATTTGGCCCATTGGTTGACTGATTTGCCAAATATATTGGATAAAGGCCTGTAAGTTTCCAACAGATAAGACACCTTGCAAAATAAAGAATGAACCTAAAACAGACATTCCAATATAGGTTGCATATGCAGTCAATTGAACAAGCGGCATCATAAGTCCGGAGATCACAGCGGATTTAAAACCGAAATTAGACAGCCTATGACTGATTTTTTTAAAGTCTTCCATTGATTCTTTTTCTTGGCCAAAGGCTTTTAGCACACTAAAACCCGTCATATTTTCTTGTACATACGAATTAAGTTCGCCAAGAGAATTTTGCTGTTCTTTAAAATATTTCTGCGATATTTTGACGATCGTACGAGAAATATAAAAAGAGAGTGGAATCATAATCAGCGAAATAACCGCCATTTTGACATTGATATAAAACATCATTCCAACCGCTAGTCCAATGCCCAGCAAAGAATTTAAAATGGCAATAAAACTTTGCTGCAAGGCATTGCTGATAGCGTCCACGTCGTTGGTCACTCTTGACAACACATCTCCTTGCTGATGGCGATCAAAATAAGCAACTGGTAATCGGTTGATCTTCTCTTCAATATCGCGACGCAAATTTCGCATTGAGGTTTGCACAACATTGGTCATCAAATAGTTCGCCAAAAATTGCGCAACACAGTAGCCAAACCCTATCAGTAGGATTAGAACAAGTATTTTCAAAATGTAATCAAAATTAACTGGTTGGTGCATCTTAATATTCTTTGTTACTTCTGTAATGGGTAAACCCGTCACAAGTGGAATTAGCGCATTGCAAACCGTGGCTACCACTGTAAAAAATAGAGCTGAAAAGAACATCAACTTGTGTTGCCTTAAGTATCTCCAAATTCTTTTCCCTGTGACTTTTAGGTTTTTCATGCTAACTCCTCCTCAGACAATTGCGACTTGGCAATATCATAGTAGACTGAGCAATTTTGAAGTAACTCTTTGTGTGTCCCCATTCCTATAATTTTACCCTCATTTAAAACCAAAATTTTATCAGCGTGCATAATCGTTCCAACGCGTTGTGCCACAATCAGAGTAGTAGATTCTTTCGTTTCTTTTTTTAGTCTTTGACGTAGTTTAAAATCCGTCTGATAATCAAGCGCTGAAAAGCTGTCGTCAAATATATAAATCTCTGGTTTACGAATCACCGCACGAGCAATCGCAAGACGTTGTTTTTGTCCACCTGAAAAATTACTTCCACCTTCTGATAGCCTTTCCTCAAATCTCAAAGACTTGGAATCAACAAATTCTTTTGCTTGTGCAATTTCTATTGCTTCTTCTAAATCAGACTCAGTCGCTTCTTTTTTTCCGTAGCGCAAATTTTCTGCTATTGTTCCAGTAAAAAGTAAGGCTTTTTGAGGCACATAGCCAATTTTTTTTCTCAATGACTCTAATTTGTAATCACGGATATCCACACCATCAACCAAAATTTTCCCTTGGTTTACATCATAAAAACGAGGGATTAGCTGTACCATTGAGGTTTTTCCACACCCTGTGCTCCCGATGATCGCAACGGTTTCCCCTGGACTTGCTTTAAAACTAACATTTTCGATTGTAGGAGTGTCTTCTTGTCCTGGATAAGCAAACGAAACATTTTGAAATTCAACATAACCTTTTAACGTTGTCTTTGTCACAGCTGATTCTTTTTCTTTAATAGAGGTCTTAAGTTCTAAAACCTCTTGAATTCTTTGTGCTGAAACAGAGGCACGAGGATACATCATAAAAACAGAGGCAAATAACATGAATGAGAATAAAGCATGGAAGATGTATTCAATAAACGCAATTAAATTCCCAATTTGAAGACTACCATTATTAATTTGTACCGCACCAAACCAGATGATTAATGCCATAATGATGTTAAAAAGAAAGAAAAATGCCGGCTGAGCAAGCGCCATTAATTTGAATAGTTTTTTTGAGCTATCTGCATAATTCTCATTCACTTTTTCAAATCTTTTTTCTTCAAATTTTTCATTCACAAAAGCTCTTATCACACGTAATCCTGATAAATTTTCTCTAAGTATCCTATTGATACCATCTAGATTTTTCTGTTGACGCTTGGACAATGGGTCAGAATATTTACTAATCAATAGTACACCTAAAAGTAGGATTGGAATCGCAAAAAAAACAAATAAAGACAATCCTGGACTGGTTTTCAATACTAAGAATAGACTGACGATAAACATCAATGGCGTCAATAAGCCGGTCTTTAGTATCATTCCTATAAAAATCATCACTTGATACGCATCATTTGTTGTCCTTGTAATTAAAGAAGAGACCCCAATCTGATCATATTCATTATGTGAAAACGTTTGTATATTTTCGTACATATCATCGCGGATTTCCATAATAACCTTTGTCGTGATTTTTTGACCAAAATAAACAAGCAGCACGTTCAAACTAACCCCGATAACGGTAATTAGAATCATCCATAGTCCCATCTTTTTTATATAGCCAAAATCATTGTTCAAGATTCCTTTATCTAGCATCGCTGCTAACAAAGTTGGCAATCCTAATTCAATAATGATGAAGCCAAATACACAAATAAAGTTTCCTAAAAGTAATTTTTTGTGCTTCATCAAGTAGTGCAACATCAACTTCACAAATTATCCCTCCTTATGCTTACTCTTCCAAATATAGCACAGAAAAAATATATCGTAAACTTTTAAAAAAACATCTTTTAATCTTAGTATTTTTTTAAACTTTTCTCACTCAATAACGAGGCTTAAAAAAACAAAAGAAGTAAGACTAATAAGTAGACTATTCTATACTTATGAAAAAAAATATGGTAAAATAGAAGTAATTATTTGGACACAGCGAAATGATACACGCACAGTGAATGAGTATACTACGACAAATGAAACAAAGACGAGGTTTCATTTCATCATCAACAAATATTAGTTATGATGGTTTATTGCTGCTGGGATGCTTTCTTCCCCTGTTTTGTTGTGCTCAAAATGAACAAGCACTCAATACTATTATCATAAATAGTATAATTATAAAGGAGAATGATTTTATGATTTTTAAAGTATATTACCAAAAAACAAAAGAAAGAAATCCAAAAAGAGAACAAACCCTTTCTTTATATGTTGAAGCGGATGATGCTGTACAAGCACGTATCAAAGTGGAAGACAATACCCCATTTAATATTGAACATGTTCAAGAATTAGTCGGAAACCATCTTGAATATGAAAAAGAACATGCAGATTTTGTGCTGACGGAGTTTAACTAACATGAAACTTTCGATAAAAAACAACGAAACAGGTGTTTTTGCTATCGGTGGTCTTGGAGAAATTGGAAAGAATACTTATGGGGTCCAATTTCAAGACGAAATTATCATTGTAGATGCTGGGATTAAATTCCCTGAAGATGACTTACTTGGGATAGATTATGTTATTCCTGATTATAGTTATATCATCCAAAACTTGCACAAAGTCAAAGCGCTCATCATCACCCATGGTCACGAAGACCATATTGGCGGGATTCCGTTTCTATTAAAGCAAGCAAATATTCCGATTTATGCTGGTCCATTAGCGTTAGCGTTAATTACAAACAAATTGGAAGAACATGGATTACTGCGTGAAGCAGAAATGCATGAAATTCATGAAGATACGATTATTAAGTTCCGGAAAACAGCGGTTAGCTTTTTCAGAACAACTCATAGTATTCCAGACGCACTAGGTGTTGTTATCAAGACCCCTTCTGGAAATATCGTTTGTACCGGTGACTTTAAATTTGACTTTACTCCTGTTGGTGAGCCGGCCAACTTACACAAGATGGCAAAAATTGGTGAGGAAGGCGTTCTTTGTCTCTTATCAGACAGTACAAATGCAGAAATCCCTGAGTTTACCAAGTCAGAAGGTGTCATTGGAGAGTCTATTGCTAAAATTGTTGAAAAAGTAGAGGGTCGGATTATATTCGCTACCTTTGCGTCAAATATTTTTAGATTGCAACAAACAGCGATGGCTGCTGTTAAAACGGGGCGCAAAATTGCAGTATTTGGTCGCAGTATGGAAAACGCGATGATTAATGGTCGTAGACTCGGCTATATCGATGTTCCAGATGACACGTTTGTTGATGCACGTGATATTAATCGCATCCCTGCAAACGAAATGATGATTTTGTGTACAGGCTCTCAAGGTGAACCAATGGCTGCTTTAAGCCGAATCGCAAATGGTACACACCGTCAAATTTCTATTCAGCCAGGAGATACTGTGATTTTTTCTAGTTCACCAATTCCTGGGAACACCACAAGTGTCAATCGTCTCATCAACCTACTTTCAGAAGCTGGTGCAGAAGTTATTCATGGGAAAGTCAACAATATCCATACTTCTGGTCATGGCGGTCAAGTAGAGCAAAAATTGATGTTACGTTTAATGAAGCCTAAATATTTTGTTCCAGTTCATGGTGAGTATCGGATGTTAAAAATCCACTCGCAGTTAGCTCATGCTGTAGGTGTGCCCAAAGAAAACTCATTTATTATGGGGAATGGGGATGTTCTTGCCTTGACTGCTGACAGCGCACGACTAGCGGGACACTTCAACGCTGGCGATGTATATGTAGATGGAAATGGAATTGGAGATATCGGCAATGTGGTTTTACGAGATCGGCGCATTCTTTCTGAGGAAGGACTCGTACTTGCAGTTGTCACAGTTAATTATAAGAAAAAAGAAATTTTGGCTGGACCAGACATTCTTTCTAGAGGATTTATCTATATGCGCGAATCTGGTGAATTAATTAGTGAAGGACAACGGATCTTGTTCCACGCCATTCGTAAAGCATTAAAAAACCCAGACTGCGACGAGCAATTGCTGAATACAACCATTATAGACACGCTTCAACCATTCTTAATCGAAAAAACGGAGCGTCATCCAATGATTCTACCTATGGTGATGGAGCCTTCAATATAATAATAACAACTTTAGATAAAAATAGGGCTTGAACCAACGGTTCCAAGTCCTATTTTTCTTTATACTAAAAAAATTAAAGGAGCTTCTGATGAATATTTTAGTAACCATTGATAAAAATTATCTACAGCCACTGTATGTAATGCTCCAATCATTATTTATCAATGATGATTCGGAAACCATGACTATTTACCTAATTTATGATCACCTTGAAGAACGTGATTTAAGAGAATTGCGTCAGTTTTGTACAAATCATCATGCCACTCTTTTCCCAATCCAAGCCGAAGCTCATTTGTTTGCTGAGGCCCCTGTCGTTAAACACTATACTCAGGCAATGTATTATCGTCTTCTCGCTTATAAAATGCTCCCAAAAGATGTCGATAAAGTGCTCTATTTAGACCCCGATATTCTTGTGATTAATTCTTTCTACGAGTTCTATCACACGAATCTATCCACTTACTTATTTGCCGCTGCTAGTCATACAAAAATCACAAAGTTAACTGATCAAGTAAATAAATTACGCCTCAATTCTTATGATACGAAGGGCTATTTCAACTCTGGTGTTTTATTGATGAATTTGAAACAACAGCGCCAAGAAATAAATGAGCAGGATATTTTCACTTATGTGCGCAAACATAAATTAGAATTAATTTTACCTGATCAAGATATTTTGAATAGTTTATATGGTAAAAGAGTTCTATCTATTGACGATACGATTTATAACTATGATACTCGCTCCTATCAGACTTACTATCTTCTTAGTAATGGTGAAAAGGATATCGACTGGGTGATGACACACACAATTTTTTTACACTTTTGCGGGAAAAATAAACCTTGGAACAAGTCTAATCACAATCGCTTTAGTATCCTTTACAAACACTATCAACAAATCGTAAAACGTGAAAAAGTACTGAACAAAAAACTCGCATCTAAAAAGATGCGAGTGATAATTTTATAATCAAATTAGTTTTTTTCAACGTTTGCTGCTTGAGGTCCGCGGTCTGTTTCTTCAATATCAAAAGTAACAGATTGTCCTTCTTCTAATGATTTGAATCCTTCACCTTGGATTGCTGAAAAATGTACAAATACATCTCCACCATCTTCTTGTTGAATAAATCCAAATCCTTTTTCAGCATTAAACCATTTAACTGTTCCTTGAGCCATTATACATTTCCTCCTCGTGCCTAACGCACATATGATTATTGTAATACTTGCTACTGGTACGATAGAGGTGTCTTGATTGATAGATAAAACAACTTCTATGATGCGACCGAACAAAAATTACACTTACATATTAACGTATTTATAAAAAAATTGCAAGTTTTTCTCCTATTTATTCTTCACACTCCCCACTTTCTTTGAGGCTGATATACGATTTTGTCCCCACAATAAGGTGATCCAAAAGCTCAATCCCCATCATCCTACCACAACTAAAGATCCTTCTAGTAAATAAGATGTCATTGGTTGACGGCGTAGGATTTCCAGACGGATGGTTATGAACTAGAATAATTTGAGCAGCAGAACATCTCACCGCCCCTTTAAAAATCTCTCTTGGATGTGCAATTGTTTGATTAAGCGATCCAATAAAAATCGTCTCTTTTTTTAATAATTCATTTTTTACATTCAGATATAGGGCAATTAAATGTTCTTGCTTGAGGTCTTTTAATTCGTACATCATTGATCTAGCGATCTGCTTACTCGAACTTACCTTCCCAAGTTTTAATTGATTTGAGCCAGCAATTCGGCATCCAAGCTCAATAGCTGCTTTGATTTCTAACGCTTTGATTTCACCAATTCCATTGATTTTTTGAAGTTCCTCTACTGTCGCCTCTTTTAATTCATGTAAGTTCTCAAATTGATTTAAAAGATGCAACGCTACCTCCATCACATGCTCTTTTTTTGAACCGGTGCGAAGCAATACTGATAGTAATTCTTGGTTTGATAGTGCTTTTACTCCATACAATCTTAATCTTTCTCTTGGTCGAATTGACTTTGGTACTTGGTTACAAAACTTCATCAACAGTTTTTCCTGCACAATCATCCCCACTTTCTTTCTAAAGACTATCTTTAAATACGCAGATTCAGTGTTTTACTACAAAAAAACTTTCTAGCTAACTTAACGCAATCGTTAAGTTAGCTAGAAAGTTTAATTCTTACTCCTCGTGTGCTTTTTGAAGCTCACGAATCTCTTTTTTCACTTCTGAAATAAAATAAAGAGAACCTGTTATCAAAATAATTTCTTCACCGGACTCCTGCTGTAAAAAATCATGTAGCGCCTGGCGCCAGTCTTGATAATACACAAAATTCTTTTCCAGAGGCAACGCTTCATAATTACTTTGATCTGCTGCATTTGGATAGTCAAATGTTGAAAGAACGACATGTATATCGGGAACAGTGGTAAGCTCTGATAGCATATTGTTTAAATTTTTTGTTTTTAATCCAGCAAAAATGGTATTTACTTTTTGTCCTTTAAACTCTTTTTTTAGATTACTTACCAAGCATTTTATCGCTGGTTCATTATGAGCACCATCTAGAATAATCAATGGTTCTTCTGATATTTTTTCCATTCTTCCTGGCCAAAAAGCTTGATTCAATGCTTCTTGACGTTCTTTTTTAGAAGAATGGAGTTGGAGTACCTGACTGATGATGCAAAAGAGTTGGAGCGCAACAGAAGCATTGTCAACCTGATGTTGTCCAAGCATTGGGATTTGATACGTCTCTTTTGGCCATACCTCATTTTTGAAAGAAAAACGTTCACCCCATGTACTTAATGTTTGCACATGTTGGGACTCAAACGCTTGATGTTGTATATAGACTGGACTATTTTTTTTAGAAGCCTCTTTTACAATTACTTCCCTTGCTTCATCGTCCACATCACCAACTACAACTGGCACTTTTTCTTTGATAATCCCAGCTTTTTGGTACGCAATTTTTGCCAAGCTATTGCCTAAAATATCCATATGATCAAATCCAACGGTCACAATCCCAGAAATAATTGGTGTAATAACATTCGTTGAGTCAAGAAGTCCGCCGATTCCGACTTCGATAATCATGATATCTACTTTTTTTTCAGCAAAATAATCAAACATTAATGCCGTCAAAATTTCAAATTCAGTGATACCATTCGTTTCTTCTTGGCTGTCAACTTCAGCTACTAAGGGTCTGATTTTATTGCTCCAAAAAATCAAATCATCATTTGAAATAGGTACACCATTAATACTAATTCTTTCATTAAATATCTCCACATATGGTGAGGTAAACGTTCCCACTTGTAAAGCTTGTTTTTCTAATAAACAGCGTAAAAATGTAACCGTCGAGCCTTTTCCGTTGGTCCCAGAAATATGCACCGACTTTACTTTATTCTGAGGATTACCTAGCTTTGATAAAAGCGCATTTACTCTTATCAAACCAGGTCTTGAACCAAATTTTTTACGACTGTGAATCCACGATAAAGTTTCTTCATAAGTCTTCAAACTACATCGCTCCTCATATTTTATTTCAATAATTTTTTACGAACTGTTTGAACTTTACATATTTTTAAGTGTGGCAATTCGTTCTGCCACAGCAATTTGTTTTTCTAAATAATCTTTTTCTTTTTCTTTTTCAGCCGCAACAACTGCCTCGGGCGCTTTCGAAACAAATCTTTCATTGTTCAATTTTCCTTGCACACGCTTCACTTCATTGTCCCATTTTACCAACTCTTTTTCTAGACGCGCAACCTCTGCTTTAATATCAATTAAACCTTCAAGCGGCAAGTAAATTTCTGCCCCCGTAATGACCGCACTCATCGCACTTTCTGGAGCTGAAACAGTTTGGGCAATTTCCAATTTTTCTGGATTACAAAAGCGCTCAATATATTGTTTATTTTCAAGTAAAAATTGTTCAATCTTTGCATCAGTCGTCTTAATTAATAAGGTAACTGCTTTGGAAAGTGGCGTATTTACCTCAGAACGAATGTTTCGAACAGCACGAATCACTTCTTTTAAGACTTCCATTCCTTCTGCTGCCAATTTATCATTTAACTCTGGTCGAACTTCTGGGTACTTCGCTACAACTAGTGAACGACCCTCATGAGGGATTTTTTCCCAGATTTCTTCTGTTACAAATGGCATAATTGGGTGTAATAAACGTAAGATCTGATCGAGTACAAAAACAAGGATGCTTTGTGTCATTTTCTTCGCTGTTACATCTTCCCCGTACAATACTTCTTTACTCATCTCAATGTACCAATCGCAAAAATCATCCCAAATAAAGTTGTACAATTTGCGACCCGCTTCGCCAAATTCAAAATGATCAAATAAATCCGTGACTTGTTCAATCGTTTCATTTAATCGAGTTAAGATCCACTGATCCGCTACATTCTTTGTCCCTTCAAGTTGGATATCTTCATAAGTTAGCTCTTCTGTATTCATGATTACATAGCGACTAGCATTCCAAATTTTATTGATAAAGTTCCACGATGCATCCATTTTTTCATAACTAAAACGAACGTCTTGCCCTGGAGCAGAGCCATTTGATAAGAACCAGCGAAGCGCATCAGCTCCGTATTTTTCAATAACTTCCATTGGATCAATTCCATTACCCAATGATTTGCTCATTTTCCGTCCTTGCTCATCACGAATCAAACCATGCATTAGTACATTGCTAAAGGGTTTTTTTTCTGTAAACTCTAAGCTTTGGAAAATCATCCGACTAACCCAGAAGAAAATAATATCATAACCTGTCACTAAAGTGTTGGTTGGAAAATAACGTTTATAATCGGCCGCTTCTTCATCTGGCCAACCCATTGTTGAAAACGGCCATAAAGCAGAGCTAAACCAAGTATCCAACACATCACTATCTTGTGTCCAATTTTCTAAATCCTCAGGTGCTTCTTCCCCAACATATACTTCACCAGTCTCATTATGATACCATGCTGGAATTTGATGTCCCCACCACAGTTGTCGAGAAATAACCCAATCATGGACATTTTCCATCCAACGAATAAAGGTTTGATTAAAGCGAGGTGGGAAAAATTCTACAGCCTCTTCAGTTGCTTGATTTTGAATGGCTTTTTCAGCAAGTGGTTGCATCTTAACAAACCACTGACTTGATAGACGTGGTTCTACTACAACTCCTGTACGTTCTGAGTGCCCAACTGGGTGCACAATTGGCTTGATTTCAATTAGTAAACCAGCATCTTTCGCATCCTTGACAAATTGTTTCCGAGCATCAAATCGATCCATTCCACGGTATTGAAGTGGAACACGCTCAACATCTGCCATCTTTCCTTCTAAATCCATAATAATATCTTGAGGAATTTGATGTCTCAAGCCTACCTCAAAGTCGTTAGGATCATGTGCTGGGGTAATCTTTACACAACCAGAACCTTTTTCAATATCTACATACTCATCGGCAATAACAGGAATTTTTACTCCAGTTAAAGGAACAATCACTTCTTTTCCAACAACGTCTTTGTAACGCGCATCATCTGGATGAACCGCAATTGCCCCGTCTCCAAACATGGTCTCCGGACGAGTTGTCATAATTGTTAGATACTCACCGCTTCCATCTGCAAATAGATACTTAAAGTAATGTTCGTTTCCTTGAACTTCTTTATGGATGACTTCAATATCTGATAAAGCGGTTTTTGCCTTAGGATCCCAATTAATAATGTATTCCCCACGGTAGATCAGACCTTTTTTATAAAGAGCAACGAAAACTTTTCGAACTGCCGCAGAAAGTCCGTCATCTAAAGTGAATCTTTCTCTTGAGTAATCGAGGGATAGACCCATTTTTGCCCACTGTTCGCGAATGTGGCTAGCATACTCTTCTTTCCAATCCCATACTTGTTCTACAAATTTTTCTCTCCCTAAGTCATAGCGAGAGATTCCTTCTTGTGCAAGCTTTTCTTCTACCTTAGCTTGAGTAGCAATTCCTGCGTGATCCATTCCTGGAAGCCAAAGTGTGTCGAATCCTTGCATGCGTTTTTGCCGAATAATCATATCTTGAAGGGTTGTATCCCAAGCATGTCCTAGATGAAGCTTTCCGGTGACATTTGGTGGTGGGATTACAATCGAATAGGGCTCTGCCTGTTTATTTCCACTCGGACGAAAAACATCTTCTTCTAACCATTTTTCATATCTTCCTTTTTCTACTTCTTGTGGTTGATACTTTGTTGGCAAATTTTTTCCTTCTGTCATCTTACTGCCTTCTTTCTTTTAAAATAAAAAAAAAGTCCTAAAATACGTATTGTATTTTAGGACGAATCGACTCATTCGCGGTACCACCTAATTTGTAGTGCGTTTACTACCTCTCTAGCGTGAAATAACGATCACGAATCGGCTTTTTCTACATTCATTCAAAAAAGCAACTCCCAAGCTACCTTCGCACACTTCCAATTAAAAATCTTTCAGCATCTGATTTTCTTTCTTTAAATTGGTACCTGTGTTACTCCTCTTGTTCTGCGTCTAACCCTTATTCTACAAGAAAAAACAAAAGACGTCAAACACAACTTATAAGTTTGTAACAACGTCTAGTGCTTTGCCATAATCTGGCTCCTGTGCCATTTCTGGTACAATTTCTTCATATACAATTACACCATTTTTGTCTACCACAAAAATAGAACGTGCTAAGTGTTTAGCACTTGGGATATAGAGCCCGTACGCCTTTGCAAAGTTAAGTTCGGTATCATGTAACAACTCCATATCGACTCCCTCAGCCGCACACCAATTTGCTTGTTCTTCTGCTGTATTATTCGAAATCGTCAGGAAATGCACTTCTTTAATATTTCCAGCCTCTTGATTGAAACGTTTTGTCTGTAAAGCACAAACACGCGTATCAATATCTGGCACAACACTGATTAATACTGGCTTATCTGTCAAATCAGATAAATTGATTATTTGTTTTTTTAAATTAACTAAGGAAAAATCTGGTGCTTTCTCTCCTACTTTAGGTTGAACTCCTTCAACTTCTGCCATCGTTCCTTTGATTGTAATTTCCATACTCGGCCACCTCTTTCTCTTATGATTATAAGAGATTGGGGATAAAAAAACAAAATAATTGCCTTATCGCACTATTTTGAAAAACGAAACTTATTAGCAGTCGGAAAATTCTCATCAAAATAAATTAAAGTTTGTAATTCAGTCGTCAAATCAATGTATTGGACTTTGACACTTTCAGGAACTTTCACTCGATTAGGTGCAAAATTTAAAATAGCGGTTATTCCCGATTCTACTAATTTTTCTACTACCTCTTGAGCATATTCACTTGGTACCGTGGTAATAGCCGTGGTAATGCTCTTTTCCTGAATGATTCTTTTTAAATCGTTCATTGAAAACACTGAAATGCCATTAATTTTTTGACCTATTTCAGCTGAGGATACATCAAACGCACAGGTTATTTTTAGGTTTTCATTTCTTCTAAAATTATTTTTAAGTAGCGCCTTTCCAAGATTGCCCACCCCGACTAAAGCGATTCTTCTTTCAATTTTTGTGTGTAAAATATTTCCAAAAACTTCTAATAAATACGCTACACTATAGCCATATCCACTTCGTCCAAGTTCACCTAGGTGGGAGAAGTCACGACGAATAGTCGCTGCTGGTACTTGAATCATTTGGCTAAATTCTTTTGACTTAATTCTTTCTATTTTTGATTCTTCTAAGATTTTTAAATAACGATAATAAATTGGAATTCTCTTAGCAGTAGCTCTGGGTAGTCCCTTAATTTCTGAATTTTCTTGCATTTTATCACCCACTTGTTATCTTTTTCACATATTATTATAACATTTAGTACTGATATTGACAATCGATTGTATATGAAAATAAGTCGAAGCAAGCCTTAAATAGCTTGCTTCAACAGCTTCTCAGTGGGAAACAAATGAATATCTTGCTTGTTTTAGCCCAATCATTATTAACCAAAAAATACTTTTACAAAAAGTCGGAAAACTCATCTTCCTGATTTTCTAAATAGCTTTCGCCTGCGTGAATCTCTGTTATCTCAATTCTTTCTAGTGCTCTTTCAATTAATCCTGCAACATCAAGTCTATTCTCATATTCTATAGCCTTCTCTAGCTTAGGCTTTGTTTTAGGTTGTGGTGGGGCAAAAATAGTACAACAATCTTCAAATGGTTGAATAGCCAATTCAAACGTATCGATTTTTATTGCGAGATCAATAATTTCATTTTTATCTAATGCTACTACTGGACGAATAATCGGTGTATTGGTGACATCATTAATCGCTATCATACTCTGCAAAGTCTGCGAAGCAACTTGCCCTAGTGATTCCCCATTAATGATTGCTAGCCCCTTCCTTTTTAAGCGGATAGCATCCGTAATGCGCAACATCATTCTTCTTGTCACTGTCATTAAATAACTTGGTGGCACGTGCTGCTTTATTTCTTCTTGTATTTCTGTAAATGGAACTTCCAAAAACTTGATTTCGCCTACATAAGGAGCCAATTTAACCGTCAAATCTTTGGCTTTAGCTAATGCTTGTTCACTCGTATAAGGAGGACTGGCAAAATGCACCGCTTCGATTTTCACTCCACGCTTCATCGCCATATAGCCTGCAACTGGAGAATCAATTCCGCCTGATAACATCAACATCCCTTTTCCACTCGAACCAACTGGCAAGCCACCAGCTCCTTTAATGGTCAAACAAGATAAAAAGGCTCCTTCGTTGCGAACTTCAACTCGTAATTTGATATCAGGCCGGACCATTTGCACCTTGATTTTAGGAAATGCTTTCACGATACGTGCACCAAGTTCACGGTTCAAATCATTCGTATCCAGCTCAAATGTGTGGTCCGCTCTTTTAGCTTCTACCTTAAAACTTTTTCCTGCTGTGTCGATTTCATCCATTAACTGTAGCGCTGTATCCTCAATTTGATCCAGTGATTTTTCTACTTTAATTGATGGAGAAAAATTTTGAATTCCAAAAATAGGACGCAAGCACTCCATGACCTTCGTACTATCTTCTCCGTTTAAAAGGAGGTGCATTCGATCACGTTCACCGTGGATCCTAACATTTGGAAATTGATGTAAGGCTTTTTTTACATTCATCACCAATTGATTGATAAAAATCTTTCTGTTTTTCCCTTTCGTAGATAGTTCGCCATAGCGAACCATAATTTCTGTATATTGCATGGTAGTTCCTTTCAATAGTTAGTTGATTTTTGAAAATTTTTGGTATAGTTGTTGAAAGATAATCATAAACTGCTCTGCTTCCACCATAGTGTTTTTTTCACAAAGGCTTAGGCGCACGGCACCAGTTGCGATAGACGGACTTACAGCCATTGCTTGTAGTGTACCAGGTGTCAATCCTTTCTTACTCGAGCATGCACTTGTTGTTGAAATAAAGACTTCTTTTTTTTCAAAGGCATGGACAAGGACCTCACCTCTGACACCTTTTAACGAAAAACATAAAATATGTGGCGCATATTTTTGCTCACAAGCTTCGGAAAAAACTGTCACTTTTTCAAACTTTCTTAATGAGTCTAGTAAAAATTGTTTAATATTTCGTTGATGTGCATTTTTTTTAGCTTGATCTTCTTGTAACATTCTCAAGGCTTTTGCCGTAGCAACAATTCCAGGAACATTTTCAGTTCCATTGCGTAATCCACGCTCTTGACCTCCACCATTTAAAAGAGGGGCTAGTTTCTTTCCTTCTTTTGAATAAACAATTCCTACTCCTTTTGGTCCATGGAACTTATGTGCAGAAAAAACCGCAAAATCAACTCTTGGAGTCAGCCAGCTTGTAATTGGAATTTTTCCAATCGCTTGCACCGCATCCACATGAAAATGAATTTTCGGAAATGCCTCCAGAACCTCACTAATTGCTTGAATAGGTTGAATCGTACCAATTTCATTGTTAATTGCCATAACAGAAACAAGGATTGTTTGACTCGTAATCAAGTTTTTCAATGCTTCTACTTTCACAAAGCCCCGATTGTCTACGGGTAAAAACTTTACTACAAACCCTAGACGTTCTAGTTGCTTCGCCGACTCACTTACAGCAGGGTGCTCAATAGCAGAGAGAATAATTTCCTTGCCAAATGGAGCTTTTTCAATTGCGGTGCCTTTTATCACCCAATTATCGCCTTCTGTTCCGCCACTTGTAAAAAATATTTCATTGACGGAAACATTTAATAAGCTCGCGACTTGCTTTCTTGATTGTTCCAACAAACGATATGCTTGGCCGCCTACCAAGTGCAAGCTAGAGGGATTGCCAAAGATTCGTTGGCTTGTTCTCATATATGTGTCTAGTACACTTGGCTCGATTTGAGTTGTTGCACTATTGTCAAAATAAATCATTTATTTCACTCTTCTCTTCATAATCTAACTTTAACATTATATACCAAACAACCGCATTATTCATTCTTTTTTTGCGTGAATATCTAATTGAAATGCCTAGATTAGAAAAAAATAATATCTACCAAAGAAAAGACTTAAAGCCTTCCCGCTAATTTTGACCCTAAAAAGGATACTCTTTGTTATTTTACTTGTCTCTCAAAAAAAATTATTCCCCTCTATTTTGAAGTAGAAACGCGTTACAAGAATCTTTTCAGTCGGTCCATGTCGAGTGTTTGTGCTAGTGATTTAAATTATATTCAGCTATGTTTTCGCTTTTGATTTATAAAAAAAAGTTTTGAGCTTAACAGCTCAAAACTTTTTCTTATAAAATTTCGCGATTGTGATAGTAGAATGATTCAATTCGCTTTGGTGCGCCTGGCTCAGTCAGCTCTAAAGCAGCACGAATTTCTTCCAGAGCGTCTTGATAGCGATATTCTTTATCAAACAGTTCTAATGTACGATCCATTGCTCCTTGAATCGCTGGATGTGTATGCTTAAAACGATTAGCATACTGAAGCATTTGTTCTGTAAGAGCAGCACTATCTACAAGCTCATTGGTCTTTTGTTCGAGTAATTGAATATCGTCTTGGCAGAATCCCACAAGATCATTGATATGGTCCATGTCGATTCTCAATTTGTTCAACTCTTGCGATAGTTCTTCTACGCGATCAGTCGCCACAAAGAAAAATTCTAAATAGTCGGCTGGAATCCCTGGCAACCGGTATTTTTCAATGTATCGTTTCATTGTCCGTAGTTTAAACTCAAATTCATCTACTTTTGCCAGTGCGTGTTTTTCATCCGTTCTTAACTTTTGAATGGATTGGTCAATCACGATTTGTTCATTTTCTATGTCCCCTAGGTACTGGAACATTTCCTCATAAAAACTTTTCACTTCTGAAAAGACAGCAGTTTGATCGGTCAATTTTTCTTCAACTTCAAGATTTTGTTTTTGGATTTCTTCAATTTGTGTTTGGAAGGTCCTAGACGTTCCAAGTTCATTATGGTTTAATGTATAACTTTGGGAAGTATGATCTAGTTCAATAATCAATTGACGGTTATTTCTTTGTACATGTCTTAGATAATCATTTATCTTACTTTGATTTTTAGAAACGTATGTTTTCGCATCCATTTCTTTTTCCATTTCGCTGTATAAACGATCAATTTTTTTATCAATTTCAAGATTATTCTCTTCCACAATTGAAATTTCACATTTTTCTAACTCTTTTAGCGTACTACTTTGTAGTTTTTTCACTTTAGCCAGTTCTTCCCCGACAAAATTGTTACTAAATTGATAATTTTCTGCTTTTAATTTGGCATATCCTTCATCAATTTCTTTTATTTGCTCTGGGAACACCTCGTTCAAATCTTTGTACAAAGGTGGTACTTTTTCTAAAGTAGCTTTTAACTCATAAGTTTTCTCTTCTGCCTCTGTTAAAACAGAACGAGCCTCCATCGGATCTCCTGACGTATTAAGCGCAACAAATTGGGTGAACTCCGTTTCAATCTTATCAACACGTTTTTCTAGTTCTTTCAAAGCAGGTCCATATTTTTCACCGTTATCATGTACGTCTTTTGCGATTTCTTCATAGGCATCAAGTGCCTTTTGAACATCGAGAGAGTTTGTTTTTTCACTTTCTCTCAGTTCTTTTAGCCCTGCTCTGACTTGATCAACTTCTCGTTCCATTTCTTCCATGGTTTCGTAAGCTTCATCTACAGCTTGTTTTACTTTTAAAAATCTAAACGTGTCATTTAAACTTTC
This sequence comes from Vagococcus entomophilus, assembly GCF_003987595.1. Taxonomy (NCBI): domain Bacteria; kingdom Bacillati; phylum Bacillota; class Bacilli; order Lactobacillales; family Enterococcaceae; genus Vagococcus; species Vagococcus entomophilus. The sequence goes on along the minus strand of NZ_NGJZ01000001.1, from coordinate 382,418 downwards.
TGCTTCAAAAATTCGACTTTCTAATTCTGCAAAGGATGTTGTTGAAATGTCTGACCATTTTTGATTCCACTCTCTAAAAGTATTTTGACTTTGACCAACCAAATGCATTTTTTTTACTTCATCTACCTCTTCAATTACAGGTAAATCAAACAGTGCGATTTTTCTTTCTTCTAATTTTTTTAGCCGTTCATCATTTTTTCTTTTCATTAAAAAGGCAACTAAATAGAGAATGGCTGCTACTACTATAATCGAGACAAAAATAAATAACATTGTGTTTGATTTCATGAAGATTCCTCCGTCTATTTCGCTATAATCCTACACTTAAATAGGAAGACTATGTTTTCGTTATATTTATATTCACTATTGCTTTTCCGTTCTCCATATTATATGAAGACATCTAAAGTTGATTATAGCACAGCAAAAAGGTTCTATCACTATAAAATTAAAAAAATCATGCAATAAATTTATTTAGTTAATACTTTTAATACTTCTTTTAAGGAATAAATTTTTTGATTAGCTTTTTCTTGATTCATCTGGTAACGACTGTCCACTAAAGCCCAAACTTCCAACTGGGCATTTACTGCAGCAGCGATTCCTGCTTCTGAGTCCTCAATCACCACACAGTTTTCAGGCATTACCCCTAAAGCCTGAACGGTATACGTATAAATTTCTGGATTAGGTTTGGTTTCTTTAAAGTCTTGTCCACTAACAAGAAGATCAAACTCGTCTTCTAACTCACATTGTGCTACCATTTTATCGATTGCAATTTTAGTTGAAGAAGAAGCAATAGCGACTTTGACATGTGCAGCCTTTAGCTTTTTCACAACTTCTTTTACCTCAGGATTTAATAGCGTTTCATATGGGATAATATTTTGCTTTTTAAATTCTTTGTATGCCTCTTCTAATTCAGCTACTTTCTTTTCAGAAAATTGCTCTGAATTCTCTACTAATTTTGGGAATATTTTTTTAAAGGTTAAACCAATCAACTGATTCATCGGAATTTTCCTAACAGTTAGACCTTGAGAAACTAAAAATTCGCTACGACGTTCTTGGTAGAACTCTTCGCTGTCCACTAAAACCCCGTCCATATCAAATATAACGGCTTCTATTTTTTTCATTCTATCGCAACCTTTCTATTCCTATTTATGCTAGCAACTTCTATATGAATGGTCAAGGAAATACTTTTCTCATGACACAAATATGTTATGTTTTCCTTTAAAAAAAAGAAATAACAGAGAAATTTATGGATTTTAATTGATTTTATAGCAGAATTTTTGTATTCTAAATAGTGATAAATAACTCGAGAAACTCACATAATAGGAGTGAATATAAGTGAAGGTTATAAAATTTGGTGGCAGTTCTTTAGCTTCCGCCACACAATTAAAAAAAGTTTTGGATATTGTAAAATCTGATGATAAACGAAAATTTGTCGTCGTTTCTGCTCCAGGTAAACGTAGCACCGATGATGAAAAAGTAACGGATATGCTTATTCAATACGCAGAAGCTTACCTCGCAAATAAAGAGGTAAACAAGTATCAAGAAAAAATTATCAATCGATATGCAGATATGGTGCAAGAACTTCACTTAGATTCTTCTGTCTTAACCAAAATTTCAGATTCCATCAAAAAACTTTGCCACTTGGATAAAACGCATCCGCATCGTGTATTAGATACGTTTAAAGCGAGTGGTGAAGATAATAACGCCAAATTAGTTGCGGCTTATTTTAGCTCTAATGGCTTGCCTGCAACGTATGTGAATCCTAAACAAGCAGGCTTACTTGTTAGTGACGAGCCTGGCTGCGCCAATGTACTAGATGAAGCTTACGAGCAGTTATCCAACTTGCATCATATAGAGGGAACACTCGTGATTCCTGGTTTCTTTGGTTATACAAAAAAAGGAGATATCTGTACGTTTTCAAGAGGTGGCTCTGATATAACTGGTTCCATTATTGCCGCAGGAGTTCATGCTGAATTATACGAAAACTTTACGGATGTTGATGCGATTTATGCAGCGCATCCCGGAATTATTGACGAGCCTAAAAAAATTGATGTTTTGACTTTTAGAGAGATGCGTGAGCTTAGTTACGCTGGCTTTGGTGTTTTTCATGATGAAGCATTAATCCCTGCATTTAAAGCAAATATTCCAGTTGTCATCAAGAATACCAATAACCCTAGTGCTCCTGGAACCAACATCGTAGCTTCAAGAGCGACTAATCCTCATGAATCCGTCATTGGAATTGCTGGAGATGCTGGATTTTCAAGTATTTATATTAGCAAATATTTGATGAACCGCGAAGTGGGTTTTGGTCGTCATGTTTTAGCTATCTTTGAAAGTTTAAATTTGAATTATGAGCATATGCCTTCTGGAATTGATGATATTTCAATTGTGCTGAGAGAAAGTCAAATTACATCTGAGCTTGAGCAAATCCTACTGGAGCGTTTAAAGAAAGAATTATGTCTTGACGAAGTAAAAGTAAGACATGGTCTATCAATGATTGTTGTAGTAGGTGAGGGAATGAAAAGTCGCGTTGGAATTGCGGCAAAAGGTACTTGCGCTTTGGCTAAGGCTGGAATTAACTTGGAAATGATTAATCAAGGCTCTTCAGAGGTGAGCATTATCTTTGGAATAAAAAAAGAGGATGAAATAGACGCAATCAAAGCTCTTTACCATGCCTACTTTAACGAGTGATAAAATACTAAATACATTGAGGTTTAAAACAATTATGACAAAAGATATCAAAACTACTTCTATTGAAGTAGACGCCAATGCTTCTGTAGATTTTACTGATTTATTCACAAATGCATTCATGAAAGAACACACTTCTTTTTCTGATATTTATTCTTTCTTTGAAAAAGGTGGATTCAAAGCAAAAACGAATGAAGATTTTGAAAAAATTGATGAAAAATCACTTGATGCCTATATCATAAAACAGACAGACTTTAGTAGTTGGCTCGAAATGTTAGCTATCGCTTCCAATGAATATATTGCGACTAAATTTGAACAAAAAAAATAAGACAAAAACCCCTTCTCAAGTTATTTTGAGAGGGGTTTTTGTTACTTCTTTACTTAAACTTTAACTAGGTGTTCGTATTTGGCTACAACCATTTTTATTTTTTCTTCTACCGTATCTGCATCACATGTTGCACAACTTTCAATTGCAATGACCACGCAGTTTTCCATTTTATGTGTTACTTTTCCAACCGCTTCTTCATTTAACCCAACTGCTTGGCAGAGATATTCTTCCCCAACCTCTACTAATTCTTTATTCATAAATTTTCACATCCAATTAAATAGAATAGGCCAATTTTTTTATAGTAACAAAATAACAAAAAAATACTAGAAAAGGAACAAGATTAGCAATATTTATCCGTTTTAGAAAAAATTGTTCTAAAAAGAGGCATTTTCCAAGCGCTTTTAATACAATATTGTATTAAAATAAAAATTTGTTATTTATTTTTTTGTTTGTCCAGCGCTTTTTTGATTTTATTTTCAGGAGCAAACATTGCTTCCCAATGTGCAGGTTTTAGTATTTTATGTGTTATTGGGTCAAAATGAGCCAGTCCATCTGGAAATTTCTTCCCCATATTTGCTTGATGGACAATGTGAAAGATTTCAGTTGGGTCGACTCCCATTAAAACAAATGAACCATACGTCAAATAAAGTAAATCTGTCAAAGCATCGACCTGTTCTACTAATGGATCCTTAACTTTTTTTTGTTTTTGTTGAATTTTATTTACAGCCTTATCTATACTCCCTTTTAGATAGGCAATATTTTGTGCAAAAAGCTGCGAGTCATTTTCAGATGATGCATAAATAAATTCTACTATTTCTTCAATTTTAAATTCAGCACGATGTTTTGCTTCTACTAGATTGAATGCAGTTGGTTTTGAGTGTTCACTTGGATGAAATTCATTGTGGAATTCTTGAACTTTTTCATAAAAATGATCCATTATTTCTCTCCTTTTAATTAAGTAACTGATAATAGTGTAAAGCGTTCATAATTCCATCGTGATTGTTATCGCTCGTCACATAGTTGGCGCTTTTTTTGACTTCCGTTAACGCATTCCCCATTGCTACCCCAATTCCTGCATAGCTTAACATCCCAATATCATTCCAGCTATCTCCAAAAACCATAATTTCTTCTTGAGTTATGCCGTAAGCAGCACACACAGCCTGTATGCCTTTTTCCTTTGCACCATTTTTTGGTAGGATGTCGACTAAATAACTACTTGATCGAGTAAAATCACAATCAGGAAAACTTGTACTCAGCGCAGATTGTTCACGAATATCACTCACCATCATACACTGATAAACTGGTTCAGTCGTATGCAAGAGCTTTTTATACGTACCTTGTCCTCCACTACCTAAAAGCCGCAATACTTTTTTAAGAAAAGAAGCAGAAATATTCTTGGGAAATAGGTTCGAAATTTTTTTCAACCATCCTTTTTCTCCTTGGGTCATATAATAACTGCCTTTTAATTCATCTGAAAACCCAAAGACGGTTTGTTTCTTTTCCTTAATCGAATACTTAGCGATAGCGTGAACAATCTCTTGGGAAAATGGTTTTGAAACAAAGGTCGTCGTCTCGTTATAAGCCAATTGTCCATTATAGGTCACAAATAGATCAAATGTGACGTTGTCTAACCGATTTTTTAATTGACTTGGCCCTCTCCCCGTAGCAATACCACACAGAATTCCTTGTTTTTGTAGTTGCTTGATTGCTTGTTTTGTACTAGGTAAAATCTGTGACTGATTTGTTAATAGTGTCCCATCAACATCAAAAAAAACTGCCTTTATCATGTTTCTCCTCTTCTCTTTAAAACAAATCAATTTGTTCAGGATTCAGATCCGCATATTGAATGTTTAATCTATTTTTTAAAGAAGTTGCATTCCGATACGCATCTCCACCAGAATTATTATTAAAAATAATTGCTACCTCTAATTGCTTACTTTCTAATTGTGACGCATGCTCTGCAAGTTCTTCTAATTCTTTTTCGTTATAATCATATAATGTTCTTTTTTGGCGCCAATCTTCCCCTTTTTCAAGCCAGCCTTGAATGTTTCTGCCATGACAACGAATCAATACTTTTGAACTATGAGTTGCAAGTGGTAAAAAAGGAATGGCATTTGTTGGGAGTTGCGGACTATCGACAATCGTTAAGATAAATTGATTTTCCTGCATAAATCGAATCATTTTAGCTTGCATTGGATCGGAAAACCATGCCGCATTGCGAAACTCAATAGCAATTGGTAGTTCTTTAAAGATTTTTCGAATCTTTTTTAGATGAAGAATGTTTTCTTTTGTACAAGAAAAATATGGTGGAAACTGAAACAAAAAAGCATACAACTGATTTTTTGAGATAAGAGGAGCAACTGATTCAAAAAATTGTAGATAGAGATCTTTTTCACTCTCATAGTTTTTTTGCCATTCCTCATGCAAAGTCATTGCTTTTGGCACTTTTAAAATAAACCGAAAACTTGGTGGAACTGCTTCTATCCATGAAGCAACCGTAGTTTTCCTTGGAATCCCATAAAAAAGAGTATCTACCTCTACCAAAGGAAATTTTGAGGCGTATTCAGCCAATGTCGGTTTTTTCCCATTACTTAAGTCTGTATGTTCTGACCAAGTTGTGAGCCCTATACGAATCAATTCCCTCATCCCTTTCCCTGACTATCTTGTAGTTTGTTACGTATTTTCTGATTGTACTCTCTTAATAAAAATAGTATCATAAATAAGAATTATAATACAGAAAGTTGGTGTCCAATGAAGAAAGTTCTAATTTTGCATACAGGTGGTACCATTGCCATGCACGAAGATCCTGAATCAGGAAGTGTCGTGACCGATCCTCAGAATCCACTTCTTACCTCTTCTCTTACTTTGGAATCGGGTACTGAACTTATCATAGAGGATTTCTTGAATGTTCCCTCTCCTCATATTACGCCTACTCACATGCTGCACCTAAAAGAACGCATACAAAAAGCGCATACTGAGGGTGTCTATGGAGTGGTGATTACCCATGGTACAGATACCTTAGAAGAAACAGCTTATTTTTTAGATATCACGATTGGACAACTTATGCCAATTGTTTTGACTGGAGCAATGCGTTCCAGTAATGAAATTGGCTCGGATGGTCTCTATAATTTTCAGTCTGCTATTCGTGTGGCCTCTGCTAAACAAAGTAAAGGAAAAGGTGTTTTGGTCGTTATGAATGATGAGATTCATACTGCTCGCTATGTTACAAAGACTCATACCACCAATGTTGCTACGTTCAGAACTCCAACTTTTGGTCCTATCGGATTGATTACAAAAAGTAAAATCTTGTTTTTTCAAGAACTGACACAAACTTCACAACTAGCTATTCAATCTGTAACAGGTACCATTCCAATTGTTAAAGCCTATGCTGGGATGGAAGAGACCTTACTAACGATTCTTTCAGAAGCACAGCTAGATGGACTAGTAATTGAAGCATTAGGAGCCGGAAATCTTCCCCCTAAAACTTTACCTGCAATACAAAAGCTTTTAGACAAAAAAGTGCCAATCGTTTTAGTTTCTCGTTGCTTTAACGGAATTGCCGAAGGAGTATACGGTTATGAAGGCGGGGGGAAACAACTGATTGACTTAGGTGTAATGTTTTGTACAGGACTAAACAGTCAAAAAGCACGAATCAAATTACTCGTGGCCCTTAATCATCAGATGTCGTCAAATGCTTTGGTTGAATTTATTACTACTGAAGGGTAGAAATGGTAGTGCATTAGCTATTCAGATACTAATAAGTACGGGACATAACTCAAAAATTATGTCCCATACTTATTTTTTTCTTTACAACGGGAACATTTGTTTGTATACTATAAATAAGAACAAACGTTCTCTATAATTAATTAGGAGGAAAAATGATGACAGCGATTAGAAGAATTGGCGCTATATTGGTTGTATTGCTTATTGGAATATTTTTAGGGTTTTTAGGATGGAAAAATGCCCTTCTTGTTGTCGCCCCTCTCATTTTACTCTGGTTAATGAGCTGGGATGAAAGACGTTACCGAAATTTTGAAAAAGAACAATATTATCAAGAGCATTATGCTTATCGAAAATAAAATCGTTTCTTCATAAAAAAACACTTTAGAGAAAACTTTTTCTCTAAAGTGTTTTTACATTTAAATCGACCTATATATCTGGGAGCTAAACCTCGACCGTCCCCACACTGCTACTAGCAGCTTGATTTCCCGTCTTTGCTAATTCAAAAGCTTTCACTTTATCCATATTAGTCAAGACAACAATCATCTCATTGCCTTTCCCAGCATCTTTAAGTGCCTGTAAATCAACCGTAGCCAGCTTAGTCGTTGGCTCTACTTTGTCGCCATCTTTGACAAAGATTTCAAATGGAGCTCCTTCAAGCTCCACTGTATTGATCCCCATGTGTAGTAAGACTTCCACACCAGTATCTGTTTTAATTCCAATTGCGTGTTTTGTTGGGAAAACACTCATAATTTCCCCTTTTACGGGAGAATAAATTTCCCCATTTTCTGGAATAACAGCATAGCCATCCCCCATCATTTTTTGGGCAAATACAACATCATTTACTTGCTCAATTGGAACGACTTTTCCTTTTGCTACAGAGTATAGCTCAAGCTGCTCCGTGACAGGAACTTGATTTGTAGCCTCATCTACTGAAATTTGCGTTTCAGCCTGCTGTTTTTCGGTCGTTTCAACCAGGTGTGTTGCTGCTTCTTTGGGTGCTTTTCCAGTTGCAATAAATTCATCAACATTTGTTTTTATATTCGCAACTTTTGGTCCGTAAATTACTTGTACACCATTTCCGTTTACCACCACTCCAGCAGCCCCAGTACTTTTTAACTGTGATTGATTGACTAGTTGTCCATCTTTTACAGTCACACGCAGCCGGGTAGCACAATTATCAACGTCTACCAAATTATTTGTTCCACCTAATCCTGAAACAATCTCATAAGAAACAATTTCTTTGTCGGTCAAATTGGCTGTTTCTTTTGAAGCTAAATAGTCTTTTTTAGTAAACATTTTGGTTTCTTCATCATCTTCTTCACGTCCTGGTGTTTTCAAGTTGAACTTTTTGATAAAGAAAGTAAACACAGTATAGTAAACAATCGCATAAATAACCCCAACTATAATAATTGGAATCCAGTTTGTTTTGTCTTGCCCTGGTAAGATTCCATTAAAGAACAAGTCAATTAATCCTCCAGAAAACGAAACGACTACTCCCACTTTCAAGAAATTCATCAATGCAAATGAAAATGCTGCAAGCACACAATGAACCCCAAAGTAAAGAAGCGGAGAAGCAAATAAAAAGGAGAATTCTAATGGTTCAGTTACCCCCGTTACAATCGAAGTAATTGCTGAAGAAAAGAGCAAACCTTTTGCTTCTTTCTTCTTATTTGGTTTTGCTTGACGATACATTGCTAACGCTGCAGCAGGAAAACCAAAAATCATGAAAGGAAACATTCCAGAGAAGTACTTAGCCGCTTCAGGCGAAACAACTTTTCCAGCTGAAATTTGTGCAAAGGCGATATTTTGTGCCCCTTCTACCAAGTGCCCATTGATTGTCGCTGTACCTCCAAGTGCTGTTTGCCAAAACGGCATGTAAAACACATGGTGCAAACCAAGTGGAATTAACGCACGGTAGATGTATCCATAGATAAAGGTTCCAAATACACCTAATGAAGCAATGGCAGCGCCAAGCCAAGCAATTCCTGCCCCAATATAAGGCCATATAAGTGCTAATAATACCCCAATCACCACTCCGGCAATCGCAGAAATAATTGGAACAAATCGAGTTCCCCCAAAGAAGGACAAACTATCTGGTAATTCAATCTTATAAAATTTATTATGTAACGCTGCAACGACAAGCCCAATAATAATTCCACCTAAAACACCAGTGTTCATTGTATTATGGAAACCTACAACATCTCCTATTAGGCCTAAAGTTTCTTTTAGCTTTTTAACATCCAGAAAGTTACTAATCATACTCGTTAGAGAAGCATACATAAAGAAATAACCCACAACTGCTGATAATGCGGCAACTTCTTTGACCTTATTCGCCATTCCTAATGCAATAGATACTGCAAACAATAGTGGCAGATAAGCAAATACAATATTCCCACAATCATTAATAACCGAGAACAATTTAAATAAAAATGAGTGAGAAGAAGTATGGGTGGTAACCGCTGAACTAACCCCTAGCATTAGTCCTGCAATTGGCAGTAAAGCAATTGGTAACATAAATGTTTTTCCAATTTTTTGTAAAACCTCAAATCCTTTCCCTTTCATACGGGTTCCTCCAAATTATTTTTTTGTTGTTTTTTCGAAAGCGTATTCATGAAAACAATCAAAAGAATTTCACTATAAAAAACCAACGTTCTTATTCTAACATTGTGAAAATGATGCGTCAATAAGTCCTACGAACAAAAAAGAGTGTAGCACAAAGTAAACGTTACTTGTGTTCTACACTCTCTGTATTTTTTATTTAGTCAGAATTTATCCTTTTGCTGCGTGCGCACTCACAAAACTAATATTCCATTAAAGCTAAAATATCGTAGCCTTCAATTTTATTGCGACCTTTTAATGCTTCTAATTCGATTAAAAAGGCTGCTCCTACAACAATGCCGCCTAAACTTTCAACAAGCTCAATCGTCGCTGCAATGGTGCCACCAGTTGCTAATAAATCATCACAGATCAAAACTTTTTGTCCAGGCTTGATTGCATCTTTATGTAAGGCTAATACATCTGCTCCGTATTCTAAACCATAGCTAACTTCGACCGTTTCACGAGGGAGTTTGCCTTTTTTACGTGCTGGAGCAAAGCCAATTCCTAGTTCATAGGCAACAGGACACCCCACAATAAAGCCTCTAGCTTCTGGTCCAACAACCATATCTACTTCTTTTTCTTTGGCATATTCAGCAATTCTTTTTGTTGCTTCGCGGTATGCATCTCCATCCGCCATTAGTGGAGAAATATCTCTAAAGATGATCCCTTTCTCTGGAAAATCTGGGATACTTGCAATATAATCTTTTAAATTCACTTTTTTTCCTCCTGTTTTAAAAACCAGTCTTTCAACGTCGTCAAATTACTATACAATAAAAATTCTTCTGATTTGATTTTTGCTTCTCGACGCTTAAAAGCTTGGCTATCATTAAGTTGCTGATTTTTTGGATTTTCGATTTGGTTCATAACACCATTATCTATTGTAACAAATTCCAGTTCAGAAAACACTTCAATCATAAAAATTAATAGGTTTTCTTTTAACTGTAAAAAACTCGCGATTTGTTTGAGCTTATATCGAATATCGATATTTTTATGTTGTGAAATAAAGCGGAACAACTTAGAAAATTGCTCTCTACTTGGCATACCATCTAAATAGCATTCATCTTTTGAAGCACATTGTAGATAGATTCGTTGATAGTTGCCTTGAATTAATACATCACGCAGGCTTTCAACTTCCACTGGACAATCTACCACTACCAAATTAGACACAACCGGATGCTCACTAGAAATAGTTTTTGGGGTCAAAATAGCCTCAGGTGTAACATAGGATGGCACCAAGTCTAAATTTTTTTCTTCAAAAACCATGTACTGAGTTGCTTCTGTTAACCGAGGTAATTCTTTGGCTCTGCCCCCTCTATAATCAAAAACTTGCAGTCCCGATATTTGATAGTCCACTAATAAAAGCTGTGGTTTCTTTAACCCATTCCATTCATTCACATTTAGCTTTCCAACAAAAGTCGCTGTTAGGTCTTGTTCTTGAAGTTCCAGGGCTTCTTCTCCTTTACCAAACGCAACACAATCTAAGCCATTTTGCTGATTATCTAAGAGTTGAAACTTCAAATGTTGCTGTGTAGCACCAATTCTTTTTATCTGCACTACTTGTTTAGGTGAAAAAGCAAAATTAGGAGCAGGATTATCTGTCCCAAATGGAGCTAACAAATCCAAGCTTTGAATAAATGCAACGGACGCATCTGCAATGTCCATTTCCTCATCAATTAAAAGTGGTTGGCCTATAGAGAAATCAATATTATGTTCATCAACATAGGCGTCTAATTGTAGCTGAAATGAGTCGAGATTTTCATAGGGAAATGTTAATCCAGCAGCCATATGGTGTCCCCCAAAACGAGTAAGTAGCTGACTTGAATGAGTTAGAGCATCATAAAGATTTAGTTGCTCAACGCTTCGACCAGAACCTTTTACTGTTTGTGCAGCTGCATCAATGTTTAGGACAAATGTGGGTCTTCCAGTTTTTTGAACAATCTTGCTTGCGACAATACCGAGCACGCCCTCATGCCAGTCTTCTTTTGCCAATACATAGACAGAATGTTGGTCTTGTTCTGCAATCATCTGGAACGCTTCACAAGAAATTTTTTCAACAATTGCTTGTCGTTCTTCATTTTTCTTTTGAATGGTTTGCGCCAACACGATTGCCTCTTCCTCATCAAAAGTAGTCATCAGCTTAACTCCTGGTGTCGCATCCCCTAATCTCCCGATTGCGTTGAGTCTAGGGGCGATAATAAACCCAATATTTTCACCAGTAACTTTCTCAACTTGAAGACCTGCTTCCTTGCACAAAGCTCGAAGTCCAATACGATCCGTTTCTTGTAATAGTTTCATGCCAATTTTTACCAACGTACGGTTTTCACCGGTTAAAGAAACCAAATCTGCAATCGTTCCAATTGCAACTAAATCCAAAAATTCATAAGGGATGTCATCTAGTAGCGCGCACGCCACTTTAAAGGCCACACCGACACCAGCTAAATCGCCAAATGGATAGTTTCCATTTGGATGTCTTGGATGAATAATTACGGTTGCATTAGGCAGCTCTTCTGGCAATTCATGGTGGTCAGTCACAATGACGTCTACCCCTTGATTTCTAGCATAATCAATCGCCTCATGTCCAGCCACACCATTGTCAACAGTCACAATTAAGCTGACCCCAGACTCAATTTCTTTGGCAAACGCATCCACATTTGGACCATAGCCTTCACTAAAACGATTGGGTATATAAACTTTAACTTGACCCCCTATTAACTCAATTGCCTCCTTCATCACAGTTGTGCTTGTGATGCCATCTGCATCATAGTCTCCATAAACTAAAATAGTCTCACTATTTTCTACAGCTAACTGAATTCGTTCGACTGCTTTTTCCATCCCATAGATTGCTAATGGATCGTGTAATGATTGAATTGTCGGATTTAAAAATTGTTCTATTTCTGCTTCTGTTTGCACCTTACGATTCCAAAGAAGCGTAGCTAAATTTTCAGGAAGTTTCTTTGTATTCAAGTAAGTAATAAGTGGAGTTATTTCTTCTTTCTTTGGTGCCTGATAGTGCCATTGATACATTGCTGGTTTCAAATTATCACTCCTAACCCTATATATTATACCAAAATTTTCTTTTGAACCAAAGAAAATTAAGCGATTTACTTATTTCTATTCTTTTTGGAAAAAAAGAGTCCAAGACTCGAAACAGTCTGGGACTCCTTTTTATTTAAATGACTCACTGTATTTCTTTATTCTACAGGTGAGTCTTGATTATTATGATCAAGTAACTGTTCGCGTAAAACACGAATTTCTTGCTCTTTTTGCTCTAATTGTTCTTCTAAATCTTTTTTTGTCTGCTCTAAATTTTTTTCTAGCTCTGTTTGAAAATTGTTTTGATAAGATTTCACTTCTTTTTTCAAACTTTTAACTTCTTTTCCTTTTCTCCATAAAGAAGAATAAGAGGTTAAAATGACAATCAGCGCACCGAAAATGGCTGAACCCAAAATAATAAAAATTAACGGCCATTGATACTCTTTAAAGCCAAAACTTACTGCTACATTCTTAGTATTAATCACCGAAAATATCACAATAATCACTACCATTGCAAAACTAATCATCAATCTACCTTGCTTTTTCATTACAAACTCCCCCTATTTCTTATTAAATAAACTACCTGCTAGATAATCGCCAACACTTGGAAATAACGTGTATGCCTTGCTTGCCATCTCCATAAACAACGGACTATTAATCTCTCTTTTATTACTTCCCATAGAGCGTACAACTTTACTTGCCAGTACTTCTGGTTTTAGCACCATCCAGTCTACAGATGATAGATAACTACCACTTTCATCCGCAATCGTAAAGAAGTTGGTCTCAATGGGTCCTGGATTGACCGTTGTTACTTGAACCCCCAGTGGCTTCAGCTCGAGCCTGAGTGCATTGGAAAACCCAATTACTGCGAATTTGGTTGCCGAGTATACGGTACTTTTAGGTGTAGCCATTTTCCCCGCCTGAGAGGCTACATTAATGATATGTCCGGCTCTTCTCTCTCCCATATGGATTGCCACTTTTTGTGTCATGTACATTAGACCTAATACGTTAACACGAAACATTTTTTCAGCTATATCCATCGAAAAATCAGAAAATGTTTCAAATAAGCCAAAACCAGCACAGTTAACTAATATGTCAATTTTGCCGATTTCATGGATGATTTTTTGGTACACTTCCTCAATGTTTTCTGGTTCTGCAATATCTAATTGAAAAGCATAAGCCTTCTGACTAGATAACTCTTCACAGCGCTCCCGTACTTTTCCAATTAATTGAATACGTCTTGCACAAATCACCACAGTTGCATTTTTTTTTGCAGCTTCGTATGCAATTTGTTCACCCAGTCCTGAAGACCCACCTGTTATCACAACAACTTTATTGGTTAAATCTTTAAATCCCATTTTCATCTTTTCTCCTCCTTTTTACTTAGTTGGAATAGAAAACTCATCAAAATCTTTCACGACTTTTGTTTGTTTGAAGACTTTTTTGGCTTCATTTTCAAGTTCAACTGCTGCTTTTCCGATATAACGCGCACTAATATGAGTCAAAAACAACTGTTTAACATTCGCTTCTTTTGCCACTTGACCTGCTTCCACTGTAGTAGAGTGATAATACGCTTTAGCTAGTTGTGCCTCACGTTGATTAAATGTACTCTCATGCACAAGGACATCGGCATTCTTAGCAAGTTCAACACTGTTTGGATGTTTCCTAGTATCTCCTAATATGGTGACTGTGCGTCCTTTTTTGTCTGGACCTAAATAATCTTTCCCATATAATATTTTTCCATTTTCAAGGTGAATTGTTTCCCCTTTTTTTAGTCGACCATATATAGGACCTGAAGGAACTTCTTCTTTTTGAAGCTTTTCCACTAGCAATTCGCCTGGTTGATCTGCTTCTTCGATACGATAACCATAACAAGTAATTCGGTGATCAAGTGGCAAACAATGTACTTGAAATTGATGATCTTTAAAAATCAGTCCACCCTCTTCAATCTCATTGTAATGAATCGGGTATTTCAAGTGTGTTTCTGAAATCTTGAGACTAGTTTGAATAAACTCCTTAATTCCTTTTGGTCCCACAATCGTCAACGGTTCACTGCCCCCTTGAAAAGAACGACTACTCAATAAGCCAGGAAGGCCAAAGATATGATCTCCGTGTAGATGCGTAATAAAAATTTTTTCTATTTTTCTTGGGCGAATACTACTTCTTAAAATCTGTTGTTGCGTTCCTTCCCCACAATCAAATAACCAAACTGAATTACGCTCATCTAGTAACTTGAGGGCAATACTTGTTACATTTCGTTGCTTTGCAGGCACACCTGCACCTGTTCCTAAAAATTGAATGTCCATCATAACCCATACTTTCTAAAAATTCTTAATTACACTGTATTGTAAAAGAAAAACACAAAATGTGCAAATCTCCGCTCAATCATTCTTTTTAAAATGGAATTTCAACATGGAAAACCGTTCCTTTAGGCTGGTTATCTCTGATTGTAATCTTTCCATTGTGATTTTTCACAATCCACATCGCGATGGCTAATCCCAGACCATATCCACCAGTTTCTCGCTGCCTTGCACTATCTTCTCGGTAAAAGCGATCAAAAACATGTTTCTTCTCTTTATCTGGAATTCCCCTTCCGCTGTCTCTAACTTCTAAAATCCACTGTTGGTTTTTAATAGTAGAGAAAACTTCAATTTCATCGCCTTCTTGAGTAAATTTGAGCGCGTTATCAATCAAAATTACCAACAACTGATGAATCCTTTTTGGGTCAAAAACCACTTGTTTTGTTGCATCCTCAGTTGCATAAAGCGTTTTGTTCTGAGTCTCAGCTATCTCCTTATACGGATCAATTACTTGCTTCATAAATTCCGATACATTGACCGGTTCCTTTTTAACAACTGCCATATTCGAATCTGAGCGCGCTAATAATAATAAATCTCTGGTTAACTGATTGAGCCTTCTTACCTCACCGAGTGCAAGCGCGATACTTTCTGACTCTTCTAATACGGTGTGAGAAGGATGCACAAACATATTTTCCAATTTGCTTTGGATAATTGTTAAGGGCGTCCGTAACTCATGTGAAGCATTTTCGACAAATTCTTGTTGCTTTTTCCAAGAGTGAAGTACTGGTTTCATATTAATTCTAGACAGATAATAACTGAGAGCGATTGAAATAAACCAAAAAATCACCATGCAGATAATCAGTACATTTTTAAATTGATTCACAGTTTCTCGTGTCGCATTTGTGTTGTACAAGATCTGAACATACAAAGGATTTCCTTCCTCGTCATCTTCTTCGAGTTGAACTGTTATGGAGCGAAAAGAAAGCGTATTTCCATTCAAGTCTTTTGTTGTAACATCGACGATCTGATTCAATTTCTTTTTTCGCAGTTTAAGCTTGGAAAAAGAGTCGTAACGCTCCCCTAAACGTGCTTTGTTTTTTATTTCGCCTGAGCTGGACCAGATCAAAGTTTGCGTTTGAAAATTTGTAGGCAGTGGTTTCCCAGCAACTCTAAGCCCCCCAATTTGAAGGCCAGATGGGACTTTCTCTAGGGAATTCGTTCGGAGCAGTTCATTTTGTAAATACTGCTGATTTGTTGATAAACTTGATAAGTTTCCATCAATTGACGCATATAATGATCGCTCTAAAATCTGGAAGACAATCAAACCTAGAACAATAAAAATAAGTGCAAAAGACCCTAAGTTTATTAAGAAAAATCTTCTATACTGCTTTTTATCCATCAAATTTTGCATGCACGTTCCTCACTCTTTCGCATCTAACATGTATCCGACATTTCGGAGTGTTTTAATTTTTTTATCCAGACCTGTTGCCTTCATATGTTTTCTTAAATTGCTCATATATACCTCTACAACTGTCAATGAGGTTTCAGAATCAAACCCCCAAATTCTGTCAAAGATTTGCTCTTTTGTGACAATCATATTTTTATTTTGAATTAAGTATGTCAATAAATCAAATTCTTTTCCTTGCAGAATAAACTCTTGATTTTGATAATGCACCACGCGACTTCCCAAGTCGCACTCAATTTCGCCTAGTTTCAATCTATTTTCTTCATGCAAACCCAATGTACGCTTTAGCAATGCTTTTGCTCTAAGTAATAGTTCTTCCCTGTGAAAAGGTTTGGTCAAATAGTCATCCGCACCTTGAGTGAATCCTTTTACCTTATCATCTAATCCATCTTTTGCCGTTAAAATTAAAACTGGCGTTGCAATCGAACGTTTTCTTAATTGTTGTAATACTTCGTAGCCATTCATTGAAGGCAGCATTAAATCAAGCAAAATCAAGTCATAAATATCTTGTTCTGCCTCATACAAGCCTTCTTCACCATCATAGATTTGGGTAATCTCGCCTAATTCTTTGACTACCGATTCAATACTATCTGAAAGAATTTTATCATCTTCTACCACTAATATTTTAATCATTTTGCACCTACTTACTTTTTCTTTTGCTCCTTAATTCTATTAAAATTACCATAAACAAAGCTTAAATCAAGTATACCATGTCTCCACTTTTTTTTGTAAAAACATAAAAGAGGAAAGAGTCTTAGCATCTGCCGAAACTCCCTCCTCTTTTTACTTTCTCTCTTTATTCGTGCGATTCATTCTTAGTCAATAAATTCAAATTCAAACTTATCGATACGAACCAAATCACCATCTCGAGCACCACGTTCTCGTAATGCCTCATCAACGCCCAATCCTCTAAGTTGACGAGCAAATCTCATCGTACTTTCGTCATGGTCGAAATTCGTCATCTTGAATAATTTTTCAATTCCAGGACCCGACAAAATCCAAGTTGCATCAGCATCGCGCGTAATTTCAAATGGACGATCTCCTACGTCAAAGCCGTATAATACGCTTTCCTCTTCAGCAGTTTCTTCGTCATATATTGGAAATTCGGGTGTCACATCAAGCAGTTCTGAGGTTGCATTTAGCAACGGTTCGAATCCTTGACGTGTAATGCTTGAGATTGGGAATACCAATTGTTCTTTGGCAAACTCGTCTTCTCTTAGATTGGCTAATTTTTCTTTGAACTCTTTTAAATTAGCTTCTGCATCTGGCATGTCCATCTTATTGGCTACAATTATTTGAGGTCGCTCCAACAAGCGTAAATTATGAGACTCTAGCTCTTTATTAATTGCTAAGTAATCCTCATACGGATCGCGTCCTTCCATACCACTCATATCAATCACATGTAATATTACCCGTGTTCTTTCAATATGACGTAAAAATTGTGTTCCAAGCCCTACTCCTTGAGAAGCGCCTTCAATCAATCCTGGCAAGTCTGCAACCACAAAACTATTGCCCTCAGCGGTGCTTACCATCCCTAGATTAGGCACAAGCGTTGTAAAGTGATACGCCCCTATCTTCGGTCTAGCTTTTGAAATGACAGATAAAATTGTTGATTTTCCAACTGAAGGAAATCCTACTAATCCGGCATCTGCTAAAACTTTCAACTCTAGTTCAATTTTTCTTTCTTGACCTGGTTCACCGTTTTCAGCAATTTCTGGCGCTGGATTTTTTGGGGAAGCAAAGCGGATGTTTCCACGTCCACCACGTCCACCTTGTGCGATGACTAATTCTTGCTTATTATGTAATAAGTCTCCAAGTACCTTGCCAGTCTCCGCATCTTTAACAGTTGTGCCAGGCGGTACAGGAATATGCTGATCCTCTGCGCCTCGACCATGCATACCCTTACTCATCCCATTTTCTCCCGGAAGTGCTTTGAAATGACGATTAAAACGAAAATCCATCAATGTACGTAATCCCTCATCAACTACGAGCACCACATCACCACCATGACCCCCATCGCCACCAGCTGGTCCTCCATCAGGAACGTATTTTTCTCTTCTAAATGCAACCATTCCGTCTCCGCCTTTTCCAGCTTTGACATCTATGGTTACCTGATCTAAAAACATGGACATTACTTGTCCTCCCTTGCTTAATTAAAAATGCTCTCTTCATTGTACGTGCTAAAATACTTTTTGTCTATTACTTCTCCAAACTATCCAGCGTTTTGCCATGTTTCTCTTTCAGTTGTCTTGCTTTTCTTGCTAGTTCCTCTAAAAGATAGACAGTTGGAACTTGACTGGTAACATTGTAATGGTCAGCAACCAACTCAATGGGAATGTAACACGGAATGCTTCTATCTGAAATTTTGGCCAATGTTGATGTTTCGTGATTGGTAATACTGATAATTAGCACGCCTCTTGCTTTTAAACGTGACACAAGTTGCAGCATCATTTCCGTTTCGCCAGATACAGATAGCACTACCAAAATAGTCGATTCGTTATCCGTATCAGGTAATGGATAAAAGGAATCTTCAATGTTTAGTGTATCTATGCCTACCGTAGAAAACAAACGTGCTCCATACTGTGCCATCATACCACTGCTACCCATACCAAAAAAAAAGAGACGTGATGCTTTTTGAAGCATCTGTGCGCACGCTAAAATATTTTGCTGAAATGCTGGTTTCCTCGCTAATTTAAAAAAATCTTGCAATTCATCATCACGCTTAGATAAGTTGCTCAGCGCTTTATTTTCTTTTTCTATTTTTAGTTGAAGCTTAAAATCAGAATAACCTTCGTAGCCCATTTTTGTACAAAAACGCAAGACAGTCGTGGTCGATACATGGGCATTAGCCGCTAACTGTCTAATTTTCATATGCATGACTTCATCTCTATGAGTCATCACATAATTGTAGACGCCAAGCTCTAATTCGTTTAATTTCTGTACGCTTTTGTAATGAAACATACCTCTCCTCCGAACCCTCATGATACATTTATCATAACACAAAAATCGGCTTAATCAGAAATATTTTTATTCCTCTTACCTGGGTCTGTATCCCAATTTTAACCCTATTTTCAAATATAAATGGACAATCCATTTCATAAAAATTGTGAAACAAAAGCAAAAATTAGTTTTGTTTCACAATAAAAATTTGATTCAATTAACACAATTCACCACATGTTTACTCCCGTTATCTAGCCAAAGTGATTGTTGGATTGTTGCTATTTTTCAATTATTTACTCCAGGATTAAGATTGATTGCTTTGCAAACGGTACATATCATAGTAAAGACCACCTTGTTCAATTAACGAATCATGGTTGCCCCGCTCCACAACATGACCTTTTTCCAAGACCAAAATTAAATTAGCATCTCGAATGGTTGATAGCCTATGTGCGATGGCAATCGTGGTTCTACCTTGACGCATTTTTGCTAATCCTTCTTGAATCAAGGATTCAGTTTCCGTATCAATATTAGCAGTTGCCTCATCTAAAATAAGCATTTTAGGATTGGTAACAATCGTGCGAGCAAAAGAAATCAGCTGACGTTGGCCGCTTGAATAACTGGCTCCCCGTTCAATCACTTTTGCATGATATTTTCCAGGTAACGTTTCGATAAATTTATCTGCTTGGACAAATTCCGCAGCTTCTTTAATTTGTTGGTCAGTGATATTAGAATTAAGTAAGCGAATATTTCCTGCAATATCGCCATAAAACATGAACGCATCTTGTAAAACTAGCCCCATTTTTTCGCGTAATTCTTTTAAAGGGTACGTCCGAATATCACGGTCATCTATCAGTATTTCCCCGTCATAAAATTCATAGAAACGCATCATTACATTGATTATCGAACTTTTTCCACTTCCCGTATGCCCCACAAGTGCCACAGTTTCACCTGGTTTTGCCACAAAACTAATATTATTTAGTACATTGTGTTCTCCGTCATAAGAAAAGCTCACGTTTCTAAATTCAATTTTTCCTTCTGTGACTTTTGCATCTGCATCTGAATTTTGTTTAGGAGCAAATTCTTCATGATCGAGCACTTTAAAAATTCTGGTTCCCGCAACCATTCCATCTTGATAGATACTTAGATAATCCATCATGTTGGTCATTGGATTAAAGAAAGCTTGCACATATGAAATAAACGCATAAATCATCCCTACTTCAACGGGGTGTTCCAATGCCTGGTACCCAAACATAGAAAGTACGAGCGCTGTGGCCAAAGCCATTAATAAATTGATAATCGGAGCCAGCAATAAAGAATTGGTTTTAATCATTGAAAGTCTGGTTTGTAGATATTCATCATTTGTCTGTTCAAATTCCTCTTCTAAACGATGCTCTTGACGAAATTGTTGAATAATACTCATCCCAGAAATGGATTCATTTAACTTCGTGTTCAATTGGCTCAGTTTCTCCCGCATATTTCGGTAAACTTTGGAACTGAATTTTTGATAATACCAGATAATAATCAAAAGAAAGGGTAAGAAAAACAGGCAAGCAATTGTGATTTTGACATTAATTAACGCCATTGCAATAAACGAAGAGATCACTGCAAAGACTCCTGTAAGAATCATCAAGAAAACAAACCAAAATTCAAATAAAGTATCTGTATCATTGGTCACTCGCGAAACGATTGAACCAGCAGGCGTCTGATCAAAATAACGCATCCCAAGGGTATGCAACTTTTCAAATAAGCGAACTCGAACACTTTGATACGTATTAAGGGAAGCTTTTGAATAGAGATACCCTTGAAAAAACCAAACAATACTTTTCACTAAAATCCCAATAAAATAGAGACCACCAAAAAATAATATAATTTTAGTTGTTGCAGTTTTAGGCGTCAAATATTGGTCCATAAATACTTGCAATATTTTAGGTAACAAAACATTCATGCCTGAAAGAAGAATCGCAAAAAATATCGCCCAAGCAAAAATTTTTTTAAATGGTCGAGCAAACTTCAGCATGCGACGTGTCACTGCTAGTTGTTCTTTGATGGACATTGATTTTGACCATTCTGAATTATTTTTTTGCATGATTAGCCTTCACTCCCTTCTATTTTTTCTGCTAACTGTTGTTGCTCATACATTTTCGCGTACCAACCCTGTTTTGCGAGTAACGCCTGATGTGTTCCACGCTCTATAATTTTCCCTTCGTCCAAAACTAAAATTTCTTGCGCATGTTTGACACTACTCAAACGGTGTGCCGCAATAATCGTAGTCTTCTCTTTTCTTTGCTCTTTTAGATTCGATAGAATTTTCTCTTCTGTCTTAGCATCTACGGCTGATAAAGCATCGTCCAAAATAAGTAATTCTGGATTTAGCACTAAGGCGCGTGCAATGGACAAACGTTGCTTTTGACCACCTGAAAGTGAAACACCTCTTTCTCCAACCATTGTTTCATACTGCTCTGGAAAAGAAAGAATATCTTCATGAATTGCTGTAAGTTCTGCTACTTCCTCGACTTTTGCTTGGGAAAGTTTTGGACTAGCAAAACGAATATTGTCTTTCACTGTCATTGAAAATAAAAAATGATCTTGTGGCACATAGCCGATCGATTGAAGAAGCGCATTAAGCGAATAATCTCTAATATCTTGTTTTCCAAACTGAATCGTTCCAGCGTAGTCATCGTATTCTCGTAACAGCAGCTTCAATAAAGTCGTTTTTCCAGCACCAGTTTTTCCAACTATCCCGAGTGTATGTCCTTGCTCCAAGGTAAAATCAATATTTGTTAATACTGGATGCTCACCATCGGGATATTGGAATTGATTGATTTCAAACTGAATCGTCCCTTTAGCTGGTTCAGTAATTGCATTTTCTCTTTCTACAATAGAGGATTTTTTACTCAGCATTTCTTGCACCCGGTCATAACTAGCATTTCCTCTTTCTAATACATTAAACAAACGACCAATTGCGAACATTGGCCATACAAGCATGGCAATATAATTGATAAATGAAACAAATTGACCAATAGTAATCTGCTTGTGTACAACATAATAGCCCCCTAAAACAATAGTAATCACATAAGCAGCTCCAATAATTATCGTAATCAGTGGGTCAAAAAGCGCATCTAACGTATTCACTCGATTATTTTTTTCAATTGAGTGATTAATTTTTTGCTCAAATTCTTCAATGTCTTCTTTTTCTTGACCAAATGTTTTGATTACTTTTATCCCCGAAACACTCTCTTGTGTTTTGTCATTGATATCCGAGAAGGTCTCTTGTGACTCACGAAAAGCATCGTGCAGCTTAGCACCTAATATTTTAGAAGTAAGAGCTAGCAGAGGTAACGGTAATAACGCAATGAGGGTCAAACGCCAATCAACAAAAAGAACCATTGCAACAATCGTGATACTCCCCGTAATAAAAGAGTCCGCAAACGTTAAGATCCCTGCCCCAGCAACATTTTGAATGGCTGTTAAGTCATTAGTTGCATGCGCCATCAGATCTCCTGTCCGATGCTCTTTGAAAAAGGTGTTGTCCATCACTGTAAAATGATGAAATAATCTTTTACGCAACATTTTTTCTAAACGGGAAGAGCCGCCCCAAATATTGGTTCTCCATACATAGCGTAAAAAATATTGTGTAACAGCAACTAAAATTAAGATTCCTACCCATATAATAAGTTGTTTAGCGGTTAGTTGCCTACTCGCAATGCTATCCACTACAATCCCAATCACTTTTGGAGGAATCAGTTGGATCAGCGCTACTAAAATCAAACTTGATACACCGATTAAATAAGTTTTTTTCTCCAACTTAAAAAACCAGCTTAATTTTCTAAAAATCGACATTCTTCATTTACACCCCTTTATTTTAAATCAGAGCACACAAAAACGGATAGTGAAAGAACACTACCCGTTTTTATTACGAATACCAAAATACTATTTATCAGACTTTTTAGCCTGAGTTTTCATATTCTGCATCATTTGACGTATTTTCTTCTCAGAAGGCTTTTGGCCCATCTGCAACATCATCATACGTAACATATCCTCATTAACGGGAGGATTCTTTTTTAAATAGTCTTGCATATATTTACGCGCAAAGAAAAAGCCACCGATTGCGCCCACGATCAAAGCGATTACTACAATCAAAATAACTAAACCTGTATTCATATCAAATCTCTCCTTCCTCTTTCTATTTGTGCTCTCAATTTAACATTGTACTAGAAAAAACAACAAATGGAAAGTTATTTTATTAAAAAAATCGATTTGTTTTCTTTATTCGTTTCCTTGTGCAATCTTTTCAAGTAGATCTGGTTGGAAGACTCCTGATTTTAGCATGGAAATCTCATAACCATAAGGTGCCTTAGCATTTTTTTTATCTTCTCCAACATAAGGAGTTTCTAAAATTTTAGGCAATAACGCTAACTGCTCATGGTGAACAATCTTATTTAACGCGTCAAAACCAATCGTCCCAAAGCCAATATTGGCATGACGATCCTTTTGTGCCCCTTGCGGATTTTTAGAATCATTGATATGCATGACTTTTAAACGATCCAACCCAATGATTTTATCAAATTCTTCTAAAACCCCATCAAAATCTTCTTTAACATTGTATCCAGCATCATTTGTATGACAGGTATCAAAGGTAACCGATAGCTTTTCATTTAATGTGACCCCATCAATGATACTAGCCAGCTCGTCAAAGGAACGACCAATCTCTGTGCCTTTTCCTGCCATTGTTTCCAGCGCAATCTGAGCCGTTTGTTCCTTTGTCAGCACTTCATTTAATCCTTTTATAATTTGTTTAATACCTGCCGGTGCGCCTGCCCCTACATGTGCACCTGGGTGTAACGTAATTTGTGTAGCTCCAAGTGCTTGTGCACGGACAATTTCTTGACGTAAAAACTCTGTTGCAAAGCCAAAATTTTCTGGCTTAATCGTATTTCCTAAATTAATAATATAAGGAGCATGAACAACAATCTTAGAGAGTCCCTGTTCTTTCATAAAAAGAGAGCCTGCTTCGATATTCATCTCCTCAATGGGTTTTCTTCTGGTATTTTGAGGTGCTCCTGTATAAATCATAAATGTAGATGCACCGTAACTTGCAGCTTCTTGCGCTGCGCCTAGTAACATTTTTTTTCCGCTCATGCTAACATGTGAACCAATCAACATATATTTTACCCCTTTTATTTAGTATTATTCTTCCTCATTGTATAGTGTTTCTTCCATCAAAACAAAATTGATGCTTAAAAAAAAGAGAGCACCTTCTAACCGAGGCTCTCTTTTTTGTGTGTTAATCAAAATGAGGTTTAGAAATTCAAGACAAAATATTTTTTCTTACCACGACGGACAACCACAAACTGATTTTCAATCTTATCGGCTTCCGTTAACTCATAATTCAAATCTTGAACACGTTCACCATTGATATAAATGGCGCCGTTTTGAATATCTTCTCTTGCTTGACGTTTTGAGCTATCAATTCCTGATTTCACTAAGATTTCGACTAATTTTAATTCATCATCTGCTTGAACATTGTAACTTGGAACATCCTTAAATCCTTGACGAATTTCTTCTGCATTGAGCGATTTGATTTCGCCACTAAATAACGCAGTTGAAATCTTCACCGCCTGTTCATATGCCTCTGCTCCGTGCGCTAGAGTTGTGACTTCTTTAGCCAAAACTTTTTGAGCCAAACGTTTTTCTGGTGCAGCCAAAAATTCTTTTTCAATTTCTTCAATTTCAGTCAGTGGTACAAATGTAAAGTATTTAATGAATTTAATCGCATCACGATCATCTGTGTTAATCCAAAATTGATAAAACTCGTAAGGTGATGTTTTGTCGGCATCTAACCAAACAGCATTTCCTTCCGTTTTACCAAACTTAGTTCCATCCGCTTTTGTAATCAGTGGCATCGTAATCCCGAATGCTTGTACTTCTTTTTCTCGACGAATCAATTCAATTCCGGAAGTAATATTGCCCCATTGATCACTTCCACCTAATTGAAGTAAACATCCTTCTTTTTCATAAAGCTTTAAGAAATCATAAGCTTGCAACAATTGGTAAGCAAATTCTGTATAAGAGATTCCTGTTTCAATCCTACGCTTCACACTTTCTTTGCTCATCATATAATTAATAGTAAAGTTCTTGCCTACATCGCGCAAGAAATCAATTAACGAAACACTTCCTAGCCACTCATAGTTGTTGGCAATGACCGCTGGATTTGTTTTATTATCAAAATCAATAAAACGTGACAATTGATTTTTAATTTTTTGAGACCATTCTTGCACAGTATCCAGTGTATTTAAGCTACGCTCTGCATCTTTAAAAGATGGATCCCCAATCATTCCAGTTCCTCCGCCTACCAACGCAACCGGAACATGTCCTGCTTCTTGGAAGCGACGTAAAGTTAAAATAGGCAACAAGTGCCCTATATGTAAACTATCAGCAGTTGGGTCAAAGCCAATATACAATTTTACAGACTCTTCCATCAATTGTTTAGTTAAAGCATCTTCATCTGTCGTTTGGTAAATCAATCCTCGAGCTTTTAATTCAGCAAAAAAATCTGTACGCATTGTTTTCCTCCTCAGTTTTGTCATTATTATATTAACTGATTTTCCATCTATTGAAAAGAGTAAAATCGGATAATCAAGAAATATGTCAATTCTAAAATTCCTAGATATTTTCAACAAAACTAGGCAGACTTTCAAATGTTTGCTATAATAAAGCAAAATCTTTCTAATAAAATAGAGGTGAACTTTTTTGGCAGAGCACGATCAGAATCACAAAAATAAGCATAAAAAGTCTTCATATAATAAAAATTGGCTTTTAGGATTTCATATTTCTTACGGAGTTTTAAAATCTTTGTTGCTTTTTGTGATTGTTTTGTTACTTTGGTTAGGTTCTTTAGGTATTGGTGTTGGGATGGGGTATTTTGCCTATCTAGTAAAAGATACAGAAGTTCCTACGAAAGAAACACTTAAAAATGAAATCAACGATATTGAACAAGTTTCACATATGGTTTATGCCAATAATGAGTCTATTGGAGACATTACGACTGATCTCATCCGGACAAACGTAAAATCAGATGCGATTTCACCTTACGTGAAAAAGGCCATTGTTGCAACCGAAGATGAGAACTTTTGGAAACACCATGGATTTGTACCCAAAGCAACTATTCGAGCGCTGATATCTGAAGCATTAGGTGCAAGCAACTCTTCAGGGGGGTCTACTCTGACACAGCAATTGGTGAAGCAACAAGTGTTAACCAGCGAAACTACCTTTAAGCGAAAAGCCAATGAACTTTTACTTGCTTACCGTGTGGAAAACTTTTTTTCAAAGCAACAAATTTTGACCACATACTTGAACGTTTCCCCTTTTGGACGAAATAATAAAGGAGAAAACATTGCAGGAGTTGAAGAAGCTGCTAAAGGAATTTTCGGTGTCCACGCTAAAGACTTAAGCTTGCCACAAGCTGCTTTTATTGCGGGTCTTCCGCAAAGTCCAATTACCTACAGTCCTTATACTGCTACAGGAGATAAGAAAAAGGATCTTTCAGCTGGTTTAGAAAGAAAAAATGATGTTTTATTCAATATGTACCGAGAAAAAGAAATTACGGAAAAAGAATATTTAGCAGCTAAATCTTATGATTTAGCCAAAGATTTTATTGAAAAAGGCAGCAATACTTCTAATCAAAATGATTATCTTTACTATTACGTTCAAAAAGAAGCAACCGAAGTCTTGATGCCAACTTACTATAAAGCAGATGGGTTTAAAAAAGAAGACATTACTTCCAGTGATGATCTATACAACAAGTACTACAAAATAGCCAATCGCTCCCTTAGAAGAAATGGCTATACGGTTCATTCAACCATTAACAAAGAACTTTATGACTCGATGCAAGCTACTGCCCAAAACTATGGGAACATGTTGGATGATGGTAGAGGAACCATTCAAGTTGGAAGCATTATGATGGAAAATAGTACGGGAAAGATCTTAGCGTTCTTAGGTGGCCGTAATTATGCAGAAAATCAAAATAATCATGCATTTGATACCCGCCGTTCTCCCGCTTCAACAATGAAACCAATTCTTGCCTACGCTCCTGCGATTGATGTTGGGCTTATCGGTTCTGAGTCTCAACTATCAAACTTCCCCACCACATTCAAATCAAGTGGTGGTCCTGTTACAAACTATGACCGTATCAATCGAAATAGTTTTGAAAGTGTCCGACAAGCATTAAAGAAATCGGATAATATTCCTGTTTACAACCTCTATCAGGCCTTACTTACAAAAACAAACCCTGAAAGCTATTTTAAAAAAATGAACATTCAGATGTCCTCGGCAGAATTCAGTTATGAATCTATTCCAATGGGAGGAACAGACCACGGACTAACGGTACTTGAGCAAACCAACGCGTATGCTACACTGGCAAATGGTGGCGTATATAATCAAGGCTATGTGATTGATACCATCACCGATAACAACGGGAACGTAATTTACAAGCATGAGCAAAAACCCGTTCAAGTTTATGCCAAGGCTACAGCTTCTATTATGAATAATTTGATGCGTGATGTTATAAATTCTGGGACAGGTATCAAAGCCAAGTCGACTCTTGCTCAACTTTCTCCAACACTTGCAGGCGGTGACTGGGTTGGAAAAACTGGAACTTCTCAAGATGAAAATGACTTTTGGTTCACTGCCTCTACCCCGGGGATTACGTTGAGTTCTTGGATTGGTTACGATAATAATACCCCAATGTATAGTTCATGGGGGCAAAATAATATGCAATTTTGGGCTTATCTCGCAAACGGTACCTACCAAATTGATCCAAATGCCTATCAGACGAACAGAAAGTTTGAATTAGATGCTAGCGTGATTAAATCAGAAGTTTCAAGCTTTACTGGTCAAAAATTAGGAACTTCTACAATCAATGGTGTTAAAATGCAAGTTCCAGGCAGTAAGGTCACCTCTTATTTTGCAAAAGATGGCGCAGCTAGTTCTTCTTTTGAATTTGGAATTGGTGGAACAACGGCAAATTATAATACTGTCTGGGCCCCTTACCTCTCTGCTACGAAAAAAACAACCGAAAGTACAAAAAAAGAAGAAAAAAAAGCAGAGACAACGACGAATAATGACGAAGAAGATCAAGATCAAGATGAAAATGAAGACTAAAAAAGAGCTGAGGTATTGTCCCTCAGCTCATCTTTTTTTATTTTGTAGAATCTTTTTTAGAAATCGTATAGGGCAAAATAATGGTTTTTTCTTCGACTTCCTCTTTATTCATCATCTTGGTCAACAGACGCATTGAAACTGCCCCGATATCATAAAGTGGCTGTGTAATACTTGAAAGGCGAGGTCGCGCGATTTCTGTTAGTAAGGAATTGTTGCTCGTAATAATCTCAAAATCGTCTGGTACGTTAACGCCTGCATCAGTCAAACCGTTCAAGATGCCAACTGCCAGCTCATCATCTGAGATAAAGGCAGCTGTTGCCCCACTGTTTAAAATTCTTGTAGCGAGCGTTTCACCTGCTTTGTAATTATACTCTGATTCAAAAATCAAGCCCTCTGAATACTTAATTCCAGCAGATTTCAAGGCTTTTTTATACCCTTCCAAACGCATTTTCCCATTAATCGGATCTAAAAGCGAACCACTAATAAAAGCAATTTTTTTGTGTCCGTTTTCAGCTAATAAGCTAACTGAATCACTTGTAGCTTCCTTGTAGTCAATATTTACAGAGCCTACTTGGTGATCTGGGTCAATTGAACCAGACAATACCACAGGCGTCTTAGACCGTGAAAATTCCCCGCGAATTTCTTCGGTAATGTGATGTCCCATAAAAATAATTCCATCTACTTGTTTGGCAAGTAATGTGTTTAGTACATTGATTTCTTTTTGATCATTTCCATCTGAATTTGCTAAAATAATATTGTATTTATACATGGTTGCAACATCATCAATCCCTCGTGCAAGAGATGAAAAAAAGGTGTTGCTAACATCTGGAATCACTACTCCAACCGTTGTTGTCTTTTTACTAGCTAACCCTCTTGCTACTGCATTGGGACGATAATCTAATCGATCAATGACTTCTAGTACCTTTTTTCTTGTTGCTGGTTTTACATTTTGGTTTCCATTGACAACGCGAGAAACCGTAGCCATTGAGACGTTTGCTTCACGAGCCACATCATAAATGGTAATCGTTTGCTTATCCATAATTATTTTCCCCTTTAATCTCGTCTATTTATTTTCAGAAAACTTCATTTACATTTCTTAATTAAAGATTACCAAAAGCCTATAAATTATGCAACCGTTTTAGTTGGATTCTCACAAATCTTTCGTAATTTTAGCATTTCAACCAACTATTAGTCATGATACAATGAGATTATCTACTAGAAAGAAGGGCGATTTAGTTGAATCAACAGTTAACCATTTTACGCAACTGGTTGCAAGATAACCAGATAGATCTTGCTTATATTACCGATCCAAGTCATATCCATTATTTTTCAGGGTTTCATAGTGAACCACATGAACGAATTTTAGCCTTATTTGTGCCAAAGGATGCCGAACCATTCTTATTTGTTCCTGCTTTGGAAATCGAAGAAGCACAAAATAGCGATTGGGCGTTTCAAGTGTCTGGCTATCTAGATAGTCAAAATCCGTGGGACTTGATTCAAGAGGCTATTAAAAAAAATAGTGGCGTTCCTAACAAAATGGCGATTGAAAAAAATAGTCTCACAGTCGACCGTTTAGATGCTTTAAAACAAAGAATGCCTCAGACTGATTTTTCAACAGATCTCACACAACTTATTCAACAAATGCAATTGAAAAAAAGCACAGCTGAAAAAGAAATTATGTTAGAAGCTGGGCACTGGGCAGATGTTGCATTTGAGATTGGATTTAAAGCGATTAAAGCAGGCGCAATGGAGCAAGAAATTGTTGCTGAAATTGAGTATCAATTGAAACGTAAGGGTGTGCCTTCTATGAGTTTTGACACGCTTGTTTTAGCAGGGAAAAATGCAGCAAACCCTCATGGAACTCCTGGGGAAAATCAGGTAAAACCGAATGAATTAGTCTTGTTTGACTTAGGCGTTGTCTGGAAAGGGTATTGCAGTGATGCCACTAGAACAGTTAGTTTTAAAGAACCAACAGACTTTCAAAGAAAAATTCATGCTATTGTTCTCGAAGCACAGCTTGCTGCCACCAAAGCTGTAAAACCAGGAGTCAAAGCCAGTAAAATCGATAAAATTGCTCGTGATGTTATTTCGTCATACGGATATGGTGAGTATTTCAATCATCGTCTAGGGCACGGTATTGGAACAACCGTTCATGAATTTCCATCAATTGTTGAAGGAAACGATATGACACTTGAAGCAGGCATGTGTTTTTCAATTGAACCTGGAATTTATATTCCAGATCAAGTAGGCGTTCGTGTCGAAGATTGCCTCTACGTAACAAAAGATGGGTGTGAAAATTTCACAAAAACGCCTAAAGAATTACAAATTTTTGACTAAGTTACAACCAAAAAAAGTTCAAGCAAAATATTTGCTTGAACTTTTTTGTTGAATAAGACTACCTTTTAATGTTTTAAATCTTCTTTTGCTTTTTCAACTTCATCTTTACCTTTTTCTACTATATCTGAAGCTACCTCTTTTGCTTCTTTTGTCCCTTCTTTAACAGATTGGACATTTTCTGCGGTTTGGTCTTTCACTTCGATAATAATATCTTCACTCGCATCTGCTGCCTCATCTTTGGCAACTTCCGCTACTTCTTTTAAGTCTTCTGATGATTTTTTGAATTGACTAGATAAATCAGCAGTTTGTGTTTTTAAGTTTGTTAAAACATCATCTGATACATCTTTAGCAATGTCAGCTAAGTCAGAGCCTTTTTGTTTTGCAAAATCAGTATAATCAGCTGTACGCTCACTTAGTTCTGCTCTTAATTTTTTCCCTGATTTTGGTGCAAATAACAATGCGGTTACTGCTGCTGCTGTCCCTCCAACTAATGCACCTAAAATAAAGCCACCTTTTTTCTTAGTCATAATCTTATCCCCCTATTTTTTTTTATTTCTCATAAAATGAAGTGCTGATCCTGCTAACTTAGAAGCAACTGTAGCCTTAGCAGCATTGCGTCCAATTCCACCAACTTTTGTCGCCATATTACGACTAGAATAATTTAAATCCGAAACTGTCACACTAAGATCTGCAACAGCATCAAATAATGGATCAATTGTTTCCACCTTTTTAGTTACATCAGCTAACAGTTCATTACTTTTGACTAGTAACCCTTCGACCTGATCCGTCAAAACCTCTACATCCTTCGTAACAACATTAATCGTTCGATTTGTCTCATCAATCGTCTTTGATAGTTGATCCATTGTTTTCGATGCTTTAATTAGGATTGGAACACAAAAAGCTACCAAAACAACAAATGCTATCGCTGCAATAATCGCTGCAACTTCTCCACCCGACATTGTCACACCCCTTTCTTCCATTAAAACTTGCTCTAAGCATACCATTTTCATCTTTTTTTCTCAATAAATAACTTCATACAATGAAACATAACGGTGATTTCTTAAATTTTATGCTTTATTATGCTATAATAAAAAAAACTTTTTATGAAAGTAGGATTGAAAATGTTCGCACTATTCCCTAAATTTTTTTCGTTATTTGCAGCAACTACTTCTGATACTACCAATGAACTAACAAAGGCAACGACTGTAAAAGTCAATGCACTAACTAAATACTGGCAATCAATTGACTGGGATGGGATTGTTTCTTTACTTATCTCAAAAGGAATCACTTTAATCATGCTATCCATTTTCATTATCGTTTTAAGGAAAATTGGAATGCGTTTAATCAAAAAGAGTTTTGATAACTATAGTAAAAAAGAAGCATTTAGTCAAAGTCGAATTCGCACCCTTTATACGCTTTCTTCTAACCTTTTTCAATACACGCTATTTTTTATTTTCCTTTATAGCCTGCTGACCTTACTTGGAATTCCAATTGGTTCGCTTATTGCTGGAGCAGGAATTGCAGGGGTCGCCATTGGGCTTGGTGCACAAGGTTTTATCAATGACTTAATTACTGGTTTTTTTATCATTTTAGAACGGCAAATTGATGTAGGCGATTATGTCAAGATTGGAGCTGTCGAGGGAAATGTAGTCGCTGTAGGTTTGCGTACAACCCAGCTAAAATCTTTAGATGGAACACTTCACTTTCTACCTAACCGAACGATTTCTCTCATTAGCAATCTCTCTAGGAGTAATATGCGCGTCCTTATTGACCTTAGAATTAGTGGAGATACTGATTTAGAAAAAGTCAAACAAATTATTGAAGTTGTCAACCAACGACTCACACCTAAATATAAGGATATTCAAAGTGGTCCTACTGTTATCGGTCTCGTTGATACTGGAAATGGCAATTTTGCTTACCGCATCATCTTATACACCTTAAACGGTTCTCAAACCGATATTCAGGTTGCCTTTCTATCAGAATATGTCGAAGCGCTCCACAAAGAAGGAATTGAGCTTCCACAATCTCCCGTTAACTTTAGTGCTAATTAAAAATAAAAAGGTTTGATTCGTGCAATCAAACCTTTTTATTTTATTTTTTATCTAACTCAGCAAAAAAAGCACTAATTGCTTGCACGCCTATTTCAATTGCCTCTTCTTTGGGCATCATTTTTTCATGATGCAACCCATACGGACTATCTACCCCAAGCCAAAACATTGTTCCTGGAATTTTGGATAATAAATAACCAAAATCCTCACCTGTCATTGCTGGCTCCGTTTCTATTAAATTAATCGCCGCATAATGACGCATAAAATCCATAAAATTTTTGGTAGTTTCTGGATTATTTTCTACTGGCAAGTAGCCTTTTTGCGTCAGTGTCATATCCAATTGGCATTGAAAAGAGACGGCGATTCCTTCTGCAATCTGACGAATTCTTTTTTGGGTTAATTCGTTCATACTCTGTGTCAAGGTCCGAATGGTTCCAGAAACATGCGCACTACCTGCAATCACATTGTTGGTGGTACCCGCTTCGAACGTGCCAAAAGTGACAACTGCCCCCTCAATTGGATTAACGTTACGACTAACAATGGTTTGAGCTTGCTGTACAAACTCTGTAGCAGCAATGATCATATCGTTGGATTCGTGAGGAAAAGCTGCATGTCCACCCTTACCTGTAAAATGAGCTTGAATCTCACACGTTCCTGCAAACAGCGTTCCAACTCTTGTGCCAATCGTTCCAACAGGCAAAAATGGTTGCACATGTAGCCCATAAAATTCATCTGGAAGACAGTCATCTAACAAGCCATATTCATAAACAAGTTTCCCCCCTGATTCATTTTCCTCAGCTGGTTGAAACAAAAAGACAAAGTCATTTTTAGGTTTTTGATTCACTATTTCTTGAAGTAATCCTAGTGCTACCGTCATATGCATATCGTGACCACAGGCATGCATTTTTCCTGGATGAGTAGAAGAAAAGTCCAGACCTGTTTCTTCTTTAATGGGCAAACCATCAATATCTGTTCGCCAGCCAATTGTTTTACTTGGACTTGTTCCCTTTACTTTGACCACAATCGCGGTTTTCCACTCTTTGACCTCAATCTGTTCTTGCGGAAGTTCGTTTATTTTTTGCATCAAGTACTCGTGTGTTTCAAACTCTTCTAATCCAATTTCTGGAATTTGATGAAGTTTTCTTCTGATAGCAATTAAATCATTTTTAGTCCATACTGTCATCTTAGTAAGCTCCTTTATTATTTTTTTTTGCAAAAAAACCCCTCAATGAGGAGTTTTATAATTTGCGAAGTTCTGCCATAATGCTTGTTTTGCCTTTTGTTTTTTCGTCAATGTCTTTAATTTTTTTTGCCGGTACTCCAGCCACAACTGTATAAGGTGCTACATCATCTACTACAATTGCACCTGCTGCAACAACTGCGCCTTTGCCGACTCTAACTCCTTCGAGGACCACTGCATTGGCACCGATTAACACATCGTCTTCTACGATAACAGGATCTGCACTAGGTGGTTCAATCACTCCTGCAAGCACAGCACCTGCTCCAATATGAGCATTTTTTCCAATAGTAGCACGCCCACCCAAAATTGCTCCCATATCAATCATTGATCCTGCACCAATTACAGCGCCAATATTAATCACAGCACCCATCATTACAACCGCTTGATCTTCGATAGTTACTTGGTCACGAATCACTGCACCAGGCTCAATTCTGGCATTTACATATTTAGTATCCAACAATGGGATGGCAGAATTACGCCCATCATTTTCAACGACATAGTCTTCAATTTTGTCTTTATTTTCATTTAAAAAAGCTTCTACATCTTTCCAATCTCCAAAAATTGTTCCAGTTTTACAATTAGTAAAGGTCTGAATTGTTTCTGGAAAAGAAATTTCTTTTAGCTTTCCTTTTAGTGTTACCTTAACAGGGGTTTTCTTTTCTGATTCGCTAATAAAACGAATTATTTCGTATGCATCCATTCACGAATTCCTCCTTTTTTCTTTTCTCTATAAGCATAGCAAAAAAAAGGTGAAAAATACATTTTTTTCTTCTAAAATTATATTTTTTCTTTTTCACATGCCTCTTTTTTGGTCAGCTCATAATTCAATTCTAACTCATGTGCCATATGATTAACCGCTTTCAGTAATTCTCTTCGCGTAACAATTCCTAGAAACACCTCATCCTCATCCACTACTGGAATAAAGGAACGGTCTACCATCATATGAAGGACTCGTTCAATCTCATAAGGCGCTTTAAGCACAGGAACTTTCGCATCCATTACGTCTTTTACTTTTAAAGTATCCAACTTTTTCGTATCAATCGTCGTCAATTCAAACATTTCATCCACAATTGCTGACAAACTAAGTAAACCTACAATTTGATCTTTCTTGTTTACCACAGGGATGACCGAATAGCCCACTTTACTTAAGACAAGCAATGCATGACTAAGTGGATTTTCGGCCATCACCGTTGCAACGTTATCTGAGGATATCAAAAAATGTTCTTTGTTTTCTAGTAATAAGGATTTTATAGCATTTCCGATCATCGGAGTGCCTCCATTTCGTTGTTAATCTCTACTCTATATATTGTATCCAAAATATTACAGAAAATCAGTAATTTCACAATTTTTTCAAGACTCTTCAAAAAAAGTTAATCTTTTATCTTTTGGATAGTTTGTGTCAGTTCTGTAATTTCCTGATGGTCACGTGTATAATAGGTAACCTGATAATTGGTTAGGTTTTCTTCAATAATTGCATAGGTCTTTATTGGATACTTGCCACGAGGTAAGCAAATACTACCGGAGTTTACTAGAAGCAGATGTTGGTCCTGCCATACGCCCAGCTGATGCGTATGACCAAATAATGCAATACTAGCGCCTAATTCTTTTGCCCGATAGCTTAGCTTGTCTAAAGAAAAGTTAACCCCCAAAAGATGCCCATGCGTTAGATATATCTTATCCTTGCCCGTATCAATTAGCTGTTCCTCTTGGTAACCCGAATCAAAATCACAATTTCCACCTACAACATAAAATACTTTCCACAAGCTATCTGTTGCCGGCAACTCTGAATCTCCACAATGAAAAAAAACATCTACTTTCCCTTGATATTTCTGTACTAACTCCTCTAATATCCCTCTATCTCCGTGATTATCACTGACAACTAGATATTTCATTCTGACATTCTCCTCCTATTAAAATCAAGATTTCCACTGACCACGAAGTGCTTCTATTGCTTTAGCTCGGTGACTGATTCTGTTTTTTTGATCTTCTGAAAGTTCAGCTGCTGTTTTCTTTTCAGAGGGAATATAGAAAAGTGAATCGTAGCCAAACCCATTTTCACCTTGGGGAATCGTACCAATTGTTCCTTCAAGTTCTCCTGAAACAACCAGACTTTCCTTATTCGGCTCAGCTAAAACAAGGGTGCAGTGGTAACGTGCCGTTCTTTTTTCAGTCGCAATCCCGGTTAGCTCATGAAGGAGTTTCGCATTGTTAGCGGCATCGCTCTTGTTTGGCCCTGCAAAACGGGCAGAATAAATCCCTGGCTGCCCCAAAAGAGCATCTACAATCAAACCTGAATCATCAGCTAAGACAGGACCTTGGACAATTTGAGCAATCGTTTCAGCTTTAAGGCGTGCGTTTTCTTCAAAGGTTTTGCCTGTTTCTTCTACATCTGGTAAATCTGGATAATCTAACAAGGTCTTTACCGTAAATCCTTTTTCAGCAAAAATAGCCGCAAACTCTTTTGCCTTTCCTTTGTTTCTAGTTGCAATGAGGACTTCCTTTTTTTCCTGAGAAGTTTCTTGTCTTTTAGACACTAACAATACTTCTTTTTGCTTGGCAATCAATGTTTCAATTCCAGATTTCCCGTAAAAAAGCAACGTATTTAGCTCCTCACCAGAAAAGGTTGCTTCTTCACCTGTTCCTTGTATTTCAACAAAGCGACCGCTGCCTGTCATGACCAAATTCATATCAACAAGCGCTGCTACATCTTCTTTATAATCTAAGTCAAGCACACATTCACCACTTGGTAAGATTCCTACACTAATCGCTGCCAAATAGTCTTTTACAGGGTTCTTTTTAATTATATTTTTCCTCATTAGCTCTTGGATGGCTAGTTGTACGGCTACAAAAGCACCTGTAATACTTGCAGTCCGTGTCCCCCCATCAGCTTGGAGGACATCACAATCAACAATGATCGAGCGCTCCCCCAGTAAAGTTAAA
This sequence comes from Vagococcus entomophilus, assembly GCF_003987595.1. Taxonomy (NCBI): domain Bacteria; kingdom Bacillati; phylum Bacillota; class Bacilli; order Lactobacillales; family Enterococcaceae; genus Vagococcus; species Vagococcus entomophilus. Next base: position 345,622 of record NZ_NGJZ01000001.1, on the reverse strand, counting down.
TCAATGACAGCACGCAAAGAGCGTCCAATCAACCTCTGGATTTCCATGGTTCTTCCAGAAACTTTTCCTTTGGTGCTTTCACGCATATTTCTTGTTTGTGTTGCACGGGGTAACATTTGATACTCAGCCGCAATCCAACCTGTCCCTTTTCCTCGGATAAACTTAGGTACACGTTCCTCAACTGTTGCACTACACAAGACTTTTGTATCACCAAATGTAATCAGCACCGATCCTTCTGAGTATTTCATCACATTCGTCTCTATCTCAACATTTCTTAACTGATTTTCTGATCTGCTATCGTGTCTCAACATGCGTCTTTGCTCCTTTTCATTTCTTTAAGTTAATTTTTCTACTGTTTATTTCTTTTAAATTTAACCATTCTTTTGTAATGTTGTTGAATAAATTTTGTGAGCCTGTCATATAAAATTCATGTTCTCTAACAGCCTCTTTTTTGGCCGATGCTGCGATATCAAAATAGTCTAACAGCATGCTTACTTCACTGATTGTTTCTGCACCTGAATCAATCAAGGTAACTTTCTTCCCCATTACATGTTGAATGATGGGCTTAAGTAATGGATAATGCGTGCATCCTAAAATAAGTGTATCTAATTGTTGCTTTTTTAGTCCATTCAAAGCTTCTGCCACAATCATCTTTGCAATAGACGAACTCGCTTTATGGCTTTCTACTATTGGAACAAACTTTGGACAGGCTTTTTGAATAACCTTGGTATGTGGAGACTTTTTTTGAATGACAGTCGCATAGGCTTTACTATTTATCGTAACTTCCGTACCTATCACGCCAATCCGGTTATTTCTAGTTGCTTTTAGTGCCGCTCTACTTCCCGGCATAATTACCCCTACAACAGGGATATCTAAAGATTTTTTGATTTCTTCCAAAGCAACTGCCGTCGCGGTGTTACAAGCGATCACGAGCATTTTTATTTTTTTATTTAGTAAAAAGGAAGTCATTTGCCAGGTAAATTCTAGAACTTGTTCATTAGGTCTTGGACCATACGGACAACGTTTTGTATCTCCCAAGTAGATGATTCGTTCATTTGGTAGTTGCCGCATTGCTTCTTTGACAACTGTTAATCCCCCAACACCTGAATCCATAAATCCAATTGCTGCTTCGTTAGCCATGTTTTCCCCTCTGTTTTCTTTCATTTATTCTTTTCTATTTTCTCTTTTTTCTTAGCTTTTTTCAAGTGATATCGCATAGTTATTATCCGAATTTATTAATTTTAAAAAAAAGAAACTAAAACAAAACTCAAAAACAGTTTTGTCTCAGCTCCTTTTAGCTTGGCTTTGGCATATTTCTCTTCAAATGATGCGGTAATTGCTAGCGAATTTCAACTTGATAATTGTCTACCAATGCCCGTTCAACTTTTGCCATGGCTTTTGTGACATCTTCATCAACTAGGGTTGCCTCTGAGTTTAAGAAAGTGAGTGAATAGGCCATGGATTTTTTATTTTCTCCAAGTGAACTACCTGCATAAACATCAAATAGTTCAACAAATTGTAAATAGTTGCCCCCATTTGCTTGAATGACAGTAGTCAGCATGGCATTGGTTACTGCAGCATCCACTAAAATAGCAATGTCTCTTTTTACTGCGGGATACTTACTAACCACTTGATAATTGATTCCAGCATTTCTCATACTAAATAGCGTCTCTAAATCAAGTTCAGCAACATATGTTTCCATGATGTCATAACGTTTGGCAACCTCTGGGTGAACTTGACCAATGAATCCTACCAGTTGACCATTCAAAATAATTTTGGCAGTGCGTCCTGGATGAAGCTCCGCAAACTCGTCTGTTGCTTCAAGTATCACTTGTTGCTTGATTCCATAAACCTTAAACAATTCCTCTAGCACACCTTTAGCTAAGAAAAAGTCAACAGGTTGTTTTTCCGTTTGCCAGTCTTTTGTTTGCCACAAACCTGTTAGCGCAAAAGCTAGATGGTTTTCTTCGATGGGTAGTGTGGCATCCGCTTGATAAAATACTCGACCTAATTCATAGAAAGCGACATTTCCATTTTTTCGAGCCTGATTATAAGCAATGTCATCCAACAAGCCACTGACTAGATTTTGACGAAGGACCGCATGCTCTTCAGTCATTGGCCAATCAACCGCAATCGTATTTGCCTTTTTCAAGCGGAAATCCGTTGCTTTTTCTTTCGTAGTTAAAACATAACTAATGGCTTCAAATAATCCCGCACCCTCTAGTACTTGCTTACTTTCTCTCATCAATCGTTGCTCTTTTGTTAGACTTCCAGCAAGTGCTTGGCCACTTGGAAGGGTTGATGGCAGTGCATCATATCCATAAATTCGTGCGACTTCTTCGATAATATCAGCCTCAATTGAGATATCCCAACGTCTTGGAGGAATGGATACAATAAATTGTTGCTTTTCTTCTGTGTACGAAAAACCTAATGCTACAAATATATCGCCAACCTCGTGCGCATTTAACTCGGTGCCAAGGTAATCATTAATTCGAGCTAACGTAATGGGTACTTCAACATTTGTTGCTTGATACTCACTCGCTGCTAAAACGCCACTGACTACTTGTCCTCCACCAAGTTCAACCATCATCGCACTCGCAAAATCTAGCGCTTCTTTTACCGTTGCTGGATTAATTCCTTTCTCAAAACGACTACTTGACTCACTTCTTAAATGGAATATTTTAGCAGTCTGGCGAATAGATACTGCGTCAAATAGAGCTGATTCTAGTGCTACAGTCGTAGTTTTATCCGTGATTTCAGATTCCAGTCCACCCATTACTCCAGCAAGAGCTAATGGCTTGTAACCATTTGTCACCACAATATTTTCAGGGGTAAGCGTGCGTTCTTCTTCGTCTAATGTCGTTAGAGTTTCGCCTTCTTTGGCGCGGCGAACCAAAATTTCTTTTGAACCAATCTTATCATAGTCAAAAGCATGCATTGGTTGGCCAAACTCAAGTAAAACAAAGTTTGTCACATCCACAATGTTGTTGATTGGGCGAATCCCTGCGTTCATCAACCGCGTTTGTAACCATAATGGACTTTCTTTAATTGTGACATCTTTAATCAGTCGCATAGTATACGTTGGTGTGTCTGTTTGATTCTCTACTTCTACAGATAAATAGTTTTCAATTTGTTCGTTTTGCTGTTCAACCACTTCTTTGCATTCAAAGTGCGGCGTTTGCTGGTATAGAGCACCTACTTCATACGCAACCCCGCGCATACTAAGAGCATCTGCTCTATTTGGAGTAATAGCAAGATCCACGATAGCATCATCCATATCCAAATAGTGAAACACTTCATCTCCAGGAACAGCTGCTTCTGGTAGATAAAATATTCCTTCAGAATATGCTTTGGCGACCACGCTGTCTGAATAGCCTAGTTCTTGTAAGGAACAAATCATGCCATTTGATACCTCGCCACGCATCTTACCTTTTTTTATTTTCACGTTTCCTGTAATTCTAGATCCCGGTAACGCAACAATTACTTTCACACCTGCTTTGATATTTGGGGCACCACACACGATTTGTGCTAGGTCCTCTTCGCCAATGTCTACTTGACAAATCGAAAGATGATCACTGTTTGGATGAGGTGTACATTCTTTTACGTCCCCAACTACTATTTTTTTAAGTCCTTCTTTTGGAACTTCAATCCCCTCTACTTCAATTCCAGTACGTGACATTTTATCTGCCAATTCACTCGGCTGAACCTTCGTTAAATCTACATATTCACTTAACCATTTATAAGAAACTAACATGTTTTGCTACTCCTTTACCTTGAATTGTTCTAAGAACCGGCGATCATTTTGATAAAAATCTCGAATATCATTGACACCGTATCGTAACATAGCCACACGGTCTGGCCCCATTCCAAAGGCAAAACCACTGTACTTAGTTGCATCAATTCCTGACATTTCTAACACATTTGGATGAACCATACCAGCGCCTAAGATTTCAATCCAACCTGTATGTTTGCATACGTTACAACCTTTTCCACCACATTTAAAGCAGCTAATATCTACTTCTACAGATGGTTCAGTGAATGGAAAGTAGCTTGGACGAAGACGAACATCACGTTCTGCACCAAACATTTTTTTTAGCACCACTTCTAGTGTCCCTTTTAAATCCCCCATGGTGATTCCCTTATCCACTACAAGTCCTTCAATTTGATGAAATTGGTGACTATGAGTGGCATCATCCGTATCACGACGGAATACTTTACCTGGACTAATCATGCGTAAAGGACCTTTAGAAAAATCATGTTTTTCCATTGTTCTAGCTTGAACAGGAGAAGTGTGCGTACGAAGTAACAGCTCTTCCGTAATATAAAACGTATCTTGCATATCCCTGGCTGGATGATTTTTAGGCAAATTCATTCGTTCAAAGTTGTAGTGATCTTGTTCTACTTCACGACCATTGATTACTTGATAGCCCATTCCCAAAAATACGTCTTCGATCTCGTTCATTGTTTGAGTCAAAATATGTGAAGTCCCTTGCGTCATCTTTTTACCTGGAAGCGTCACATCAATTGTTTCGCTTTTTAGCTTTTTAGCTAATTCGAGTTCTTCGATTGCTACTTTTTTTTGCTCGATTTTTTCTGTCAAGTCATCTCGAATCTGATTGGCAAAGCTCCCAACAACTGGTCGTTCTTCAGCTGATAAATCTTTCATACCACGTAAAACTTCTGTGATAGGACCCTTTTTACCCAACATCTCTATTCTTATTTTATTTAGTTCATCTAATGATGTAGCATCTTGAATGTTCTTTTCTGCTTGTTCTTTCAGTGCTTCTAACTGATTTTTAAGTTCCATTGACTTATTCCTTTCTCTTTTTAAACATAAAAAAAACTCGCTCCTAATTAAAGGAACGAGAGAATTTCGCGGTACCATCCTGTTTTATATGCAATAAAAATCGCACATACACTCTTTTTGTTAACGATGTCTTCACCGGCTCTACTGGAGCGATTCAGGAAGTGAACTTCATCTTACGCTCTTATACTTGCTTGCAGTCTGAGACAAGTATTCCCTAAAAAGAAACAATAAAATTACTCTTTTCCCTCATAATCTTTCACTTCATAGTTTACAAGAAATCACCTGTTTGGTCAACTAATATCTTGACTTGTCAGCCATTCTTCTCCCCAGTGATGAATTTCTTGCATCACTCGCTCTAATGCAATACCTTTTTCGGTCAGTGAATATTCACTTCGATTGGAGTCACAACAGCTTTTTTGAATAATTTGATTTTTTTCTAATTCTTTCAAACGTTCAGCCAACACCCGATCACTCACGTCTGGTATTTTTCTTGCAAGTGCAACAAAGCGTTGTGGTCCTTCCCCAATAAGAACATCAATAATTAAACCATTCCATTTTTTGCCTAGAATAGCAAATGTTTTTTCAAATTTTGGACACAGCACAAATTCTTTTTCAACATACATTTCTGCCATTCTATTCACCACTATTCTTTGAATTTATTTTATTTGTAATTAGTATAAAATAAAAAGTCAACTATTGCTAGTCAACTTGTTTATTTTCTTAAATATCGCCAGAATATCCTAAATAGCTTTTGCATTTGTTCTTCACATTCACCGCAAAGGGAACTAAGACTTCTTGGCACGCACAGTATTTGTCAACAAAGGTCACAATATAGCTTTCTTTATATCTTGGAAAGGCGATGGTTGCAAGCCACATATGTTTAATGATTATATCTCTTTCTAAAGGGGAAAGATCGGTGATTTTTTCAGCATTTTTGACAGCAATTCTTGGATGAACATAGGCATGTGTCCCCTTGTCTGATTTTTCAGTACGCCAATCATAATAAAACAAATCATGCAGCAGACCTGCTCTAGCCGTTGCTTTTGCATTAGCATGGAATTTTTTTGCCACTTTGTAGCTAGAGTACGAAACACTGATGGAGTGCTCTAAACGATTCGTATAGTGATGTTGCTTAAATTTTTTTAATTTTTGTACTTCTGGACGATTAATTAAATCTTCTATATAACTCATATATTCTGGATCATTTTCCCAGCTTTTTGCCATTACGTCTCACCTTATCTACTTAAAAGTTTATCAATTATTGTTTAAATAATAGCACGTTACTTCTTGAATGACTAGAAGAAGCAGCTCTATTTAAGTATTCTTAATAAATAACTACTTTTTCAAGCTATACATCAATATCCCTGCTGCTACAGCCACATTAAGTGACTCTGCACTGCCGTATATGGGGATATAGGTGGTCAGTGTGGTTTGTTGGAGCAGTTCTTTTTGCACGCCTTGCCCCTCATTTCCCATCAATAATGCAAACCGCTTCATTTTAGTGATTTCATCATAGTGTTGGGCCTGTTTGTTTAGCTCCGTCCCAACAATTGAAATCTCTTGCTCTTTCAATTCTTCCATGCATTCACCCAGCTCTTTACGAAAAATTGTAATATGAAAATGACTCCCTTGCATTGCGCGCAGCACTTTCTCGTTATAGATATCTGCACTACCATCACCAAGAATCACCGCTTCAAAACCTGCCGCATCAGCAGTTCGAATCATGGTCCCAACATTACCTGGATCTTGTACATTATCTAGCAATAGCACCGGTCGCTCAAAAGACTGATTCTTGCGCTCTGCTTGCATGGCCACAATCGCAACAATTCCCTGAGGTGTAGGAACGCTTGAAATACTCGCTAAAACTTCATCCGTTACAAGACAGGTTTTATCATCAGGAATCGAAAAGTTCGTCTCTGCAAATGCTTTTTGTGAGAAAAGTACCCACTCAATTGGCGCTTGCGCTTTGATTGCTTCTTCGAGTAAATGCTCGCCTTCTATTAAGTATTGTTGTTTCAGCTCACGGTATTTTCTTTTTTGTAATTTTTTTATTTCCTTAATAAATTGATTTTTAGTCGAATGTATTTCTTTCATGATTGAACGTTTCCCCCATCTAATTAAGGTATTCTTCTATTTTAACAAATTTCCAGCTGAATTACTTCGGTTTTTCGCGCTTTTCGGGTAAAATAAAGAAAACAACTCTAACTAGGAGGTACTGTCATGTCAAAAATTCGAATGAATATCCAAGGTCATGTTCAAGGAGTGGGCTTTCGCTTTATGACCAAAATACTCGCTGAACGCATAGGCGTTTTTGGAATTGTCAGAAATGAAGCCGATGGTTCGGTCTATCTTGAGGCAAATGGCGCAGATGAACTGATTGAAGACTTCATCCAACAAATCAAAAATTCTCCTTCTCCAAGTGGAAAAGTAACAAATTATACCCTTGATTATGATTCCACAATCGAAGAACGAAAAACGTTCAAAGTTGTTTAATTCATACATTTAAATAGGTTTTTATTGAAAAAAAAGCTCAAATCCAGTATAGTTAATCATGTTGAAAACTACTTATTTATAGTAAATGTAAAGGAAGAATTAGATGAAAAATGTAAAAAAATGGTTCCTTGCTTCCGGATTATTTGGTTTACTTCTCACCTTGTCTGGTTGCGTAGATACGTATAAGTCTGGCTCAAAAATCGGTCAACCGACTGGCAATGGCTGGGTTTACAATCTTCTCGTTAAACCGATGGGAAATGCCATCACTTATTTGGTCCACAATTTTGATTGGAGTTACGGAGTTGCGATTATTGTACTGACGATCATCGTCCGAATTATTATCATGCCACTCGGTCTTTATCAGTCTCGTAAGACCATGCAACAAACAGAACGAACAACTTATCTAAAGCCCCAAATTGATGTGATTCAAGCAAAAGTAAAACAAGCTCAAACCCAAGAAGAAAAAATAGCAGCAAATGGAGAGCTACAAGCTTTTTATAAAGAAAACAATTTGAGTATGTTTGGTGGTATGGGCTGCTTGCCTCTACTCATTCAAATGCCGATATTCACAGCTCTTTTCTATGCTGCAAAATTTACTCCTGGTATCAACGGCAGTATGTTTTTAGGGTTTAATCTTGGCAAATCAAGTATCGTTTTTGTTGTACTAGCTGGAGTTAGTTATTTGATTCAAGGTCTGGCAGGAATGATTGGCGTTCCAGAAGAGCAAAGAAAAATGATGCGCTCCATGGTGATTTTTTCTCCTTTAATGATTGTTTTCATTTCGTTAAGTTCACCAGCCGGAGTTACGTTATACTGGATTGTCGGTGGGATTTTCAGTACGCTACAAACACTGATTACAAATTTGTATCACAAGCCAAAAATTCGTGCTGCAATTGAAGAAGAATTCAAAAAAAATCCACCTAAAGTGGTTAAACCTTCCGTGGTCAATCCTATAAAACCAAAGCAAAATCCAACGATGACTAATCAGTCTAAACGAAATAGTGGGAAACAGCCACAGCGTAAAAAACATTAAAAAAATAATGATGCCTTTCTAATTAGGGCATCATTATTTTTTTAGAATTCTCCGCACTCCATTATATATTTATTTTCTAAACTAGCGTATACTTTATTTTAGCAGAAATCAAGGAGGATTTATATGAAAAGAACAACTAACAAAAGAACAAAGAACCGACCTTTTTTAATTATCGGAGGGGTTGTGGTTGTTGGAGTTATAGCTATGTGCTTTACTTTCTATAGTAGTTATCAAGATAAACAAAAAAGCAAGGAAGTGGCACAGAGCTTTTTATCAGAATTAAAAGCCAAAAATACGACTGAGTTGTCAAAATTAATCAATCCGAATTCTTTGAAACAGACAGATTATACCCAAAAAACTGTAGCTAAAAAATATGAAGCAGTTTTCTCTGGTTTAAACGTACAAAAAATTCAGACAAGTAGTATTTCCATCAAAAAAACTAAGAGCAATACCTACACCCTCTCTTATAAACTCGCAATGGATACGGAATTGGGTAACTTGAAAGACTTGACGTATAAAACTACTTTAAAAAAAGTAGATGGCAACTATAAAGTAGACTGGAAGCCTTCTTTAATCTTTCCTGGAATGACTGGTAATGATAAAATCTCTGTTACAACAGATGAGGCTAGTCGAGGCACGATTGTTGATCAGGATGGGACTCCCCTAGCCACTAACCAAGCACTTGACCAATTAGGAGTTGTGCCCAAAGAGCTTGGAACAGGCGCTGAAAAAACTAAAAATATTGACGCAATTGCTCAAAAATATCAACTCGAAAAAAGTTTCATCGAATCTCAGCTGAAACAATCGTGGGTAACAGATGATTCTTTTGTTCCGCTTAAGACGCTCTATAACGAAGCATATGTCGCCCTCACCGGAACTACCATTGGCAAAAAAACTGTTCGTTATTATCCATTAAAAGAAGCTTCTGCGCAACTGATTGGCTATACTAGTAGTGCAACAGCTGATGATCTAAAAGAAAATGCAGCTTTAAATGAAAATTCATTGGTTGGCCGAAGCGGACTTGAGAAAACTTACGAGAAAAAGTTACAAGGAACTCCTGGTGGGAAAATCAATATATTGACTAGTGCAGGTGCCATTAAAGATACTTTATTTTCAAAAGATAAAAAAGATGGGCAAACCATTACCTTAACGATTCGCTCAGATATTCAGCAAAAAAGTTATGAGGCACTGCAAGGAAAATCAGGATCAACCATTGTAACCAATCCCACTACAGGGGCTGTGGAAGCTTTAGCGAGTTCTCCCTCCTTTGACCCTAACAAATTTTCACTTGGCATTTCGCAAGCAGACTATAATAGCTATGCAAATAATGCTGCCAAACCTTTTCTGGCACGTTACGCCTCCAGATATGCACCTGGCTCTACTTTTAAAACCATCACAGCCGCAATTGGGCTAGATGCTGGTGTCACTCAGCCAGATAAAGTGCGCACAATCAATGGACTAAAATGGCAAAAAAATTCTAGTTGGGGTGATTACCAAGTAACACGTGTTTCGGATTTATCCTCTGTAACAATGAAAACTGCCCTGATCTATTCAGACAATATATACTTTGCCCAAGAAGCACTTGAGATGGGCGAGACTACTTTTAGAAAAGGACTTGATAAGTTTATCTTTGGTGAGAAACTAGACCTTCCAATCGCAATGGACGCTGCACAAATTTCAAACAAAAAATCTTTCAATTCAGAGATTTTACTTGCAGACACCGCTTATGGTCAAGGACAATTATTGCTTTCACCTATTCAACAAGCCACGATTTATTCCGTCTTTAGTAATCAAGGAACGCTCGTGTACCCACACTTGTTAAAAGAAGAAAAGACGAAAACAAAAAAAGAAGTAATCAAAAGTACTACTGCAAATGAACTAAAAACTGATTTAGTCCAAGTCGTTGCAGATGAAAATGGGACGGCCCATTCTCTTTACAACAGTTCAGCTACGTTAGCAGCCAAAACTGGAACAGCTGAATTAAAAGAAAAACAAGATGAAAAAGGCAAAGAGAATAGCTTTTTACTTGCATTTGATGCAAGCAATGGCAAATATCTAGTTGTCTCATCGATTGAGGACTATCAAACAGGAGAATCTGCAACTGTACTAGCTAAACCACTTGTTGATTACTTAGAAACTAAATAATTAAAAAAAGCCAAAGTGCGTGTTTCGCACTTTGGCTTTTATTTTTTAAAGAAGTCTAAAATATGTATCCAAGTTCCAGACTTAAACACTTCTGAACTTTTCCCTTCTCCAATTACACTATATCCAATGACTAAACCAATCAAAAATAAAACCAAGATTAATAATAGAACCATCAATATTTTTATTAAATTGCGTGTAATATAACGGGAAGATTTCATTCTCGGACTCCTCTTGCTTTTCTATACTTCTTCTAATACAGATTTTTCTACTTCAATCATCGTATCATAGACACGCTCAACATTTCCACCTAATTTTTGAAGTTTATGATGAAAATCGTAATATCCACGGTCTAAATACTCTAAATGAGTCACTTTTGTACGGCCTTTTGCCACCAGCCCTGCCAAAACGAGTGCTGCTGCGGCTCGTAAATCGGTTGCAGCTACCTCTGCACCGTGTAGCTGAGGAGTTCCATATATATAAGCTGTATTGTTATCCACCTTATATTCAGCACCCATACGTACCATTTCATCTAAATGCTGAAAACGATTTTCAAAAACAGTTTCAGTGACGGTACTCGTTCCTTGAGCCACTACTTGTAAAGCAGACATTTGTGCTTGCATATCTGTTGGGAAGCCAGGATGAGGCATCGTTTTAATATCTGTTGCCTTTAAGTGATCCGTTCCAATCACTCGAATCCCGTTTTCTTCTTCTTCGACTGTAACACCCATCTCACGAAGCTTTGAGATTAGGGGACTATTGTGCTCCATAATCCCTTCATGAATCAGGACGTTCCCAGCTGTCATCGCTGCGGCAACCATAAAGGTTCCTGCCTCAATCCGATCTTGGACAATCGCATGCTCTACCGCATGAAGCTTTTCGACCCCTTCAATTTTCATCGTTTCAGTTCCAGCACCAACTATTTTAGCGCCCATTTTATTCAAGACGTTCGCCAAATCGACAATCTCTGGCTCACGCGCAACATTTTCAATCACAGTAGTTCCAATCGCTTTCACTGCTGCCATCATAATGTTTTGTGTCGCACCAACACTTGGAAAATCCAAATAAATACGTGCGCCATGTAATTGATCGGCAATGGCTTCAATATAGCCATTTTCTTGACGTATCGTGGCTCCTAATGCTTGAAATCCCTTTAAATGGAGATCAATTGGTCTTTTCCCAATGGCACAACCACCTGGCATAGCGACTTTCGCATGTCCATTTCGTGCTAACAAAGGTCCCATCACGACGATAGAAGCTCTCATTTTACTTACATATTCATAAGGTGCCTCGACAAATAAATCTTTCGTTGCATCGATGATAACTTGATTTTTTTGTTGATTAAAATCAACTGTTGTATTTAAGTGGCGAATCACGTTGTTCATCATAAAAACATCTGAAAGAATAGGTACATTATTCAGTACCGTTTGGCCTTCTTCTGCAAGCAACGTTGCAGCAAGGATAGGTAAAACAGCATTTTTTGCCCCTTCGATTTTCACTGTTCCTTCCAACTTATTTCCGCCTTGAACAAGAATATAGTCCATTATTTCCCCTCCAAAATTTTAACAAACCTTAGTTATTATAGCATTAATGTTTGCATATGAATACCATTTTTAAACTTAAAGTTTTATTTCTTTAAGACTGCATAAAAACAGCGAGAAAATTCTTAGTTAATGTCATACATTCCCAGAAGAAAGAACTCACAGTATATCCGATGACTATTGCTAAAAGAAGATAAAAAACCTGAATTTTTTTTGTTTGATTTCGTTTAAACAATTGTTCAAGACTTAGAGATTGAATCGCCCAAAAAGCTATGTATATGAAAATTAGATGTAAACTTAACCGTAAAATCGCATCAATGCCATATATCTGTGACAATCTGGTTTTCCCTCATTTCTTAATATAAACAATCTATTCTCCTATTCTAACATACTTATGTCTTTTCAAGCAAAAAAATAGTGAGCCAAAGGCTCACTATTTTTTAATGGTGACTTGAAGCATTAATTCTATTAATGGCTCTGTGTAGTGCAACTGTTGCACGTTTGAGTTCATTTTTATCTTGAAGTTCTTTCGCTTTTTGAATTTTACGCTCTGCACGTATCTTTGCTCTTTCTGCTCTAGAAACATCGATATCACGATCACGCTCTGCACTATCAGCAATTATAGAAACAATATTATCACGCATTTCCATAATCCCACCATTAACAGCAATCCAATCCACGTGTGTGTCTGCATCCGTCCTTCTCACTCGCACTTCATCTATTGCAAGTGGAACGATAATAGGCGCATGATTTGGCATAATACCCACTTCACCGTCAATCGTTTTTGCCACAACTAACTTAGCATTATGCTCATAAATCGTTCCATTCGGAGTCACAACATTCACGACTAATTTGTTACCCATGGTGATGCCTCCTTATTAGTAACCTAGTTGTTTCGCTTTTTCCACGACGTCTTCTATACGGCCGACACTTCGGAAAGCTTCTTCTGGATATTCGTCATATTTACCATCTAAAATAGCCCTAAATCCTTTGACCGTTTCAGCAACTGGAACATACGACCCAGGTTGTCCGGTAAATTGTTCTGCAACGTTAAAGTTTTGTGACAAGAATAATTGAATTCGTCTAGCACGAGATACTAAAACTTTTTCAGTATCTGATAATTCATCCATCCCAAGTATTGCAATGATATCTTGAAGTTCACGGTAACGTTGAAGCACACGTTGAACTTCTGTTGCAACATTGTAATGTTCCGCCCCAACAATTTCAGGTGCAAGAGCACTTGAAGAAGAGGCCAATGGATCAACGGCTGGATAAATCCCTTGTTCTGTCAAACGGCGTTCAAGGTTAGTCGTCGCATCCAAATGCGCAAAAGCGGTTGCTGGCGCCGGATCGGTATAGTCATCTGCTGGTACATAGATGGCTTGAATCGAAGTAATAGACCCTTTTTTAGTAGAGGTAATTCGTTCTTGTAATTGTCCCATTTCAGTCGCAAGTGTTGGTTGGTATCCAACTGCTGATGGCATACGTCCTAATAGCGCAGATACTTCTGAACCAGCTTGAGTGAAACGGAAAATATTATCAATAAACAAGAGTACATCTTGACCTTCAACATCACGGAAATACTCCGCAATCGTAAGTCCTGTCAGTGCCACACGCATTCTAGCACCTGGTGGTTCGTTCATTTGTCCAAACACCATCGCTGTTTTTTCAATAACGCCTGACTCTTTCATTTCAAAATACAAGTCATTACCTTCACGTGTTCGTTCACCAACACCAGTAAATACTGAAATCCCACCATGTTCTTGTGCAATATTGTGGATTAGTTCTTGAATCAAGACCGTTTTCCCAACACCGGCACCACCGAATAGTCCGATTTTACCACCTTTTAAGTAAGGAGCAAGTAAATCAATGACTTTGATTCCAGTTTCTAAAATTTCAGTACTTGTACTTAAATCATCAAATTCAGGGGCTTTTTTATGAATCCCACTACGTTTTGCATCCTCTGGAAAGGGTGCTTCTCTATCAATTGTTTCTCCTAATACGTTGAAGACACGCCCTAAAGTTTCTTCCCCAACAGGAACAGAAATCGGACCACCAGTGTCAAGCACTTCCATTCCTCTTTGTAATCCATCAGTTGATTCCATCGCAATTGTGCGAATTACACCGTCTCCGAGTTCTAACGCAACTTCTAACACAACTTTTTGCTTAGAACCAGACTTATAAACAACTAGAGCATTGTTTATATCGGGTAATGATTTGTCTAACGGAAATTCCACGTCAACAACGGGACCGATGACTTGTACAATCTTACCTGAATTCATTCCATTTTCCTCCCGTCATCATTCTAATGCCGCAGCTCCGCCAACTATCTCTGTAATCTCCTGTGTAATGGATGCTTGGCGTGCTCGGTTATATGAAATGGTTAACTCATCAATAATCTTTCCTGCATTATCTGTAGCACTTTTCATTGAGGTCATTGAGGCTGCATGTTCTGCAGTCTTCGCATCTAAAATTGCCCCGTAGATCAAGCTCTCAGCATATTGCGGTAGTAAATTTTCTAATATGGCATCTTCATTTGGTTCTAGAAGATACTCTACATCATAAGATTTTGCTTCATTCGTATCAATATCAGAAATCGGCAACATTTTTTCTGCACGAAATTCGCTTGTCAAAGAATTAACGTGATGATTATAACAAACATATAATTCATCAAAAACTTCTTGTTCGTACATTTTCGTAGCAGTTGTCACAATTTTTCTTACTTCTTCAAAAGAAGGTTGATCACTCAAACCTCTCAGTTCATAAGAAAGATCGTATTTTCTAGACTTAAAGAAATCTGCACCAGTACTTCCAATCGCCATAATGGCATATTCATCTGCAGATTGATGATCTTTTTCTAGCATAGATAATGTTTGTTTCAAAATCGAACTATTATAGCTTCCTACAAGACCTCTATCAGAAGTGATGACAATGTATCCCGTTCGTTTAACTGGTCTAGAAACTAACATACTATGATAATCAACATCCGCTGACTGACTGCCTTTTGCAGAAGAGTCATATGCTGGAAGCTGAGACGAAACCAAATGAGTGACGATTTCTCTAACTTTAGAAGCATAAACCTGAAATTGTGTTGCTGCTTGTTCAGATTTGTTGAGCTTAGCCCCAGATACCACTTGCATGGCACTGGTAATCTGACTTGTTTTTTTTGTTGAGCCAATTCTTTTTTTGATTTCAGTTAGTGATGCTCCCAATTTTTGTCACCATCCTTTATTCGTTTCCACCTTTTTGACTGGCTGAAGCGGTACTTGTCGCACTGAACATTTCTTTGTATGCATTGATTGCTGCATCTAAGTCTTTTGCTTCTGGCAATTCTTTTGTTGTACGAATTGTTTCAAATAATTCATCATGATTTTGTTCCACGTATTCAAACAATTCTTTTTCAAAGCGTAAAATATCGTTTACGGGAACACTGTCTAAGAAGCCATGTGTTAATGCATATAAAATGACTACTTGCTTTTCAACCGCAAGCGGTGCATGCAAATCTTGTTTTAGGATTTCTACAGTTCTACGTCCACGATTTAATTTTGCTTGTGTTGCTTCATCTAAATCTGAACCAAACTGTGTAAATGCTTCAAGTTCTCGGTAACTAGCTAAATCTAAACGAAGTGTTCCTGCTACTTTTTTCATTGCTTTGATTTGGGCGGAACCCCCTACACGTGATACTGATAATCCAGCAGCAATCGCAGGACGAACACCAGAATAAAATAGATCACTTTCCAAGAAAATTTGGCCATCTGTGATAGAAATTACGTTTGTTGGAATATACGCTGAGATATCTCCTGCTTGCGTTTCAACAAATGGTAAGGCAGTCATGGATCCACCACCTAGTTCATCACTGAGTTTTGCCGCACGTTCTAATAAACGTGAGTGCAAATAGAAAACATCCCCTGGATAGGCTTCACGACCTGGAGGACGACGAAGTAATAAAGAAATTTCACGATAAGCTGCTGCTTGTTTTGATAAATCATCAAATACAATCAACACGTGCTTACCATTGTACATAAATTCTTCACCCATCGCTGTTCCAGCATATGGTGCGATATACAATAATGGAGAAGGTTGTGAAGCACCTGCTGTCACAACAATTGTATAATCCATTGCCCCATAACGTTTTAATGTTTCAACTTGTGTACGCACAGTTGATTCTTTTTGTCCAATAGCTACATAGATACAAATCATATTTTGACCTTTTTGATTCAAAATCGTATCAATTGCAATAGATGTTTTTCCTGTTTTACGGTCTCCAATTACTAGTTCACGTTGTCCACGACCAATTGGGACTAAAGCATCAATCGCTTTTAAACCAGTTTGTAGTGGTTCATCAACTGATTTACGTTGCATAACTCCTGGAGCTGCTGCTTCCACAGGTCTTGTTTTATCCGTTGCAATGTCACCAAGTCCATCGACTGGTTGACCTAACGGATTTACGACACGTCCAATTAAAGCTTCCCCTACTGGGACTTCCATAATTTTTCCTGTCCGTTTTACTTTGTCCCCTTCACGAATATTTTCAAATTCTCCAAGGACAATAATACCTACATCATTTGATTCAAGGTTTTGCGCCATTCCATATGCGCCAGTGGAGAATTCTAACAATTCACCAGACATTGCATTTTCTAAACCATGAGCTCTGGCAATACCATCCCCAACGTAGGTAACTGTTCCTACTTCGTCTACTTTTAAATCATCTTCATAGTGGGCAATTTGCTCTTTGATTAATGCACTGATTTCTTCTGCCTTGATGCTCATCCGTTTCACCTCTTCACATTTTCATTCGCCATTAATTTTGTAAAACACTACGCATTTTATTCAATTTGGCTTTTACACTTCCATCAATAACATGGTGATTTGCTTCGACAATCATGCCACCAATCAAGCTTTCATCAATCATACAGCTTACTTTAGCTTCTTTATATCCTAGTAGCTGTGCTAATTTCATTTCAATTTTTTTCTTTTGATTCTCAGTTAGAGGCACGACTGTTGTCACTTTACCGTATACAACTCCGTGGTGCTCGTAATATAAATGTTGAAAATCTTCAATCATTAAAAGTAAATCATCCATTCGAGCATAATCATATACAACACGAATGAATTGTCGTACAATTCCTTCAAATGGTTTTTCTAATTGTTGCATAAGTAATTTTTTTTCATCTAGATTCAAGCGAACGTCGGTCAACATATGTCCTAGATCAGGTATTTCTTCAAAAATCTTTTTCAATTCTTTTAGTTGTTCATTGACTTCTTCAAGTTGCTTTTTTTCAACCGAAAGTTCAAACAACGCTTTACTATACCGTTTTCCTACTGTGTCTTTATCTAGTTTCATGATTGTTTCCCAACCCTTCGATGCAGGAATTAATCAAATCTTCGTGTGCTTCTTTTGTTAGTTCTTTTTGTAAAATTTTTGTTGCAATTTGAACAGAGAATTCTGCTACTTCATCTTTCACAGAACTTAATGCTTGTTGACGTTCTAATTCAATATCATCTTTTGCTTTTTGCTTCACTTGTCGTGCTTCATCTTTTGCATCGTTGAGAATAGTTGCACCGCTTTTTTCAGCAACGCTTTTCGCATTATTGACAATCGTTGCAGCTTCTTGTCTAGAATTCACAAGATTTTCTTGGCGTTCTTGTTCAAGAGAAGCAGCATGAATGCGAGATTGTTCTGCTGAATCTAAATCATTAGCAATTTTTGCCGCACGTTTTTCTAGCATTTCAGCTATTGAACCCCATGCAAACTTCTTAATCAACGCTAACAGAAGTAAAAAACATAGCGAAACAAATAGTAATGTCCCTAATGTGGTACTCGTAGTTGTTTCGGCTACGACCAAATGTTTGAACATCGCATTGGCACTTCCTTTCTTTAGTAATAGAAAGAAAGCAGTGACGGTGCTCCGAATTAACGGCGTCCTGCCTCCGTATTGTTATTTGTTGAATACAAACAATAGTAGTAATGAAATAACCACACCTAAGATTGGCACAGCTTCAATAAGACCAACACCGATAAACATAGTTGAACGTAATTCTCCAGCCATTTCTGGTTGACGAGCCATTGATTCAATCGTTTTTGAAATTACACGTCCATTACCAATACCTGCACCGATTGATGCTCCGGCAACTGCGATTGCTGCTGCGATATCTACATAATTCATACTTAATTTCCTCCTAATATTCACGATAATGTGATGTTTTTATCTACTCTGATACTTCAATCTTATGTCCCATGTAAACCATGGTTAGCGTCACAAATACATACGCTTGGATACTACCTATAAACATTGAAAAGGCTTGCCATACCATTTCTAATGGAATAGCGACAATAAATGTTGCTGCATTGTGCACAGCTAGTTGTGCGATCAAACCTAGTAGAACTTCCCCAGCAAAAATATTTCCATAAAGACGTAAACCTAACGTTAAAATGTTTGTAAATTCTTCTAAAATATTTACTGGAAGTAAGAAACCCACTGGTTTTAGATAACTATTGACAAAGTATCCTTTCACTCCGAACTTCTTCACACTAAAGAATATAGTTAGTAAAATAACAGTGAAAGCAAGAGTCATTGTTACTAATGGATCTGCTGTCGGGCTTTTCCAAACCGTATAATTGTTTGGACCAAATACAATTTTGGTCACTAAGCCAAGCATATTGGCTACAAATATAAAGACTAAGAAAGTAAAACCCAGAAGGTGAAAATTATCGACTTCTTTACTTGGCAGATTGTCAGAGGCAATCCCTCTTGAAAAGTCAATTACCCACTCCAAAGCGTTTTGCTTGCCCGAGGGTTTCAATTTCAAATTTCTTGAGAAAAAGAACACGAGGCCAAAAACGATGAGACACGTTAGCAAAACCATTAAACAAATTGTTCCATCAAACCATATACCAAATAGCTGAAACTTCAGAGTTTGATCTTCCATGATCCTTCACCTCTTTTCTGATTAAAGGATAAACAAGCAACGGCCTCAGTCCTATCATTTGATAAGAAAAAACACATACATGAAATTCTTACATAAGTTTTTTCTTATTGAACTATTAACTATTGCTTTTAACACGGTTTATCATACCACCATTCCAAAGAAATTACAAAATGTTTTCATGAAAAAACTAAATATTTTTTTCACTAATAAAATAAACCAATATTTCTTAAAAAGTGGTGAAATTTTGGTTAATTCTAAGAACTATTTTTTAATAAAAAACAAAAGAAAGCCCCTCATCGTTCGCGGATGGATGAGGGGCTTTCTTTATGTTATTTGATTACTTACTACGACTTTTAAGCGTTCTGTCAATTTGACGATCTATGTCTCGTCGCTTCAAATCTTCACGCTTATCATATTGTTTTTTCCCTTTGGCAATCCCAATCAATACTTTGGCATAACCATTTTTAATGTAAACTTTTAAGGGAACTAACGTCACACCTGCATTTTTGGTTTCAACAGTTAATTTTGCAATTTGTTTTTTATGCAACAACAGCTTTCTTGTTCTCAAAGGTTCGTGATTGAATAAGTTCCCTTGTTCATAGGGACTGATATGCACGTTATGCAAAAAGACTTCACCGTTACGCACCCGAGCAAATCCGTCTTTCAGGTTGATCCTACTATTGCGGATCGATTTTATCTCCGTACCTAAAAGAACGATTCCTGCTTCCATTGTATCCGTTACAGCATAATCATGTCTTGCTTTTTTATTTTGTGCAATTAATTTCCCTTCACCTTTAGGCATCTGAATTCACCTCAATTTCATTTCTTTTTTTTCAGCTTCTTCTTTTTAGAAATCTCTTTATAAAAAGGTTTTTTGCTTTTTTTATTTTGTTTGTTTTTCTTCCCTTTTTTTTGTTTTCCATCAAAATTTTCCTTTTTTATCGGATTTTTTTGACGTTTGTTTTCATTTTTACTAAACGTTTTATTTTTCTTTTTAGGAACTTCAATGCGCTCTACTGATTCAGCATCTAGTAACTCAAAATCAATTTCTTTGGTCTCTGGATCTGCTCGTGTTACTTTGATGCGGACTTTCTGTCCGATTTTATAAGTCACACCCGTTCTTTCTCCCACCAATGCAAGATGATTTTCCAAATAATGGAAATAATCTTGGTGTAAGTTTTTTAAATGAATTAACCCTTCTACAGTGTTAGGCAACTCGACAAACATCCCAAACTTGGTTATAGAGCTTATAATTCCGTCAAATTCTTCATCCACTTTGTCCATCATAAATTCAGCTTTTTTCAAAGAATCTGTATCACGTTCCGCTTCAACCGCTCGACGTTCCATCTTCGAACTATGGTCCGCAATATCCGGTAGCACTTCTGCCCATTTCGCTTTTATTTCCTCTTGGACAGGTAAACTGTCATATTGTCGAATCAAACGATGAACAATTAAGTCTGGATATCTTCGAATAGGAGACGTGAAATGTGTATAGTCTTCTGCCGCAAGACCATAGTGACCATAAGGGTCTTCTGAATATTTGGCTTGTTGCATGCTTCGAAGTAGCATGGTATTGATAACTGCTTCTTCGGGGTTGCCAGCCACTTGATCTAAAACAGCCTGTAGTTCTTTGGGTGAAATGTCTTCTTTCGTTCCTTTGACTACGATCCCAAAGTTAGTAGCAAACTCGAAAAATCTTTGGACTTTTTCTTCTTTAGGTTGCTCATGTATTCTATATATAAAAGGAAGTTTTAACTCTCTAAAATGTTTAGCTACTGTTTCATTCGCAGCTAGCATAAAGGATTCAATCATTCTCTCGCCTATCCCACGCTCTCGAAGAACGATTTCATTTGGATGGCCTGATTCATCAACTAAAATTTTGGCTTCATGATCTTCAAAGGAAATGGCACCACGTCTTTGTCTCATTTGTTCTAAAATTTGATGCAATTCTCCCATTTGTTCAAACATTGGGACAAGATTTTGATACTTTTCTCTCGTCTCCACATTTTTCTCTTCCAGGATTTCGTTCACAGCCGTATACGTCATCCGGGCACTTGTGCGAATAACACTTGGAAAAATCTCGTGGCGAACGACTTGCCCCTCTTGATTAATCTCCATTTCACAACTCATCGTCAAGCGGTCCACCAAGGGATTGAGCGAACAAATTCCATTTGAAAGTCGATGTGGCAACATCGGAATTACTCTATCTGTGAGATAAACGCTAGTGGCCCTGTCATATGCCTCAGCATCAAGCGGACTATTCTCAGTAACATAATACGAAACATCTGCAATATGCACACCTAAAAAATAATGTCCATTTGACAGTATTCTCACCGTTACCGCGTCATCTAAATCTTTGGCATCTTCTCCATCAATTGTAACCGTTACTTGCTCTCGCCGATCTTGGCGGTTTTTAAAATCTTCTTCACTCAACTGATCAGCAACAGCATCTGCTTGTTTTAAAACATCTTCCGGAAATTCAGTAGGAATACCGTGCTGCATTACGATAGATAAAATATCCATTCCAGGATCATTTTTATGCCCAACTACTTGTTTAACAATTCCTTCGAGACTTTTTTCATATCCTTTTTCTGGATAATGAACTAACTCTACCACACAAATAGCACCTTCAACCGGTTCGATACCTGTGGCTGTAATCGAAACTTGATAGGCAGTTAATTTCTTATCTTTTGGAATCACATACCCATATAATTCTGTTTCTTTGACCGTTTCTTTATCAAAAGGAACAAACTCGCCCACTATCTGAGTAAAAGCACGCTTTAAAACCTTGACTACACGCCCCTCTGCTCCTTTATCGCTCCAAGCTTCAGCTGGCTTCGTAATTTCAATGGAAACAGTATCTCCGTCTAAAGCAAAACCGGCATTTTCTTTTG
Organism: Vagococcus entomophilus; assembly: GCF_003987595.1. NCBI lineage: Bacteria > Bacillati > Bacillota > Bacilli > Lactobacillales > Enterococcaceae > Vagococcus > Vagococcus entomophilus. The sequence goes on along the minus strand of NZ_NGJZ01000001.1, from coordinate 323,782 downwards.
GAACATACACATCATCTTCTTCAGGATCAATGGTCACAAAACCAAATCCTCTTTCATTTGCTCTATAAGTTCCCTCTATCTGAACATCTTTAACTGGCAATCTCACTTTGCCTTTTTTCGTAAATTCTAATAGGCCTTCTTGTTCCATAATCGCAATTGTTTGAACAAGAAGCTTAAAATCATTACTTTTTTGCAAAGATAGTCCCTCACTTAATTGCTCAACAGACAGTACTTTTTTGCTTTCTTGCTTCATGTACGTCATTATTTTTTCTTTAATTGTTGTATCTGACATTATTTTCCTCTTTTCATCGAGCATCTATCCCCATACAAACACGCCTTTTAAAGTTGAGCTAAAAAAGTAACTACATCATTTTCCAACTGGTGATGTGCTTTGTCCACAGTTAAGACATGTCCACTTTCTGGATACATTTTTAGGACTGTTTGTGTATGTGTTAATGCTTGTTTTATTTCTTTGACCGCATCTGGATCAATCATTTTATCTTTTCCTGCTTGTGCTAAGAAAACAGGTTGTTGAATTTCTGCTAAACTAGCCGCTGTTTGGCCAGCAAATAGTTGGATTTGCCTTAACTGGCTTTGCGCAGCAGGTTTTATGGACTGGATAAAATTAGTGATTTCATCTGGCGTTTTTTTTTGATAGCGTAAAACCGTTTCACAGTAACTAAGAAAATTGGGTAAAATGGCTTGCTTAGTATCTGGAAAGAGCGGTGAACAAAAACACCCGCCTGCGCTACACTCAGAAAACTGTTCAAGTGTTCGCATGGCAAAAATCCCGCCCATTGATAACCCAAATACTGTGATTTTTTGGTATCCTTCTTCTATTAAAAAATGCATGCTTTGCTTTACTTGTCCCCACCAATCTTCTGGTGTAAAACGCAAAATATCAGAAGGATTGAGTGTACCATGGCCTAAAAGCAGAGGGACATAAACAGCGTATTCTTCTTTTTCTAATTTTCTTGCGAGCATTCTGACATCATTTGGACTCCCAGAATAAGCATGTAATAGTAGAACTGCTTTTTTTTTATGTATTTGTTTAAAATATAACGTTGTGGGTAATTTCACTTGCACCATCTACTTGTCTCTCCTTCTTTATTATTTTCAAAGAAAAAGCCCCCTGAAATCAGGAGGCTTTTTTTATTCTAAGAACCAGAAGATAAATAAGCTAATAATAAGGCAACAATCACCCACGCGCATCCAAGAATCGTTGTGAAACGTTGCATAACCGCTTCAAAACCGCGCGCTTTTTGTTTGCCAAATAACTGATCTGCGCCTCCAGAAAAAGCACTTGCAGCACTATTTTGTTTGCTAGGCTGCATCATCACAACAATCACGATGAGAACAGACAAAATAAGCATGATAGCTAATAAAATATTATACACGGGCTAGACCCTCCCCACTATATTAAACTAATATAGTACAACTTTATCATAGATTCTTTAAAAATACTAGTGAATTAATAGTGAAAACAGCTAAAAAATTGTGAAGGTTTTCATTAAGTTGTGGAAAACGGACATTTTACACTGTTACAGCCTTATTTACTGTGTTTCTTTTTGTTGACACTAAACACAAAGAGCTTTATCATAGAACGGTAGATATTCAATAAGAGACTTATTTTGGAGGCATTAACATGGCAAAGAAAAAAATTGTAGTTTTAGGTGCCGGTTACGGTGGACTACGTGTGATTAAAGGACTACAAAAAAAACATTTAGACGCTGAAATCGTACTGGTTAACAAAAACAGCTACCACTATGAAGCAACTTATTTACACGAAGTAGCTGCTGGTACACATGATTCTGACAAGATTTGTTTTGATTTAAAACAAGTCGTTAACGAAAAGAAAGTCACATTTATTCAAGACACTGTGGAAAAAATAAACAAAGATTCAAAAACTGTATCACTGCAAAAAGGAAATGATTTATCTTATGACTACTTGGTTGTTGCTCTTGGATTTGAGTCTGAATCGTTCAATATCCCAGGTGTAGAAGAAAACAGTCTATGTCTCGTAGATATTCCAACTGCAACTGCAGCAAGAAAACACTTAGAAGCACAATTAGCAAACTACGCAACTTCTAAAGATGTAAATGATTTGAGCATCGCTGTTTGCGGAGCGGGTTTTACAAGTATTGAATACTTAGGCGAATTAACAAATCTTTTGCCAAAATTAGCAAAGAAATATGGTTTCCCATTAGAGCAAGTGAAAATAACCTGTATCGAAGCAATGGACAAGTTACTGCCAATGTTTCCAGAAAAATTATCTAACTATGCCATCGATAAACTAAAAACACGTGGAGTTACTTTCTGTGTTGGAACGCCTATCAAAGAAATTAAATCTGGAGCTGTTGTTTACCAAAAAGGAGAACAACTTGAAGAAGTGGCAGCAAATACGATTATTTGGACGACTGGGGTTAAAGGTAGTAGCGTTATCGAGGGTTCTGGGTTTGATGCTCGACGTGGTCGTGTCATGGTCAATGAGGATTTAACCGTTCCTAGTAATGAAGAAATTTTCATGATTGGAGATGTCAGTGCGGTTATGAACAAAGAAAATAATCGCCCTTACCCAACAACTGCTCAAATTGCTTTAAAACAAGCAGATACAGTTGTCGTGAATTTGGAAGCAAAACTGAATAATAAAGCAACTCAAGCTTTTAGCTTTACCTCTGCTGGAACCGTTTGTTCTATCGGTGATAACGAAGCAATTGCCGAAGTTGGAGGCAAACACTTTAAAGGTTATCTTGCCTCTGTGATGAAAAAAGGTGTTGCTGACAAATCTCTCTTACAAGTTGGATCTGCCAATGTTCTTTTGAAAAAAGGGCGCTTCGATTTTTATCATTAAAAATATATGAGGGTCCTAAGATTCTGGACTCTAACTAAAAAGTTAGAGTCCAGAATCTTTTTCTTTCTATTCCAAATTTTCGTATAAAAAAAGTGTAACGCTCCCACGTTACACTTTTTTTATACGTCCCCTGCCGGAATCGAACCAGCAACTAATCCTTAGGAGGGATTTGTTATATCCATTTAACTAAAGGGACAAGAGAACTATAAAATAACAAGTTAAGTTTTTAAGACTCACCTATTATTCTATCGAATATCCCCTTCACTGTCAATCCAATTAAGAAAAGCTCACTCATTTAAAGTAACCATCTAATGATCATGGCCTTAAGATCTGCTCTATATTAGCTGAAAATCCTGTGCGCTTGAAAGCAACTATTTAGTTAAAAGTAATCGTGTAAAAGAGACTTTCCTTTTGGAAGAACGTTGCTGAGTGATAAAAGTTCCTCTGCGTTTCCTTTCAACCTTTCAAAAAAAAGCAGTTGTTCCACTGATTTATATCCTAATAAAAGTTGTGTGAAAGATTGAATAGTCCCCTTGACTCTTACCGCACCCTCAAAATTTGCTGAGCCTCTACTTATTTTTTTGACTTGATTTTGATCATTCTTTGTAGGAATGACTTGCCAGATGCCTGTGTTCCACGGCGCATATCTATCTTCTTCCACTTCAAAATAGTATACAGCTTTTTTTTCGTTCTCCTTAGAAAACGGATACTTTTGGATAAAATGCTCAAAATCAACAATTCTTCCCATCATATAAGGATTTAGTTCCATTTTCAGACTGGGATCAGATAACAGAAAACTTAGATTTTCTCCACTAAAAGCTTGCTTTAAGTAAAATTCTTTAGCTGAGCCGTTATGTGAGCCTACAAAATGAACCAGAGCTCGCATCGCTTCTGAGCTAAGGTAGCCCCATTCTTTTATCGTAAACTGCTGTGTACTAGACTGATAAATCAAATACCCCGCTATTTCCCCTGTAGCCTTTTGATAAATGGCGTATTTGTTTTTTTCTTCTAAGCCAAACACATAATCCCACCACCAAGATTCTCTTATCAATGCTGCTTTGTGATTTTTTATTACTTGCTCATAAACGTTTTTCCCTGCTTCTTTTGCTATTTCAAACGTGACTCTTTTCACTACTCCCGAGGTCTTAGCAGGAATCGGCCACTTTTCTGCTTGAACCGTGTAACCGATTTGTTCAAAAATTTGTTCAAATCCATATTTCCGATAAAAGGGATAGGAAAATGGGGCTAAATAGGCCAGTTCTATCTTATTTTGTGCCAAATCCTTTAGCATCTGTTGCATAATCGCCGAAATCCCCCCTTCCCCTCGGTATTCAGGATAAGAAGAAACATAGCCAATGCCTCCCACGTTATAGCTTGTTGTATGAAAAGCAACTTTGAAGTGTGTTGCAATCACTTGACTGCTTAACATCCCTTCTACAAAATAACCATAATTTGACGAGTGACCTATCAATTGATTTAATCGTTTTTTTCTTTTTTCTGTTGTTTCGGAGTTGAATGCATACGCTGCTAATTGAAACATCTCTTCTACATTTTGTGTGTTCATTTTTTTCACTTCATTCATAGGATACCTCCAACCTACCTAAAATTTGCTCGATTGAATTTTTACTTTACTCTTCCATAAACCCATTTTTTTCGGTTAGTTCTTTAAACCAATAGCCACTTTTTTTGATGGTTCTTTTTGTCTTATTCTCCAAATCTACTGCAATAAAACCATAACGATTTTTATAGGCATTCAACCAAGACCAGTTATCCATACATGTCCACATGTGGTAGCCTTGTACTTGACTGCCTTCTTGGAGCGCCTGGTGGACCCATTTTAGATGATCAATCACAAATTTAATTCGGTAATCATCTTCAATCACACCCTCTGCATTCATAAACTGCTCTTCTCGTTCGACTCCCATTCCATTTTCAGAAATATAACAACGAATATTGCCATAGTTTTCTTTAATGTTCATTAGTGTGTCGTAAATTCCTTTTTCATAGATTTCCCAACCTCGGTAAGGATTCATCTTTTTCCCTGGCATATCATAAACATCATAAAAATCTTCTGGCATGATAAAGCGTAAATCGTGATTTATTGGTGTCTCTTTTACTTTTACCCTACGCGGTTGGTAGTAGTTGACGCCTAAAAGATCAATAGTATTGTTTCGAATCAATTCTAAATCTTCCTTATACACTTTGGGCATAAGTCCGTGTTCTTTTAACCATTGCACCACATCACGTGGAAACTCACCTTTTACTGCTGGATCTAAAAAAGAGCGATTGAATAATCCATCTACTAGTCGTGCTGCTTCAACATCCGCTTTATTTTGTTTATCTCTCGGATAAGTTGGTGTAAGATTCAGAACAATCCCTATCTCACCAGCATAATGCTGTGCGTGATAGACTTCGATTGCTTTAGCACTGGCCAGAGTCTCATGATATGCTACTTGAACACCGTGTTTTAGATTTACTTCATCAGGATAATGCCACCCATAAAGATAGCCACCTTCAACAGGTACAATCGGCTCATTATGAGTAAACCATTTTTTGACACGATCACCAAATAGCTCAAAACAAGTTTTGGCATAAAAAATATAGTCTTCTACCACTTCTCTATTCAACCAACCTCCCTTTGCTTGCAGGGATAGGGGCATATCGAAATGATACAAATTAATAAAGGGTTCAATATCATTTGAGAGAAGCTCATCAATCACATGATTATAAAAAACCACAGCCTCCTCGTTTATTTTTTTCGTTTCAGGATTTGGAATCAGACGGCTCCACTGAATAGACGTTCGAAACGAATTGTGGCCAATTGCTTTCATCATTTGAATATCTTCCTGGTAGTTCAAATAAAATTGTGAAGTTTCACTTGGTCCTACTTCTTGGTAAAATTTTTCAGGTTTTTCTTGATACCAAAAATCCCAGATATTTTGCGCTTTTCCATCACCACTTACGGTCCCTTCTGTTTGTGGGCCACTAGCTGCTGATCCCCACCAAAAGTTTTTTGGAAATTGATACTCCATTTACTCTCACTCCTGTTCTGTGATTTAAAAATAGATAAAATCTCTAGCAAACATCAAAAACGTTCAATTCGTCTTATCAAGAGTGCTACAAAGAGATTTTATCTAGCTAACTAAACTATTTTGCTTGTGCTTCTTGTCTTAAAAATTGATCGGTTGCGACCTTAACAAATGGAATGTAAATTAAGATGGCAATGACCAAATTAACAGCAGCTAAAACACCTCCAGCAATGCTTTTTGTGGCTAAGAATCCACCAATAATTGGGGGTGTTACCCATGGTGGCATGAACGTAGCTCCAGGAACAAGCCCGCTTGCTGTAGCGATGTAAGCAATCGTTACAAGCACCATTGGGACGATAATAAACGGAATAAACATAATTGGATTTAGGACTATCGGCAAACCAAACATAACAGGCTCATTAATATTGAAAATTCCCGGTGCTAAACTCAAGTTGGTGATTACTTTGTAAGGTTTGTTTCGACGTCCAACAATAAAAATGGCAATTAAAAGTGCTAATGTCGCACCCGTTCCGCCTAAATTGACAAATGAATCAAAAAAAGGTTTATTAACAATATATGGAATTGCTTTTCCGGCTTCTAGTGCTTTTATGTTCGCGTCGATGGCTGGTACGTTAATGGTTTGCATCAAAGGATCAACCATATTGGCTCCGTGTAAACCAAAGAACCATAGAAAAGGCGTAATAAATGCAAGCAACAGTGCAGATGGATAGCTATTGGCTAATCCCATAAAGGGTTGTTGCACCGTTTTATAAAATGAAATAACAATATTTTCGACACCAAATGCAAAGAAAATCGATGTAATAAAACTGAATAGACTAATCGTAATCATAGCTGGAAGAAGTGCTGCAAATGATTTAGCAACTGCTGGTGGAACTCCCTCAGGCATCTTGATTACTAATTTTTCATTGCCAACTAATCTTTGAAAAATTTCACCAGAGACAAGCGCAATCACGAGTGCAATAAATAATCCCGTTGCATCCATTCCTTTTAATCCACCTACTGAAAAAAAAGTCGCAACAGATACAGTTCCAGCCGCAATTCCATCCTTTCCGTATGATTTGACTAAATTATAGGCGACCAAAAATGAAATGAGTACTGAAAAAATAGCAAAAGTTCCATTCCAAATGTTGCCACCAAAACTTCTCCAGATTGGAGCATCGTTGACAAGCATGGGAAATAATTTATCCATCAGATTTAAGAAGCCTGGAATTGGTAAACTATTGATTAATACTGCTAATGCCCCTAAAATCATTAAAGGCATCGTCACAACAAACGCATCTCGAATTGCTACTAAATGCCTCTGAGCTGCAACAACCGAAGCTTTAGGCATAAAATATTTTTCCATCCATTGAACAAATGTATCCATTTTTTTCCTCCTATTTTGAGCAAAATTCCTGTCAAATGAGACTGTATTTAATACAGCCTCATATTGTTTTATTTTTTTAAGCTATTTTCTTGTATAAATCAATGATTTCTTTAGCTAAATCGGCAAAAGCAATTGCTGTCATTAAATGATCTTGACTGTGTACAGTAAGCAAAGTGACCGTCACATGATTGCCCTGTGCTTCTTGGGTCAACATACTTGTTTGCGAATGATGAGCCTTGCTCAAAAATTGTTCTGCACTTTTGAGCTTTTCATCTGCTAAGTCAAACTCTCCTTTTTTAGCTGCATGAATTGCTTCCATAGCATCACTTTTGGCATTCCCACCATTCATAATCAACCCCATGATGGCTTCTAAATTTTCTTCATTTTCCATATTGTCAGCCTCCTCTACTAAATTTTAATCCAGCTTATTCTTGTTCTTCGATTAAATTCAATGCTTGATTTAAAACATTTTGACCATTCATCATGCCATAATCACTCATGTTGATTATTTCTACTGGAATTCCTTTTGGTGTTAATTTGTCTTCAAATTGTGATTTCATAAAGCGAACTTGTGGTCCTAACAAGAGAACGTTTACATCTTTGTTTTCAATATGTGAATCCGCCTCTGATGCTGATACAGCAAAGATATCTGCATCTAAGCCTTTTTCTTCTGCTGCTTTTTGCATTTTTGTAACTAGTAAACTCGTACTCATTCCTGCTGAACATACAAGCATAATTGTTTTTTTTGACATAACACTCACTCCTAATTTTTATTTACACTTAATATAAAGCAAGAAACGTGCCAACTTTTTTATATATAAAACGGATACAATCAGCATTTTGACTGTACATTCTGTCTTACACACTAGCTATTTCATTACACACTAAAATAGACAAGACACCTTATTGGGTCTTGTCTACCTTTTTCACTTGATTATTTTGTATAAACATCTGCGACACATAAGCAATCTCGCTTTCAGGAATCTTGGTGCGATACTGTTTTTCAAGTAAAAGTAAGTGCGTGTGCACAATATCCATTTCCATTCTATGTTCTTTTTTAAACTGATCCAGACGAGGAAATGTACGAATTTGACTTTTTGACAACAGTGCATCCACAAGAAAAGCTAAATGTAAAACAATCCCAGTATTTACTCCTTTTTCTAGAGAAAAGTGACAATCAATTTCAATCTGATGCGTCACTTTTTTTAACAGCAAGACTAATTTTTGAACAGAGTCTACATTTTTAATCATTCCTTCTAGTGCTAGGACAATTTGTTCAGTGGGGATATCCTGAATGACAAGCTTTGTAAACAATTCAAATTTTTCATCATTAAAAATATCCAACGCTGAAAAAAATGGAATGTTTTGATACGTGACTTCTACGGTGCCTACGATCGCTTGAATTTCATACTTTGTCATTAAATCATCGATCCGTTTTTTGAAGTTATTTTTCTC